>CAMBQP010000275.1 GCA_945869955.1 Schlesneria paludicola DSM 18645
CTCGGGGCGGCAAACGGAACGAAGTTCGCCGATAACCCGCGAATCAGAAGTTCGACATCCTGCCGATCGCCACCAATCACGCACTGCGTGGGGGTGTTCACAATCAGCAAAAAGACCCGCAAGGGGTGTGACCCCGCGGCGACTGCGGCGGCGACGAACGCGGCGAGCCATTGACGGATTTGGTCCGCCGAACGGTCGATAACCCCGGAAATCCACGGGACCGCAGTCCCTGCGGGAATGTTCCAGGCACGTCGCGCCGCGTCGAACGGCGCGACCAGATCACTGCCGAAGATTGTCGCGGCATCCATTCGTTGCAGCAACTCGTCCCGATCGAGCCAGGCACGCAGCCCGAAAAGTGCCGCTGATTCGCCGAGGCTGTAACCGAGACTGGCGGAAGGGCGAATCCCAAAGATTTCCAGCAGATCACAGAGTGCCGTACCGAGTGCCACCTGACCAAAAATCATCGCTTTGTGGTCGCTGAGCAAGTTCGCGGTCGACGCACTGTGCCAGATTAACTCGGGCCGATACTGATCCTTGAGCCAGCGATTTTCCCGTTCCTGTCGACGCATCGCCTCGGGAAATGCCGCCAGCAATTCCCGCCCCATCCCGACGAACGCGTTGCCAGAACCAGGAAAGACAAATGCCATTCGCCCCGTAGATCCCAACGGCTGGCTGGTGAAAATGATCCGCCGATCGGGATTTCCCGCAGCCGACTCGTCGCGTAATTTTACCAGAGCAGCACGAATCAGCTGTGGCAGTTCCTCGAGCGATTTGACGATCAGCGTCATCGCCAACCGAGATTCAAACCGGGGTGGTTGCTGATGAAACCATTGTCTGGCCAGCAGGGACAACGACGGGACTGTCCCCAAACACTGCTGCAATTGCAGGAGGCCGGTCTGGATGTCGCCGGGGGAATGTCCCTCGATCACCAAGAGTTGAGCGGGCAAGACCGTCACCGCAGGCCGTGACGTCCCAATCGTCGGTTCGAGGAGGGGACGATCGTGGACCGTTTCGAGACTCTTTTCGGGTTCGCTACTTTCTTCCAGTTCGATGGTCAGACATCGTCCATCGACCCCTTGCCCCGGTACCTGCATGCGGCGAGGCCCTTCGCCATGATTGTGCAGCCAGTAATCGATCACGGGACCAATCTGCAATCGTTCCCTCAGTGAACCGACGGCGGCGGCCAAGCTCAATAAACCCGAGGCGGCCCCCGCAGCGTGAGAGGCTGGCGGGGGATTGGTCGCCGCAGGGGCGTTTTCCTGACGAATGGCCCGGATCACCGCGTGAACAACGTCTCCATCACGCCGCGCATCCTCCAGGCGCTTGAGGACGACCGCTGTCGCCCCATCGCAGGCCGACGAGGGGATTTCCGCCGCGAGGGACCGAGCGGCGGCAATTTGCGTCCGCACATCACCGGGTAGATCGACCGACCCGACGATGGCTTGATCGAGTTCTCCGCGGCGAAGTGCGTGTGCGGCCAGTTCACAGGCGCGTAGTCCCGAGTTCCCCCCCGACGAGATCGTGAAGCTGGGGCCACCAACGTTGAACTCCCGTGCTAGCCGACTGGCGACAATTCCGCCCAAATTTCCCATCACCCGATTCGCAGTCAAGGGGGGCCCCACCGCCTCTTTCAACGACACGATCCAGGCGGACAATTCCTCGGGGTCCAAGCGTAAACCAAGTTGCTCGGCCCAACGCGGGGCTTGTTCTTCCACAGACCAGCGGAGGTGAAAATTGGTGGTGTTCGGGTCGAGTTCGATGCCGATAAACACGCCCGTCCGGTTACCGAGCGTTGCGGTCGCAGCGGAAAGCGATGCCTGAGCGTGATGGCCGCTGGAAAAGTCTCGCAACGCCTCGGCAGCCACCCGCAACATCCATTGCTGTTGGGGGAGCATGTCTTGCATCTCAAGTGGTGGAATCCGAAATTCACCCAAGGGCAACCGGACGGCACCGAGTGGCACCGCTGCGGGTGGGCTCGGGTGTCCGTTGGCGGCTTGCTCGCGCTGATACCAAGCGGTCTGTACAACGCCCCAATCATTCTGGATGGGTGGCGAGGAAGGACTCTTAGTTGAGGCGGTGCTTGTGGAGCGGTTACTTGTCGAGTTGTTACCTGTCGAGTTGTTACTTGTCGAGTTGTTACTTGTCGAGGTGCAGGCGTGCAGGAACTCGGGCAAGGTCTCGCTGAGGCTGGTCTGCACCGCCAGGCCGACGATCGCGATGTCGAGGTTCTCGGGTGTGGCCTCGGCCTCTGGCCGATGCGCGGCAACCATGACGTGGTGAGGCCAGCCTGCACCGCCGATCGAAGGGGAAGCGGTTTGATGAGGAACATCGAGATATTCCTCGATCAGCACATGCGCATTGATCCCGCCAAATCCAAAGGCGTTAATCGTGGCGCGGCGGGGAATTGGGCTTGCTGCAACGAGGTGCTGAGACAACCGGCCACTGGGCCGTCTTGGCCAGGGTTCGGCCTGGCCAATGACACGGAAGGGGCTGTCTGGCCGGGTCAGTCCGGTCGCGGGGGATTCATAGTTGGCGGTGGGTGGCAGCGTCTGATGCTTGAAGGCGTACAACACCTTCATCAGTCCGGCAGCGCCCGCCCCCGTCAGCAAGTGACCCACATTCGATTTGACCCCTCCAATCACGCATTGGCCAGGTCGGCTCGATTCTTCCTGCCAGAGTTGGTGCAGGCTGTCGATTTCTACTGCATCACCAACCGGTGTCCCCGTCGCATGACATTCGATCAGATCGACATCACTCGGTCGCCATCCCGCCTGCTGGTACGCAGACCGCATGGCCCGTAACTGGCCTTCGGAATGAGGTGCCAACAGGTTCGCTCCCCGATCGTTCGAGAGACCGATTCCCGCAATCACGGCGTAAATCGGATCCCCGGCGAGCATCGCATCCGAGAGCCGTTTGAGCACAAACAATCCGGCCCCCTCGCCAACAACCAGGCCATCGGCTGCGGCACTCAACGGGGCACAGCGGCCTCGTTTTGACAGGGCTTGGAGTTGAGCGAATCCCATCTGGGTATACTGGCAATCTGGACGTGACATTCCTCCTGCCAGCATGGCATCGGCGCGATGGGCCAGCAGTTCGTCGCAGGCAAATTTCAAGGCATACAGGGAAGACGCACAGGCGGCATCCAGGGTGTAGGCGACGCCACCCAGCCCCAGACCTTCCGCAATCAGGGCGGCAGGAAGACTCGCAGCCAGACTGTTGAGCGAATGCCAGTCGCGGGTGGTCCGATCGGGCTGATCGAGGTCCGCCTTCAATTGATCGCGACGTTCGGGCGAGATCGGCAGCGCTTCGATCAACCGCTCGATCCATGTCCGTCCCAGCACATTCCGACACATTGCCGAAGTCGATTCGGTCGGGAGTACGATATTCCCCAGAATCACACCGACCCGTTTCAGGTTGGTGCCAGATAATTTTCGCGCATTTTCGACGGCAGCTCGGGCGGCATGTAATCCCAGATGAAACAGCGGATCCAGCCGATTCAGCAATGCCGGATCCAGATTCAAACCGGTTGGATCGAACTGAAAATCCTGGATGAAACAGCCCCAGTCGGAATAAACCCGGTCCGCCTGGGGTCCGCCAGGTTCCAGGGCAATTTGCGTTCGCAGGAACCAGCGATCTGCGGGGACGCTTTGTCCGGAATCGACTCCGTTGGCAACATTGTGCCAAAACGTATCGAGGTCTCGGGCTCCCGGAAAAATTCCGCCGATACCGACAATGGCAATCCGCTCGGTTCGGTCGGTCGTCGGCATAACGAAAAAAACTTCACATGGTGATACGGAGGGCAAAACGGCGTCGAATGAGCATCATAATCAGCGTGGATTGCCTAAGCTATGGTGAATATGCTCGAGTCGCGATTTGAGGAGGAATCAGGGATTGGAACGGGCGGACTAAACGGCCCCTCCCCTGATGCAGGTCGATCCGCTCGTCGCCAACTTGCCTGGCGTCGATGGCAGACTCGACAAAGACCGCAGGTCACTCGATTGAAAAGCCCCCCAGCGGACGGGAATTTGCGAAGTTGCGTTTGACATTCCCTTTGGCGCAGCCGATGCTTAAAAGACTTCGGAAAAAAGTGATCGATTGCTGTCACAGCGCGCGGTTCGACTCGATCCCGCTTCCCAACGGGATTGTTGTGCGATCTTGCGTTTGGACTCGGAGATTTCGATGCGTCTCTGGAAACCCGCAACTCAAGCAACAACGTTCGGTTCATCCGTTCAGGCTGCGTCCCACGATCGCAAAAACGGCGAGTGGGTCGGGTGTCGACACTTCGTTCACGATGGACTGTTGTGGGTCTTCGCGCTGCTGGCGTTAGGGATGCAGCAGATGACCGTGGCGGTGGAACACCCCGTCTCTTTTGATCCCGCCAAATTGGAGTTTTTTGAAAAGAAGATTCGACCACTGCTCATCGAAAATTGCATCAATTGTCATTCTGCGGAAAACGGCGGCCGGGGGGAATTGCGAGTCGATGACCGGAATGGGCTGATTGATGGCGGAGGACGGGGACCAGCGGTGATTCCCGGAAAGCCGGATCAGAGTCTGCTGATCAAGGCGGTCCGCCATCAAGGTGGCCTGGAAATGCCCCCCAAAAAACAGCTGACGGATGAACAGATTGCCGACCTGGAAACCTGGATCCGCGAGGGGGTTGCTTGGCCACCGGTGGAAGTTTCGGCGGAACTGATTCAGCCCAAGCCCGAGTATGACCAACTGCGGAAAGAACACTGGGCCTGGCAACCGCTCAATCCACAGGGACCACCGCAGGTCGTGGATCCTGCGTTTGTCTGGAACGAGATTGACCGGTTTATCCTGGCAAAATGGAATGAAAAGGGATTGGTTCCGGTGCGGGATGCCGACAAGCCGGCATGGATTCGTCGCGTCAGCTTCGACCTGACGGGCCTGCCTCCGACGGTTGCCGAGTCGGCCGAGTTTCTGGGGGACGTAGCACCGGATGCGTTTGAAAAAGTGGTAGACCGTTTACTGAAATCACCGGCGTACGGTGAGCGATGGGGGCGTCACTGGCTCGATGTCGCTCGGTATGGAGAATCAACTGGTTCCGCCAGAAATTTGCCGATGCCCCATGCCTGGAGGTATCGCGATTATGTGATTGACGCCTTTTCGAATGACAAACCCTACGATCAGTTTTTGCGTGAGCAGATTGCCGGGGACCTGTTGCCCGCCAATTCCCCGGCGGAAAAAGCCGAGCAACTGATCGCGACGGGCTTCCTGGCACTCGGCGTGAAAGATGTCAATCAACGATTCAAAGTCCGATTTATGATGGACAACATTGATGAACAGATCGACACCGTCACCCGCGCGATTCTGGGGCTGACCGCGAGTTGCGCCCGCTGTCATGACCACAAATTTGATCCAATCCCCACCGTTGATTACTACGCTTTAGCGGGGATTTTTCAGAGCAGTGACCTCTGTGCTGGTCTTCGCAGCAAAATGGGTGGCGGGGGACTCGACTACTACGACACGACGATGTTGCTGGATGTCAGCCTGGAAACAAAATCCAAAATCGAGGTGACGCAAAAGATCCAAGAGCAGGAACAGGTTGTCGCGGCAGCCCGGACGGCCTTCCAGGCGATCAAGGGGACCCCCGAGGGGATGGTCAAAGAGGAAAACGGAAAAACCCACGAACAGATTGCTCGTCAAAAACTGACCAAAGCCGAGCAGGACCTGGTGGGACTGAAAGATCCGGCAGTTTATGGGAGTGTCACCTATGGGCTGCGCGAATCCAAAAAGATCGCCGATACGTCGATCCGCATTCGGGGTGAAGCGGAAAAACAGGGGCCGACCGTCCCGCGTGGATTCCTCAGTCTCATCGAGTATCCGGGTCAACCAAAAGTGAATCCCAGCCAGAGTGGACGACTTGAACTGGCGCAGTGGCTGACCAGCGACCAAAACCCGTTAACCCAGCGCGTCATGGTCAATCGGATCTGGCAGCATCTGTTCCAGCAGGGGCTCGTCACCTCGGTGGATAATTTTGGCGTGTCCGGAGATCGCCCCTCGCACCCCGAACTGCTGGACTATCTCGCCAGGGAATTTGTACAGGGGGGCTGGTCGGTGAAAAAACTGGTGCGCACGATCGTTCTCAGCCATACGTATCGGCTGAGTGCGGATGGCTCGGCAGCGAATCTGGCGGTGGATCCCGCCAATCGACTGGTCTGGCGGCACACCCCCCGACGACTGGATGCCGAAGAAATTCGTGATGCCATGCTGGCGACTGCCGGACGGCTCAAGCGGACTCGTCCCGAAGCCTCTCCTGCCAGTCGTTTTAAGGTGATTGAAATCGGGAACACGAGTCCCGAGGCAAAACGACTGCACGAGGCGGCGCTTGCGAGTGAACATCGAAGCCTGTTCCTGCCATTGGTGCGAGGAATCACCCCCCGCGCGCTGGAAGTCTTCGATTTTGCCGAACAGGGGATGGTGACGGGAAGTCGTGATTCGACGACGGTTCCGACCCAGGCGCTGTATCTGCTGAATGACCCCTTCGTCAGCATGCAGGGACGAAATTTTGCCAGTCGACTGTTATCGAACGCCGAGCAATCAGACCTCGCCCGCGTCCAGCAGGCGTATCAGATTGCCTTCAATCGACCGGCGACGGAAATCGAAGTTGGGCGGGTGCTCGGCTACCTCGATGAATTCACCGATATGATTCGCGAAACACAAGAGTCGACTTCGGCCCCGGCTTTGGCAACCACCGAGGGGCCCTCTGTTCCTGCCGTCGTGGCAAACGGTGAAGATCCGCAGCCGGCGGGGTCGGCGACCCCCCCTCCGAAAAAATCGTCACCCCGTACGGTCGTTCCTGCTGGCGAGAGAGCCGAGGGAGGGGATGCTGCGAACCCTGACCAACAAGGGATTTCGAGCGACCCACGGCGAGCGGCTTGGATCAGTTTTTGCCAGGCGTTACTCGGAACGGCCGAGTTTCGCTATCTCCAATAAACCGCCTGAGCCATCAGCCTTCCTCGACCGAATTCAGCGAAAGTTCCCCCGTAACGGAAGATGGTATGACACAGTTCCACCGACAACTTGGTTTCGCTCTCGATGCCCTCTCACGTCGAGACGCTTTAAAGACCGCCAGTGCGGGATTCGGTTATCTGGCGCTCGCGAGTCTGCTGCGCGAGTCGTCT
>CAMBQP010000276.1 GCA_945869955.1 Schlesneria paludicola DSM 18645
GCTCTGGACCGCAGTCGCTTCGAACTTCGCCGTATTTGCCATCTTCGCGAGCCGGGCAGCAACGGCGTTGCCCAAACTTCTCGGGGACGAATTTCGGGGAATCATCAACTGCGACCGTGCGAAAATGTACTGGCAAGCCAAACGACTCCCATGGTGCTGGGCACACCTCAAGCGAGACATTCAATCGCTGATTGATCATCACGACCGGCAAGTGAAGCGACTCGGATTCGATCTGAAACGCCCGATGCAAAACCTATTTCTCTATTGGCGTCAATTCACATCCGGTGAGATCGGTTGGGAGTCATTCCAGTCCCAAATGCAGCCGATACGGGAAGAAGTCAATCGCCTGTTACTTCACGGCCGATGCAGCGGAAACCAGCGACTCGTCGGGATGTGCCGGGAATTGTACAACTACCGAGAGTGGCTCTGGACGTTTATCGAGGTCCATGGGATCGAGCCGACGAACAACGCCGCCGAACGTGCCCTGCGCCCTGCTGTCATCTACCGCAAGCTTTCCTTCGGAACTCAGAGCGAAGCAGGAAGCCGGTTCATAAAGCGAATGCTGACCGTCTCCGAAACCTGTCGTCTTCAAAAGCGGTCCGTCTTCCAGTGGCTAACCGCTGCGGTCGAAGCCAATCTTAATAACCAATCCGCGCCCCCGCTTGTTACCGCTCCGTGAACGGTTACCGTCAGACCCAACGCACTGAACCATGCAATTAACGCTGGAGGATTGGATGGGATTTTCGGCCCCAACAACGAGTTTCGGTAATAATTGGAACCGCAAAGACTATTGCATCGCTGCATTGCTTTCCATGTTGTCCTTCTACATGGCATTTTGTGCCATATGGATTGGGATCCTGAATTGGATATCTGGGAATCCGCTTCCACATGAAACGCGGGGCGGCAAATGGCGAATCTCGGCTTCTGTATACGATGACCCGTCGATCTCGGTGGATGAGCGGCAGCGGCGTGCATCGGAGAGGCGATTGCGAGACGCGGTTGGTTTGCACGGAGTGATACAATACGTTCTTTGTCCCATCGCGACTTTTGTTGGTGCTGCCTGTCTCGTGTCGGGGAAAACTCGGGGAGGGAATCGAATCTTGGGGATTCTGACTATTGGAGTTGCAATGTTGGGATTGTCCATTGCGTTCTGGTTCAAGTATTGGTCGAGCCTCGGATGGTAAGATTGCGCCTTCGTACCTTTGGGGTGGATAATTACCACCTACAAATCGTCAGAAGCGGATTCCCGCGTTCGCGAACAATCCGCATCTGGCGTCTGAGATACTATTGATCTGTCATTCGGCACTTCTCACGGCGAACGGTTGATTGGCTGAGCCCAGTTCTGCTGGAGATTTCACGGATCGTGAGTTTGCCCTTCTTCAAACAAAATTGTGCCTCGCGGATCTTGGCGTCGGCAATGTGCCGATAGATGCCTCGATCGGGCGTTGTCCCGCTTGTGACAGCATCTTTAAGCTGGTCTTGATGAGCATGATCCCAGGCACGGCGTCTGTATGACGTCAGCGGAAAGTGGCGGAATGACGCCTTTCTTGACAAGCTCCGGCCAAAGGCGATGTTGGGTTTCGAGATAAGCTCGCGCGAGATCGGCAAGATCGCTGTCCGAGGCCAGTCCGCGTTCCGAAGAACTGCGTTTCCGCTTTCGGGGAGCGCGAGGTTGAAGGTCGTTCGAGGAAGAGTTGTTGAAAGACATGAGACACCTCCGGGATGGAGGTGCCGCTCGAAAGCGTTTGTCTCAGTGAGACAATGTTGGTGATGATGGAAGAGAGTGCTGCCTACAGACAATGGAAGATGCTTGGTCGCAAACCCTTTGCGGACAATCGCTTCACGCAGTAAAGTCAGTTCCGCGAAGAGTTAAAAAAACGGGGGGTATCGAATCCCGCCTTCTGCACCATAACAGAAATAGGCCTGACAGCGTTTTGTTGTTAGGCATGTTTCATTTGAGGCATTGCCGTCACGCGGGAATCAGACCAGGGTTCAATTTTGCATTTCGACAACTACAGCCCCAGTCCCGGTTTTCCGTCTCAGGCCTACGGAATCAGCGTTAATCTCTTAATCACGATCGTCGCATACGAACCGCGAGGGAGGACAAATTCAAGCGTTAACCGGTGGCGGCCTTCATTCAATTCGTCCGCATCCTGTCGCCCGATCTTAAATTCGGTCGGCCTGACAATTGCCGTCCGTTCCCCTTTCGAAAAGAAACTGTCACGCGGGTATTTGACTCGTAACTCGCGCAGTGCCAATCCTTGTTCTGCGAGGATGGTTTCATACAGATCCAGCAACGGTCCGGGGTCAAGATGGAGACGGGCCGAGGGGAGTGGCAGCGCCAGCCCTTGAAGCTCGGTCGTCTCAGACTCCGTCAATTCGGTGAAGAATGAGACCTGTGACGTGGCCAGCTGAACCGGAAACGTCCGGCTGGCAGGGATCGATTGGCCGAGTCTTGCTGCGAGACAGCGATTCCACAGATCGCTTTGATAGGCCGCCAGCCACAGGCTGCGGAGGTCTTGCCGCAACAGCGCAAAGGCATCGCGAAACCGTTCCGGGTGGTCGACCAGATACGTGATTATGCTGCGGCTGGAAGATTTTCTCAGTGTCGCTTTGCAGGCGACCCAATCGCCCCACAGTCGACGAATAATCTCTTTTTCGTCTCGGTCGTTGGGGCGATCGTGCGAGTTTGGCTCGGCAATTGCCAGCCATAGCGCCCGTTCGTAATCACCCAGACACCAGGGACGGCCGATGAATTCTCCTGATTCTCCCAGCGATCCAAACCGCTGATCATCATAGAAATTCGGGACACCAAATTCGGCCAGCGAATTACGGGCCGCGATCACCTTCTGAGCCGCCTCGTCCGTTAAATTGCGCATCACAATCTGAAAACGGTTTGCGGTGATATCCTGCGGACCAAACGGGCGATTGGCCTGACCCTGATAGGTGAGCGACAAACTCTCTTCGCGGAAATCGCGACGGGGTCCGCGATGAATCGTCACCCACTGCCGGGTGACCGCGTGCTTGTCTTTCAGTCCTCCGTAACCGATCACCCGACGAGGAAAGTTCCAGCGGCTGGAAATTGCGGTGATCGCTTCGGGGGTCCCCAATGAGCGTTTTGTCAGCAGGTAGACGGCAAACGGACCACCGTCGAGCGGAAAATCACTCAATTCTTCGACTTCGAAATCTTCCGGTAAACTTTTGAGCTTCATGGACCATCCAGCGAGCCGCAACCCCGAAAGGCTGGGCGGCAATTCACGTGTGTTGTCGAGCTGGGAACAAACGCCGCTCGTCCCGTGAGTGTCACTCGATTTCCCGAAGTTTACTCAGACTCGCCAGGAAAACGCTATCGAGCGGCTGGGAACAGGGCAACGCGAGGATGAATCGCTCGAAATTAGGGGAAGACTAGCAAAAATTCTAGCGAACCACAGGTCCCTGCGCGACGGCAGCGGGGGGACTTGGCTGACCGGTCCCTGGGAAGAGCGACACCCCAATGATAAAGAACAGGCCAGACAACAGGATCGCGATTGGAAGGGTCAACACCCAGGCGATGGCGATTTTTTTAATCGTTCCCATCTGTAATCCCGATCGGTTGGCGTACATCGTCCCGGCAATTCCGGATGACAGGACTTGAGTCGTGCTGACCGGCAGGTGATAGAGATCGGCGAGCATGATCGTGCAAGCGGCCACCGTTTCTGCGGCAGCCCCCTGCGCGAAGGTCAAATGTGATTTGCCAATCTTTTCCGCGATCGTCACCACGATCCGTTTATAGCCAATCATGGTTCCGATGCCGAGCGCGAGGGCGACCCCCACAATGACCCAGTAGGGGACAAATTCGATCGCCTTCGCAAAATGTTTGCGGTGGGGTTCAGTTGCCTTGAGTGTCTGGGGGGAGAGCTCATGTTCGATCACATGCTTACGAAAGCGATAAATCGATTCACGAACCTTCCAGCGTTCGGTAGGCGTAATCTCGGAAAACGAGTTTTTCCCGTCCAGCTTTTCCAGTATCGGTGCCAGATCGGACTTGATCACCTCGGCCGCCTCAGGATGCTCTTTTTCCACGATTTCGCTGATCTTCACCGCAGCGCTGCGCGCGTTTTTCGCCAGATCGGAATGATGGATATCCAGCGAATAATAGGTTGGCAGGAATCCAATCAGTACCAACAGAATCAGCCCCATTCCTTTCTGGCCATCGTTGGAACCATGGGCAAAACTGACCCCACCACAGGTGGCAATCAGCACGCCACGGATCCAGTGGGGAGGCTCGTCACCCTCGCCCGGCGGATGATAAAGATTGGGGTTTTTGAAGATGAGTTTCATCGTTCCGAGCAACAGTGCGGCGGAAACAAACCCGATGAGGGGGGAAATCAAGAGACCCAGCCCGACTTTTTGCACCTGAGGCCAGCTGACTCCCCCGAATGGATTTCCTTGCGTCATCAGGGCGTTCGCCATGCCGACTCCGATAATGGAACCAATCAGCGTATGGGAACTCGACACCGGAAGTGCCAGCCACCACGTACCCAGATTCCAGATGACCCCTGCCAGCAGCAGCGACAACACCATGACCAGGGCCCGCATGGACGAGCTGTCAATCAGCAGGTCGACGGGAAGCAGGTTCACAATCGCGAATGCCACAGCGGTCCCCCCGGTTAAGGCGCCGAGGAAATTGCAGAAGCCGGAAAAAATCACGGCAGGAGTGGGCCGGAGCGTTCGGGTGTAAATGACCGTGGTGACCGCGTTAGCGGTGTCGTGAAACCCGTTGATGAATTCGAAGCCAAACGCCAGCAGCAAGGCAAAAGCAAAACCGAGCTGATTTGCTGGGGAAAGCTGGGTAATCGCCTCCCAGAATGTGGTTTCCATCGTATTGAGACCTTCAAAATCGATCGGGTCAATTCAGCGCGGAACACTTCGGATCCGATGATACCCGAATTCGCGCGTCGGCTTCAGGTCGCCAACCCTGAAAAAGGGGAATTCACCGATTCTTCATACTCGCCGGCTGCCCACTCGGCGTAACCTCTTTCCCAGTAAGGGTATTCCATTTTCCTCTGTCAGAAATATTCTGCAGAAATCCCGTTTTGTTTCTCGTTTCGAACCTTGCCATCCCCCGCCACGCTCCACATTCGGCAGAGGGCTCGGTAGACTGAATCGGACTCGCGGGATGGACACCGATGTCTGTCTCGCATTTTTTACGCGCCGAGCGTCATTCCAAAACGGCTGACATTGCGGGCGTTGTCGAGGTGGATCAGAGGCTTTGGGATCTGTCTCGTCGCAACTCCCGGCCCTGAATCCGGCAATCCTCGGTCCGTTTGCGAGTCATCAGAAATGGTTCTTTCCACAAGTGGCAATTGGTTTTGCCTCTTGCCACGTATTTTCCTGTAAGGTCTGAATTGTGTCAGTGACGTCAGTTGTCGGTCTGCAATGGGGTGACGAAGCCAAGGGGAAAATCGTTGATTTCCTGACGGATTCCCACGAAGTCGTCGTTCGGTACCAAGGGGGAAACAACGCGGGGCACACCGTGAAGTTTGATGGCCAAACCTACAAACTTTCGCTGTTACCAACCGGAATTTTGCGTCCGGGTGTCAAAGCGGTGATCGGAAATGGCCTCGTCGTGAATCCCGAAGCCCTGCTCAAGGAGATGAAGTCACTGACCGACCGGGGGGTGCAGGTTGATGGCCAAAACCTGTTACTTAGTGACCGTGCTCACGTGATTCTTCCGTATCACATTGTGGAAGATGCGGTGTTTGAGAAGCGACGGGGTAACCAGGCAATTGGGACCACCGGTCGCGGAATCGGAACCTGTTACCGCGACAAAGCGGGGCGAACGCATGCCATCCGCGTCGGTGACCTCTACCACCCCGAAACCTTCCGCACGAAGCTGGCGGACATTGTTGCCTTCAAGAATCTGACCCTGAAGGCACTCGATTCGACTCTGGAACCGCTGAACGCTGACGCGATTTACGAGTCGTACATGGGTTACGCCGAGCAATTGAAATCGCACGTGGTTGATACAACCGCGTGGCTACACCGAGCCTTAAAAGAGAAGAAAAACATCCTGTTCGAAGGGGCTCAGGGGAGCCTGCTCGATGTCGATCATGGAACCTTCCCGTACGTCACCAGTTCGAACAGCTCGTCAGCGGGGATCCACAGCGGCAGCGGCGTTCCCCAACGCGCGATCACCCGAATGATCGGGATCGCCAAGGCGTATACGACCCGAGTCGGTGGTGGCCCATTCCCAACGGAATTGAACAACGAGATTGGCCAGCACATTCGGGATGTCGGGCATGAATACGGCACGGTCACCGGCCGCCCCCGTCGCTGCGGCTGGTTTGATGCCGTCGCAACCGGTTATGGAGCAAGGATTTG
This sequence comes from Schlesneria paludicola DSM 18645, assembly GCA_945869955.1. GTDB lineage: Bacteria > Planctomycetota > Planctomycetia > Planctomycetales > Planctomycetaceae > Schlesneria > Schlesneria paludicola_B. Next base: position 6,364 of record CAMBQP010000276.1, read on the forward strand.
CGGAGTTGATGAGATCGCCGTGATGTTGCTCGACGTTCTGGCCCAGTTGGACGAGCTTTGTATCTGTGAGGCTTATGAGATTCGTGGTGAGCGTACCACCGATTTTCCGTCCCACGTCGAAGATCTGGAAGTGGCCAAGCCTGTTTTTCGCAAGATTCCCGGCTGGAAAAAGGACATCACCCACGCCCGCAAGTTAAGCGACCTCCCCTCGGGGGCTCGTCAATACGTCGACACGATCAGCGAACTGCTGGGTGTGCCGGCCAAGTTTATCAGCATCGGTCCCGACCGCGAACAAACGATCCTGCTTTGATGTCCTGTATGGCGGAATGAGGTACCGCGTGCGGGATGGAGGGCGGGTTTCGTCCCTCCTTGCCGGGTCCTATTCCCCTGCGGTCCGTTGGCATCAACGGAAAAAAAGGTCGGATCAAATGTCGGATGAAGGAGTCCAGGTGAGTCGCGATTGGCCCCGGTTTTGAGAGAAATTTCCGCCGGAATAATTCACGACTTGTTTTTCAGGCCTCATGAGATATAGTTTGCGTTCTGAATTTGCGGATGGAGAGGTGGCTGAGTGGCCGAAAGCACCGCTTTGCTAAAGCGGCGTCTGGGTATTCCCCGGACCCAGGGTTCGAATCCCTGCCTCTCCGCTTATGTCGAGTGACTTTGTTCCTGTTGCAATCGCGTCGTTTTCAACGGCGCTCATTGCCGTGTGGCCGAATGAAAGTTGTGACGCGGAAATCAACGCGTCACAATTTTGGGTGAAAA
>CAMBQP010000277.1 GCA_945869955.1 Schlesneria paludicola DSM 18645
GCCCCGTTCGGCAGACATCATACGATTCCGTCGGAGGTGCCAAAACTTTTGCGAGGGTTCGGACCGCTTCAACGGCGAGTGCTTAACACCGCTGGGTCTCACCCTATTCGCCTGCGACTCCACCGTCGCAATCCCGATGTCTCGTCGAATCTTGAGAGACCGCGATCCCCTCACCAGGGGAACGCGGTCTCTTTTGATTTTATCACTCCGCTTGATCTCAGGCTCGAAGTCGCAAAAATCGGGAATCCTGAGGGGGCTAAAATCCGTTTTCAACCTGCTTGCTTGAGAAATCCTCAACTTAGCGACCAACTCTCGCCTGCGGCCCCATTTCAAACCGGAGTCTCCCCCCGTTGGCAATTTCGGCGTGACTGAGCCAGTAACGATTCAGCTCCACCTCATTCAGCCATACCCGCTGCACGTACCGATTTTCAGTCGATGCGTTGTCCGCAAGGATTGTCAGTGATTGCTGCCGATCAAGCCAGATGACCCCCCGACTCCAAACCGGACTCCCGATTTCGTATCGGTCCGTCCCCGCCGTCGGAAACAGGCCCAGCGAGCTCAGAACGTACCAGGCCGAAAGAGTTCCTCCATCATCATTCCCGTCCAGGCCGTTTTCCTGATCCCCATATTTGGTCTCCAGAATCCAGCGAACCCATTTTTGCGTCAGATCAGGACGCCCAGCGGTGTTAAACAGATATGCGGCATAAATATCAGGTTGATTTCCATGCCAGTAATAGGCATTCGGATTCACCCCGACCCCTGCCGGTGACCCCTCAAAGAACTGTTCGAGTTGCTCGACAAAATACTCGCGACTGCGAAACAGAGAGACAAGGGCTTCGGCATCCCCAGGGACACCCCAACGCCATTGCCAGGCACTCCCTTCCACATACGCATGCGTGTACTTGCCCGTGAAATCAACATAAGTCAACATTTCGGGCTGGAACAAATCCGAAAATTGTCCCTGCGAATCGCGAGGCTGAAAAAATTGCGTCTCGGGATTGAATAAATTCCGATAGCTCGCCCCCTGTCGCTGAAATCGTTTGGCATCGTCCACATGACCCAGCCCCTCCGCCAGACGAGCAATCGCCTGATCGGCATAACTGTATTCGATCGTACTGGCGACCGACTTCTTCATCAGATCGGCGGGACCATATGCATATTTCAGATAATGCTCGATCCCCGCCCGACCGGAAAAGGGTGAGCCTTCCGGAACCGGCTCTGTCGCCGTCTTTCGCATCAGACGATAGGCCGCTTCCACATCAAAGCCGCGAATCCCCTTCAGATACGCCTCGGTAATCATAATGTCTGCTGGCGTTCCAAACATCGAATTCGTGTAGCCACCCCCGGCGGGCCAGCGTGGCAAATACCCCCCTTGCTCACCCATTTTCAGCAGCGACCGAATCTGATCCCGCTGCTCCGATCGTGCGATTAGGTTGAACAAGGGATGGACCGTCCGAAACGTGTCCCAGAGCGACATGTCGGTGTAGTAGTCAAAGCCTTCGGCGCGATGCACCTGACGATCAAAGCCGAGGTACTCACGGTTCACGTCTTGAAAACGCGTGGGCATTTGCAACGAGTGATACAACGCGGTGCGGAAAATCCGACGCTCACGCAGGGTGCCACCCGAGACTTCGATCCGGGCCAATTTCTCTTCCCAAGCCGCGACCGCGACCGCGAGCCCCTGATCGAAATTCAGCTCGCCCGCTTCCTGATCGAGGTTGGCACGTGCGTTCGCGATGCTCACGTAAGATATCGCCAGTTTGAGTTCGATCACCTGCGGGGTTTCGTCACGGGAAAAACCGAGATTCACACCGATGTCATCACCCTGGGCGACCACTTCGCCACGGTGTTCCGTCGCACCAGACCAGGTCCCAAAATCCTGAATTCGCCGATTGCAACGGGCGACAAAATAGACCTTCAGTCCCCCATAACGTTTTGAGAACGTCCCAAACGTCTGCACACTCCCTTCGACCTCGGCTGCCTCGGGAAGAATCCGGACTTCCCCCAGCCGACTGGATCCCTTGCCCAGAACACTCGTCACCTGAATCAAGAGCTGGGGGGACTGTTTTCCCGCAAAAGTGTAGCGATGCAAACCCACCCGTGAGGTGGCGGTCAGTTCTGCGGTAAGTCCCAGTCGGGGAAGTTCGACACCATAGTAACCGGGAAACGCCGTTTCCTGTTGATGCGAATAGGCTGCATTCAATCCCTGGCGACTCGCCGCAGCCGTCTCGGCGGTGCAGGGAATCACCAGAAAATTCCCCCCGTCGGTCGCTCCGGTCCCCGCCAGTCGCGTATGACTGAACCCGAGTAGCCGTGAATCGCCATAATAATAGCCAGACGAATTGGTGGCGCGTGGGCCGAGTGGCGAGGCCGTATCTGGACTGAGCCTTACCATTCCGAACGGAACGGTAGCCCCCGGAAAGTTATTGCCACACAAATATGGGACACCACCTGTTCCGATGAAGGGATTAACCTCTTGTCCCAACTCGCCCGGTGCTACAGCCGGTTTGGGTGGTGCGGCACCCACCGTTCCGCCGCCGAAAAGGCCAAGTTGAGCCAGGGTGATCAGCAGAATCATCAAAACCCTGCAGCCGTCACCTCGTCGTCGTCCCCTCGTCTGTCGGGTGATGGGTTCCATCGGGCCTCTGGACGACCACCCCCAACCAACGCCGAAAGCCGCAGAGAGTTCCGGCCACCGCCCCGTGAATGCGTTGTTCGCTCGCACCGGCACACCGCACCCCCCACGATGCGAATGCCGGGATTCGTGTCGGTGATGGCAACTCAATTCGGCTTCACTCCCATTTCTGTCTCAGATTTCCGTCTCAGATTTCTGTGCCAGAGATTCAACACTCTGACGCAACTTAGTCGTCGTGCCCGGCGGCCCGTAGTGGCTCAAAGGTCGCTAGTGCGGCGCGCGAGGCATCCTCGATCGCCTCGACCGTCCGCCGGTACAAGACCTCCTGGCTGCGAACCTGTTCCGCCGAATCCGAAACTCGTACCGGTTCATAGCGGCCGCTGGGCAACAGTTTTCTGGCTTTGACGTTATCCGCCAGGGTGGTTTTCAGAATGGAAATCAGATTGCGTCGACACGCCTTATCCTCGACAGGGATCAGCAGTTCGACTCGACGATCCAGGTTTCGCGGCATCCAGTCGGCACTCGAAATGAACAACCGTTCGTCCCCCCCATGATAAAAGTACAGGATGCGAGCATGTTCGAGGAAGCGATCGATCACACTGGTGACGGTAATATTTTCCGACAGGCCGGGAACCCCTGGACGCAGGCAGCAGACACCCCGGATATTCAGCCGGACTTTGACCCCCGCTTGCGATGCCGCGTACAGTGCCTCGATCATTTGCGGATCGACCAAGGCGTTCAGCTTACAAATGATCAGCGCCTTTTGTTTCGGATTCCCCTTTTTGCGGTCGATTTCGGCTTCGATCATTTCGATCAGTTTTTCCCGCAGTCCCACCGGGGCCATCTCGATCTGCCGAAACCGCTGGAGCTGTGAGTATCCCGTCACCGCATTAAAAAACGCGGTGGCATCCGCGCCCAGATCCTCGTTGCAACTCATCAGACTCACATCGCTGTAAATCCGGGAGGTGATCTCGTTGTAGTTTCCAGTACCAAAGTGAACGTATCGCTGAATCCCTTGTGGCTCACGGCGGACAATCAGACTGATCTTGGCGTGGGTTTTCAGCCCCTTCACGCCATACACGACCTGCACGTCCGACCGCTCCAGATCACGAGCCCAATCGATATTCCGCTGTTCATCGAAGCGTGCCTTCAGTTCCACAACTGCGGTCACATACTTCCCTTTTTGTGCAGCACGCTTCAGTGCCGCCACAATCGGACTCTTGGCACTCGTCCGATACAGGGTTTGTTTGATCGCCAGTACATCCGGATCATCCGCCGCCTCATCAACCAACCGCACCACCGCATCAAAACTCTCGTACGGGTGATAGAGCAGAATGTCCCGCTGCGAGATCGCGGCGAACAGCGTTTCGGCCCCCGTAATTTGCGGTGACGGTTTCGGTGGCCAAGACTCGTAACGCAGGGAATCGAAGCCTTGAAAATCGGTTAATCGAAAAAAGGCAGCGAGATCGAGTGGTCCTGGGACCGTAAACACCCAGTGATCGCCGATCGCAACGGCGGATTGCAGGAATTCGCGCAACAGCGGGCTGGCATGATCCGCCAGTTCCAGACGGACGCAGTCACTTTGACGTCGCGCGTTCACAATTTCCTGTAACTTCGACATCAGGTCAAAAGCCTGATCTTCCTGCAGTTCCAAATCGGCATTGCGGGTAATGCGGAACGCCACGCTTTCTTCAATCGTTTCCCCTGGAAAAAATTCCGCCAAAAACAGACTGATGACATCTTCAAGCAGGATATAACTGAAACCATTTTCGGTCGGAACCGTAATGAACCGCTGCCGATTTCGGCCCAGGGGGACAATCGCAAAACGAGGCTGGTCGGATCCCGGCAGAGGGGCCAAGCGGACACACAAACTGATGGATTGATTGATCAGCAGGGGAAAGGGGACTTCCGCCAGCTCGCCGACCGGTGCTCGCACATCGGCAACCGATTCCGTCGCTTTCGATTCCTGCCCTTTTTTCTTCCGACCCTTCGTCTTGCTGCTGGAATCAACCGCTGGCACGGGCAGATCGGCGTCGAGATCACGTGGAGGCGAGACCACCGCCAGTGGTGTCAGGATCGGAAAAATTTCCTGCTCAAAAAACTGCTGCACATGCTGCATCTGACGATCATTCAATTCGCTCGACCGCAGCCGCCGCATCCCTTCACGCGTCAGGGCCGGCTCGATGTCATTCAGCAGGCAGCGATACTGTTCGGCGAGAAAGTCCTGCATCCGATCGCGGATCGCTTTCAGCCGCTGGACGGTTGTCAGCCCCACCACATCGGGCCGCATGTCCCCTTCCGCCAGCAAGAGTTGCAGACTGCCAACGCGGACCATCGTGAATTCATCGAGATTCGATGCGGTGATCGCGAGAAACTTCAGTCGCTCGAGCAGAGGGATCTTCTGATCAATGGCTTCATCCAGCACCCGCTGGTTAAATTCCAGCCAGCTTAGTTCGCGATTGAAAAATCGAGGCTCAACAGACATACCAGAAACATCTCACTGGTTAGGGGCGTAGTTTGCGCAACAACACGGGCATTCCAAATGTCGACTCGAACAGCGAACCCGATTGCTTCAGGGCGAGTTGTTCTAAACTCAAATCTTCAATCTGCGGGATGGCAATCACCAACCGGCCCCCCTCGCGCGAGAATTTCAGTTCGTGCAATCGTTGACCGTTCGAGGCATCCAGCGCATCCGCCACCCGTAACATGGCCGCCATTTTCATGACCGCAATCCGTTGATCACGACTCAGCGTCGTAAACACCGTATGGGTCGGCTTGGGTGAAGCGCGACGATGATAGCGGGTCGCCAGCGCCACCAGCTGTACATCCGAACGGCTTAAGCCGAAGAGCTCGCTATGCTGGATCAAATACATCGAGTGCTTATGGTACGAACCCGTACTGATATACAGGCCCACTTCATGCAAGAGCGCCGCCACTCGCAGCAGCAGTTCGTAACGGGGGTCAAGCTGATGTTCGTCACGCAAACCCTGAAACAGAATGCTGCAGAGCTTGGCAACCTGCCGCGCATGGGGTTCGTTGAACTCAAACTTGCGACCCAAATCAAACGCAGACCGAATCACCTGATTGCTGAAATCCTCGTTCCAGCCACCGCGAGTCGCCATCTCTTTCAACAACCCGTCACGCAGGTTGATGCTCGAAACGATCACCTGTTTCAGCCCGAATGCTTTCGCCATCATCGTATAGGCCAACAGCGCGGGACCGAGTGTCCCCGCCTCGGGAAACGGGATGTGATACTTGTGAACCAGTTTGTCTTCATTCAGCGACAGGACGGTATCCGTCAGTTCCGCCAGGTCCGACACCGCGATTCGGGTCAATTTGTCGGGATTCCAATCGGCCACCAGCTGACCGGCGGCAAATCGCATGTCCCCCCCCAAGGCGACCATTTCTTCCGTCGTTCCTGCAGGGACCTGCTGCAGTATCTGGTCCAGGATTCGTTGAATCTGCTGTTCCAGTAGTCGCCGCGTCACGGACTGTGCCGCATGATACGCTTCCAGTGCCTGATGGATTCGCAGCGACCCGAGACGATAAGTCTGAGCAAACAACACATCCGCATTCTGGACTTGCAGGATTTCGGTGTTACCTCCACCCACCTCGGTCACCACGGTTCGGGCGTCGGCCAGTTCCGGATCCAGTTTCAAGAGCGGCTGAATTCCCAGATACGTAATTCGATTCACTTCGGCTTCATCAATCGGCACGACTTGAAATCCGGTCGCGGTATAGACCCGGTCGAGAAAGGCCAGCTTGTTACTCGCCTCACGCACGGCACTCGTCGCCACCACCCGAACGTTTTCGCCCGGTTCGATCCCGTATTCGTCCAGTTTGCGACGATAGATTTTGAGGACTCGCACGCATTCTTCAATCGTGCTTTTTTCGAGTGATCCGCGAGTGAACGTATCTTTTCCCAGACTGACCGCACGCGATAACTCGTCCAGTGGGTGAACATGCCCCTCCTCATGAATTTCGGCGATCTTCATCCGGATCGAAGTCGTGCCGACATCAATCACCGCGGAAGGGGTGGCAGTCAGATCTCGAGTCACACGGGATGAGGGGTCAATCGGAGGCATTTCAAACCGGATAGGTCGCAAGTGATCGAATGTGGTGAACAACAACGAATCTGTGGAACGTATTCCGCCTGCCAGCCGTCCAATCAAATCTGATCAAATCTAATCAAATCGATTCGAAAATTGTCAGATCGGCGGACACTTCGAAAGATTGTAGCTTACCTCAATGGATTTCCAGCGACAGTGTCCAACGGAAAAAACCCCTCCAGCAAAATCAAAAGTTTCTGGCAGCTTTTCCCGCGCCGACCGCTTGTTTTCCCGATCTACCGCTTGTCCCGCAAGGCCGACCCGTCCAAAATGAGCCCGGTTTCCCCAGTTCAACCAAAAACCCAATGCACAAGGTCCA
>CAMBQP010000278.1 GCA_945869955.1 Schlesneria paludicola DSM 18645
GTGTCACCAATTCCTTTGGATCGGCTGCGGCGACCGCTCGAGGCTTTGAAACACGCAGCGCCGATCGATAGCTTTCGAGGAGTTTTAACAGCTCTTCCAGCGTTCGCTCATCCTGCCGTACCACGAGAAGACCCGTCTTCGGTGATGTCCTCGATCCCCCCTCCCCATCCGCATCGTCCCAAATCCCCCTGGTGTGCGTGTGGATGGCCCGCATCAAACCGGTCGACTCTTTCTGATTTTGACAGAGATCACGCACATCGAATACCGCAGTCTTATAGCCCGATTGTGCCGCACTGTTTGTCGTAATCCACATCACCCCATCACGGAAGTTCCAGGTCAGATGAGACTTCACCAGTAACGCTCGCAAGACCGTGCTCAGCGGCCGATTGGTCATTTTCAGCGAAAGCGGTATTCGCTCCGAAATCCCCTCGTCGCTCAGTCGTGGCAAGTCCAGGCGAATATCCGCTTGAACCTGTTCCGCCAAACTTTTAATCGCTCCGTTCAAGGGGGTTTCGTCAAACTCGACCGTCACCAATTCATTCAATTTTTCTCGTATTAAGCCGTGCTCGGGCGGATCGTTTATCAACGTTCGCCGTCCGTGTGTTCGCAGCGCCGCGAGAAGTCCGGCAATTTCTTGATGGATCGCATCGGATTGCCGCACAAACAGCACATCCCCGAGCAGAACCGATGCCCCCCCCTCGCCACTCATTTCCTCCCAGACTCCACCCGTGGTGCCGCCGACGGTGCGCAAAGTCGCATCCGAACGAAAGCCGGCGTCAAACAAATCCCCCAGATTGTACGGAACGGTCGTATAATGCTGGTCCGCTTGCGACTTCGTCGTCAGGTACAGCGTCTCGTCCTCGAAGTACCAGCCCAATTGCAGACCCTGCAATCGGTTTAGCAGCAGATAAAGAGGAGCATCCTCCAAATGGTCTGTGATCGGTTCACCCGCCAGCAAACCCTCATCGGCGAGCGCCGGATAGTCGATCAAAACCGTCATCGACAGTTCGTCCAAGAGCCACTTGGCGATGTCTCGGAGAGGTTTCTGCTCGAAACGAACCGTGACACGCTGTGCAACCGCAGCAGGGACCAGCGTCGCCGGGTCAATCGTTTTCGGCTCTTCCGCAATCTCGATCAGCAGGCTGGGTGGCTTTTCTCCCTCCACCAAGGGGGGAATGACCGCATCTGCTTCCCCCTCGATCGCCTCGGCAATGGGTTCGCCCCCCAATTGAGCCAGACACGGACTGGGAAACACCACCGCGAAACTGACCAGACCCGCAAAACTCAGGCAAAGCAGAGATAACTCGCGATTGAACAGGAACTTCATACAGGCCTCGATTTCCACAGATCACTGGGCACACAGCGATTCACCCATCACGAGTCTGAGCATTTCTGGAGTGCCATGCCCCAGTTTAACGACGCGTCACCCCCGAAAGCACCACGAATCCAGAAATTGTTTTCCGAGCAGACAGGCACGAACATCATGACCACGATTTCGCCCCGAGTGAAATCTTTTCTTTGGTTTTCCCCTCGCGCCCGTTGAGTCCTTTTGGTATGATTCAGACGTCTGTGAAAATGTGTTGTGAAAGTGGCTCTCTCCCTGCAGGAGATTTCTTGATGAAGCTCGCTCGTTTGTTGAAGTCGATTCCCCCTCTGGTTGTCCTGACCACCCTGTTTCTGCTCGGAAACTCGGCCAACTCGTGTCCTTTCTGCTCGGCTCCGTCCCTGACCCTCTCCGAACAGGTGGCTCAGGCCGATGCCGTCGTGCTGGTCAAGTGGGTCGGGGGGCAAGCCGCCAAGATTTCTGACGCAGGCTCGACCGAATTTGAGGTGGTCGAAGTGGTCCATCAGCCCGAAGGGGGCAAACTGGCCAAGGCCAGCCGCATCAATCTGGTCCGCTATCGTGCCGCCAAAGTCGGCGATCAGTTCATGTTGTTTGGGACCAAGGTTGACGCCGCGATCGAGTGGGGAAGCCCGCTGGAAGTGAGCAAAATCGCTTACGATTACATGCGAAACTCGCCCAAGCCGAACCTCGCAGCCACCGAGCGATTGATCTACTTCCTCAAATTCCTCGAAACCGACGACAAGATGATTTCAGACGATGCCTTCGGAGAATTTGCGAACGCCGCCTATGCCGATGTCTCGAAAATCAAGCAGGAATTGCCACGTGACAAACTGCGAAAATGGCTGACAACCAAAGACGTTTCCCCTGGCCGCCTGGGCTTGTACGGCATGATGCTCGGACTGTGTGGTAACAACGAAGATGCCAAACTGATGGAAGCCAAAATCAGCGAACAGACCGACGATTTTCGCCTCGGTGTCGATGGGATCATGGGGGGTTACCTGTTGCTGACCGGCGATCAGGGACTGGAACTGATCGAAAAACAAAAGCTGATGAACAAGAGCGCCCCGTTCAGCGAAACCTACGCCGCCATGCAGGCGCTCCGGTTCATGTGGCAATACGGCGATGGCCGCATCTCGGTTGATCGGCTCCGTCAATCGATGCGACTGCTGCTCGATCGCCCGGAACTCGCCGATCTGGTGATCGCCGATCTCTCGCGGATGAAAGACTGGTCCGTGCAAGACAAACTGATGGCCATGTATGACGAAGAAACGAACATCCCCTCGGTCAAACGAGCCATCGTCCGGTACATGTTGTCCAGCACCAAAGACACCGGCGAAAAGAAAGGCGATGCCACGATTGCAGCCACAGAAGGTTCCAGCGAGCCCGTTACCGCCGAAGTCAAAACACCAGTCCCCGTCCCTGCACACGTGACACGTGGACTGAAATGCCTGGAAGAGCTCGAGAAAAAAGATCCCAAGACGGTGAATGAGGCCAAGCGATTCTTTCTCTTGAAATGAAAGGTCTGGAATGACACGGATGTCATGTTTGTTGCGGATCAGTTTCATCGCAGGGTTTGTGGCAGCGCTCACTGTCGCTGCGGGTGCCGTCGGCGTTGCCGATGCAACAGCTGCCACAGTCGCCATTCAGGCCTGCCCCTACTGTCCACCCACCGATGCCACCCTCAGCGAAAAAGTTTCCGAGGCGGATGCGGTCTGTCTGGTCAAATTCCTCAGCTCCGAAAACGGCGAGGAACTTTCCATGCAGACCACGTCGCTGGAAATTGTCGGACTGATCAAACCAACCCCTCCTTACAAAATCGGGGGGACCATCGAAATCCCGATTGGCGTCACCGCCAAAGTAGGGGATCGGTTTTTGCTGATCGGCCAACGCAAAGAAGGGTTGATGGAATGGGCACTCCCCGTCGAGATGGATGACGAGAGCCTCGCCTACGTCCAGCAAGCTCCCTCTCCCGAAGTCCCCGCCAAGGCAACTCGACTCCTCTATTTTCTAAACTGCCTCGGAAATTCAAACCCGATCATCTCGAACGACGCTTTCGGTGAATTTGCCCGCGCCGAATTGGAAGATGTCCAGCGGATGATCGAGCAACTGCCAGCTGACCCCAATAAGAAAAATTCCCGCGCCAATGTCCGTGCCAAGGTTCGCAGGTGGCTGGAAGACCCGAGCCCCCGTCTGGATGTTCGCCGCGCATTCTATGGCATGCTGCTCGGCTTTTGCGGCAATGACGACGATGCACAGTTCCTCGAACAGAAACTGCTCGCACCGATTGATCCCCGGAAAAATCGGCTGGGAATCGAAGGAATCATGGCCGGCTATCTGCTACTCAATGGCGAACCGGGTCTAAAGCAGATCGTCGCTATGAAAATCGACGCGTTGCCCGTCGATCTGGCGGACGACGATCCTCGACTGGTCGACCTGAACGCCGTCCGCATGACGCTCAGCTTTCTCTGGGATTATCGCCGCAGTCAGTTTTCGGAAAACGGGCTTCGAGCGGCGATGCGGCGATTTCTGGATCGGCCCGAATTTGCCGACATGGCGGTCATCGACCTGGCTCGCTGGAAAGACTGGTCCGTACTGGATCGCCTGATTAACGAGTTTGGTCACGCCCCGTGGGAAACTCGGTCAGCCCAGGAAAAAATCGTCGCGTATGCCCTTAGTTGCCGTAAAGATGTCCCCGCCTCGGCAGGTGACCAACTCCCCGAACAGGCCCGAAAAGCACAGATCTTTCTCGACAGCCTTGATCCGAACTTGGTCCAATCAGTAAAACGAGCCAGTGGCGGCCTGTCCCCTGCAGCAAAGCCTGCCGCGAAAACTGAACGAGCGGGGAGCGCCAATCATTAACTTTTCTGCTTCCATGACATCTGATGCTTAAAGCGAAACATCATGCTTAATCTTGCCGCCATTCAGACTGCTTTGCGTGAAAGTCATCTTGATGGATGGCTGATGTATGACTTTCGTGCCAGCAACATTCTGGCCCGACGAATCCTCCAGTTTGCCGATGGCCCAGCCGGGTCCCGACGCTGGGTGTACTTTATTCCCAGCGAAGGTCCGCCGCGTAAACTGGTCCATCGCATCGAATCGGGAGCTCTTGACCATCTTCCCGGTGAAAAGCAGGTTTATCTCAAATGGCAGGAATTTGAAGCGGGAGTCGCGGCCCTGGTCGCCGGTCGCAAGCGGGTCGCGATGGAGTACTCCCCCCGCAACGGCAACCCCTACATCTCGCGCGTCGATGCCGGGACGGTCGAGCTGGTTCGTGAAGCAGGTGCCGAAGTGATTCCCTCGGGCGATCTGATTCAGCTGTTCGAAGCGGTCTGGGACGATGAACAATGGGCCATGCATCTCGAAGCGAGTCTGCATACCGATTCCGCTTACCCTGCCGCGTGGAGCTTCATCGCCCAGGAAATTCGTTCGCGTGGGGAAACGACCGAGGCTGCCGTCCGTGACGTGATCATGGCACACTTCGCAAAGCATCGGCTCACCACGTATCACCCGCCGATTGTTGGAGTGAACGCCAACAGTGGCGACCCGCATTACGAAACCGGGACCGCCCCGATTCGTCCAGGGGATTTCGTCCTGATCGACCTCTGGGCCAAGCTCGATCAGCCACGAGCGGTCTATAGCGATTTGACCCGCGTCGGCTTTGTGGGCGACTCGGTCCCAGCCAAATATGAATCGATCTTTCAGATTGTCGCCGCCGCCCGGGATGCCGCGATTCAATTAGTTCGAGATCGGTTTGCCGCCAAACAGGTCTTATACGGTTTCGAGGTCGATGATGCGGCCCGACAGGTCATCGACCAGTCCGGTTACGGAGCCTACTTTGTCCACCGCACGGGACACAGCATCGGTCAGGAAACACACGGGAATGGGGCGAACATCGATAATCTCGAAACGCACGAAACCCGCCGGATTCTCCCCGGTTGCTGCTTCTCGATCGAGCCGGGGATTTATCTTCCCGAGTTTGGTGTGCGGAGCGAAGTCGATGTCTTCGTCGATCGATCTGGCGAGGTTCACGTCACTGCGGGCCAACTGCAGCGATCGGTCATCCCGATTCTCAAGGATTTTTAGCTACGAGCCTCACTGGCGTGGTCGACCTGCAACAAATCATGCAACACTTTGATCGACGGGAATCCCGATGACGATGTCCACTCTGCTTCGTAACGGCCTGCTGACGCTGGTGGTTTTGACGGGATTTTCTGCTGCCGTGCAATCTGCCGATGAGGCGGAACTGACCGTCGATCGAATTTTTTCCTCGGGAGATTTTCAAGGGGAGTCTGCTCCTGCCACCCGATGGCTCGCCGGGCGAACTTCGCTGTCGCTCGCCCCGTCGAAAACTCAGGCCGGCTTCAGTGATCTCGTTCGAATCGACGAACAGGGGCAAACCGAGGTGCTGGTGGCAGCGGAAAAACTGATCCCTCCCAACGCAACGAAACCGCTGTCAATTCAAGGATACGAGCTGTCCAAGGATCTGGATGTCGTCCTGATCTTTACGAATTCCGCCCGCGTCTGGCGACAAAATACGCGGGGAGATTATTGGACCTTCCGTCGCTCGACCGGCCAACTGGTGAAACTTGGCAGCGACCTTCCCTCCTCAAAACTGATGTTCGCGAAACTCTCACCGACGGGCGAGCGTGTCGGGTATGTCTACGAAAACAATCTCTACACCGTACCAACTGCAGGTGGTCTGGCGACGGCACTAACCAGCGATGGCAATGCCGAGGTGATCAATGGGACCTTCGATTGGGTCTACGAAGAAGAGTTTGATTGCCGTGACGGCTGGCGATGGAGTCCCGATGGGACACAGATTGCCTATTGGCAACTCGACACCAAAGGGGTTCCCAAGTTCACGCTGATTGATAACACCGCCGCTACCTATCCGGTGTTGACGACCTTCGTGTATCCCAAAACCGGCGAACGAAATTCCGCCTGTCGGGTCGGAGTTGTTCCGGCGATGGGCGGGGAGACCAATTGGATCGAAATCCCCGGCGACACACGAACCGATTACTACATCCCGCGCATGGAATGGATCGAGAAAACGGGCGAGTTAGCCATTCAGCGGATCAATCGCCTGCAGAACGCGCTCGAGGTGATGATTGCGGACCCGGCCGCGACAGAGACCAAACCCCGCACGGTTCTGACCGAGCGGGATGGAGCCTGGGTCGATCTGGCCCATGACCATCTGACCTGGCTGTCGCAGGGGAGCGCCTTCCTTTGGATCAGCGAGCGAGATGGCTGGCGGCAACTCTACCTGGCCGCGCGCGACGGTTCCGGTTTGAGACGGATCACCCAGGGAAACTTCGACGTGCTGAAGGTCGTTCATGTGGATGAGCCGACAGGGTATGTCTACTTCATCGCCTCACCCCATCAGCCGACGCAGCGATACTTATACCGAACCGCGTTTGCGGGGCAGGGTGAGCTGGAACGGATCACCCCCGCGAACAGCACCGGCTGGCACGACTACAGCATGTCACCGGACGGAACCGCAGCCTGGCATACGTTCTCATCATTAACCACACCCCCGCAGGTCGAGCTGGTTTCGATCCCGGAACATCAATCGCTCCGTTCGGTCATCACCAACGAAGCCTTGAAAAAGCAGGTCGACAAACTGGCGGGATCCCCGGCCGAGTTATTCCAGGTCGACATTGGGAACGGAGTGATGCTGGACGGCTGGATGATGAAGCCAGCCAATT
>CAMBQP010000279.1 GCA_945869955.1 Schlesneria paludicola DSM 18645
TCCATCTCGGGCCGCACACCATCGAGCACCGCCGGACGGACCAGCCGGGGACGCCCCTCAATCACTTCAATCGCCTCGGTCAACAACCGAGCTCCCGCCGCTGTTGCCGCCCGAATCCGCTCGATAATCCGCTCTTCCTGCGCTAAGACCGCAGCCGGTTGTTTCGCTGTATCTCTCTGGAAATCGACAATTGGTTTGTGGGCTTGCAGCTTAGGGAGCAATTTTGCGAGGATCGCGGTGGTCATGGAATCGGAAGCAAAAACTCGGCGCGGCGCGATGCAAGTGTGACTTTGATTCAACGTCAGCCCAAACACCAGACAGTCGCTCACCAAGTTCGGATCGGCATCATCCAGCGCGAACAGCGGATCACACCCCGAAAGTTCCATCACAGCGGGGATCCCCTGCCGAGCAGTTTGACCACTGACCGCCTGACCCGCCCCGACCGACCCGGTCAGAATCACTTTGTCGACTCCATTTTGAATGGCGAACGAAGCGGCTTGCGGTGACTCCGGCAGCACCTGGATCACGCCAGGGGGGAGCCCCGCTCGTTCGGCGCGTTCCACCAGTCCCCGCGCGGCCCGTTCGCCGCCGAATCCCGGTTTGATCAAGACGACATTTCCCGCAGTGATCGCTTGAATCGCCTGAATTCCCGGAAGCATCAACGGATAATTGGCAGGACCAATCACCAACACCACCCCAAAAGGTTCCCGCCGCAGTCGGACGTGTGTCCCCCAGAGCCAAACGGGACGCCCACGCGTACTGACGACGCGATCCCGCAACAGCGCAGAGGCATGCAGTTCCAGATAACGACACGCATCCGCGAGCGGCAAAACTTCGGCAGCCAGCGTCTGAGCCAGATCTTCCCGTCCGACGGTTTCGGCCAGCGGACGGGGATGACGACCGATTTCCAAACGAAGGTCTCGCACAATCCGCAAGCGATTTCCGAGTGATTGCGCGTTCCAGGAGACTTGTGCGACGCGCGCCCGCTCGATCGCTTCGACCACCTGCTGCCACAGCGACGAATCCATGTTCGAATCCGTGCTCGACGAATCCGTGCTCGAATTCGCGACGACTGATTCCAGCGATTCATCCGTGTGAGTCATGGTTTCTGCGTGATACGTTTCTGCGCGACAAAAGGGAAGGGGGGCGAGGCTCGCCGTCCCCCCCTGCTCCGTTTGCGACGTGCGATCACCGGCTGTGGTCATCCCGACCATCAGGCAACTCTCCGGGAAGCAGGGACAAACGTCGGGTTGGAAGGGGAGGCGGACCCACATTCCGGAAAGCTCAGTTTCAACGCCGCACACATCATGCGTGCCGAAATTCGGGCTGATTCGTAAATGACCGGCAGCCCACTTCCTGGGTGTGTCCCCCCACCAACCAGATAGACCTGCTGCAGATCCTCAAAACGATTGTGCGGTCGCTTGTGCAGCATCTGATTCAAACTGTGAGACAAATTAAAGGTGGCCCCCCGATAAATCTGATGACCCGTCTCCCAGTCGGCCGGCGTGACCACCTTTTCCACACGGATTCGCTGTTCGACATCCTCGATCCCGATTTTCTGGAGCTGGCGAATCACGCGGTCCCGGAAGCCGTTTTTCTCGGATTCCCAATCAATATTTGCCGTTTTGTGGGGAACGGGCGTCAACACATACAGGGTACTCATTCCGTCAGGTGCCAGCGTCGAATCGGTGACCCCGGCATTTTGCACATAGAACGAGGGATCCTGCGACAGCACCTTCAGCTCATCGATCTCGCGCAAATTCTGATGATAATCGTTGGCGATGTAGATGGTATGGTGCGGAAGCTTGTCGTAACACCCCTCGATGCCGAGGTACATCATGAACGTCGAACAGGAATAGCGACTTTTCTGCAATTTTTTATTGTTCCACCGCTTCCGCAGCGCTTCGGGAACCAATCGCTCCATCGCCCGAGAAAAATCGGCGTTGATGACCAATGCATCGAATTCGGTCGCACCGCGCATCGTCGTCAGTCCCACCGCCTTCCGACCTTCAAAACGCAGCGACTCGACCGGTTCGTTCAGCCGGATCGTGACACCCAGTTCGCGCGCCACATCCGCCATCCGTTCACTTAC
The DNA here is from genome assembly GCA_945869955.1 of Schlesneria paludicola DSM 18645. Lineage (GTDB taxonomy): Bacteria > Planctomycetota > Planctomycetia > Planctomycetales > Planctomycetaceae > Schlesneria > Schlesneria paludicola_B. Next base: position 2,093 of record CAMBQP010000279.1, read on the forward strand.
CGCCGAGCAACCCCCCGTCGGATGAAAGATGCCAAATTCGTACTCCAGAAACGCAAGGATCGTAAACAAACTAGGACACTGAAACGGTGACATTCCCAGATACTTCGACTGAAACGATAAGGCGGTGACGAGTCGTGGGTCCGAGAAGTGTCGGGTCAAATCCGATGCGACCGAGTGCCAGGGACGCAGCAGCGGCAACGCGCGTAAAACCGATGGCCGGAGCAGGTCGAGCATGCTGTTAAAGGGCTGCTCGAGGATTGGACGAAAGTGGTCGAGCTTTTCACGATTATCCTGCATGTATCGCTCGAACGAATCCGCGTCCTGGGGCGAAAATCGGCTGATTTCCTGCCGCATCAGTTCGGGGTCCGAACAGGTATCCAGCTGGCCCCCTTCACCAAACGCAAGACGATATTGCAAATCCAGACGCGTCATCGGGATCTCGGACCAGAGATCCCGACCAATCGACCGAAAAATGTCCTCGAGCACACGCGGATAATGAAAAAACGTCGGCCCGGTATCAAAGCGGAATCCGTCGAGATGGATCGGCGAACAACGGCCACCCACCACCGAATTTTGCTCGAACAGGGTGACCTCGGCCCCCGCTTTGGCCATCAATAAAGCATTGGCTAGCCCACCCGGCCCGGCACCAATGACACACACTTTTGGTCGACCTCGGGTCATGAAATCGTTACCTCCCTGCAAAGATTCCTAAAGCAAAAAGACTTGACCGTACGAAAATCCCATCACCGATCAAATCCCGTGCTCCAGCTGTGATCGATGCATTCGTCTGTCGGTCACCTGCTGAGGCGTACCTTTGGATTTTCGACGCCATCATCGGGACGGAATTCGCCCCGAATCAGACGGTTACCCCGCATCGATCATCCCTGCCAGCAGGCAATTCGGATTATAGTCACAAGATGCTTAACGTCCAGCGGAAGTGATTCCTGGCGAGACAAGGTTCAGGATGAACGGATCCCCGAGACCGCTGGCAATGTACTTGGACTGGCTGAAATCATGACCAGCGGTATGTTCGTGCGGGACCGACACGATAAAGGCCCCCGCCGCAGCGGCCGCCCGGGTTCCGGTGGCCGAATCTTCCAGCACCAGCATGTTCCCTGGGTGAACCCCCAACTGTTCCGCCGCCTTCAAATAAATTTCTGGATGGGGTTTGCCATGCGTCACACTTTCGGCCGTCAGCTTGGTAGGGAAACGAGGTTCCAGATCAAACCGGCTAAAAATATTGTTCAAATAATTCCGTGGGGATGAAGTCGCCACCCCCTTCGGCAGACCCCGAAACTCGATCAAATCCAACAATTCGAACAGACCAGGCATCGGCTTCAAGTGTTCGACCAGCATCTCGTGGAAGATCACGCGAGATTCCGCCAGCAGATCAGCCGGTTCTTCGTTCAGCTGCATGTAGTCCCGAAATGCGGTCAGCGATTCCAGCGGCCGGAGTCCGAGCATCGCATCCATGGCTCCCCGCGTCATCCGCATCCCCCGCCGCTGCAGCAACAGATCCGCAGAGACATAAAAAACCTCTTCCGTATTGAACATTAACCCGTCCAGGTCGAAGCAAACGGCCTGAATGATCGGCAGCGTCTCGGTCATGGCGTTATCAAAATCTTTAAAAATCGGTAACTCGTGCCGGGGGAAAAAGTCCCCCGCACCGCGGCCAAGTCTAGTTTCCCCCGCCGCCGTCGTCTATCACTCAAGGGGCACGCAAGGCGGCCAGACCCGCTTTCAAAGCGGTCTGATAAATCCAAACATCGCCGCCAAAGGCGACCAACCGGAACCCCCGCGCAAGCTGAGCTCGTCCCTCGTCAATACTGGTCACCAGCACCGCAGGAACCTTATTTTGCGCCCGACAGACAGCCAGTACCCGATCGATGGCCGCTTGAATTTGCGGATGATCCATCTGGCCGGGAAGCCCCAGCGAATTGGCCAGGTCATACAGACCGATCCATAACACGTCGATCTCGGGAACAGTCGCGATCTCGTCGAGATTCTGCAGCCCCTTGGCGGTCTCGATCTGAACGATGAGTAACGACTCGGCATTCGAGGACCGAACCACTTCGGGGATCGTGCCGATTCCATAATCATCATGAGCGATTCCAAAGGCGGCACCCCGCCGTCCGGTCGGAGGATACTTGGCTGACTGGACCAGTAGCCGAGCTTCGTCCGCCGACTCCACCATCGGTGCCATGACCCCCATCGCCCCCATGTCGAGCACCCGCGAAACAAAATGATACTGTGTCGTCGGAATGCGCACGATCGGGACGAGGCCCGGACGTGGAGTCGTCGCAATCAACATCCGAATCGTTTCCAACTCCCAACCAGTATGCTCCATGTCATACACGGCAAATTCTGCCCCGGCATTCGCAGCGATCCGCCCAATCCCTGTGGTGTTGAACTCAAACATCATCGTCCCAATCGCTAAGCCACCACTCTTAACGGTCTGCTTCACCGGGTTCGAAAGCATAAAATCGTTTCCTCGCAGGAATGAAAAGCAGGAGAATAATAGGCACGAAAAGATCGGGGCTTGATATTCACACAGTGGAAAACCGAACCGATCAACACCGTCACCGGAATCGGTTCACTTCGACTTGACGCAGCGAAAGCCGACGGCATCATCCTTATCGGTCCGTCCGAGCTTTTTGCGTGTGCTGCTCGTCAACCGCTCAAACCGGTCTTTCCACGAGCCGCTCCGAATCACCACCGAGGGGTTTTGTTCTGCCAACTTGACGGCACTCCCGTCGGCAGGTGCCTGCTGATAGTCTTTCGACCAACCATCGGCGGTGAATTCCCAGAGGTAACCGTGCATGTCGTAGAGTCCCCACGGATTCGGTTTCAGTGCCCCGACCGGTGGATCATTGCCCGCCGCGTTGCCGGTATGCCAGGCAAACTCACTCAGCAGCGAGGCTTTGGGACTCACATCGGCTTCCTGTTGTGCCTTGTCACCAAAGCTGTAGCGGGTTTTCGTCCCCGCTCGGCAGCAGTATTCCCACTCCGCCTCGGTCGGCAACCGAATGATCTCGTCCTCCCCGATCAGTTTGCGGGATTTCAATTGCTGGGTGATCTTCTGACAAAATTCGTTGGCATCGTCCCACGACATCATTTCGACCGAATTACGCGGGCCTTTCCAGCGACTGGGGTTGGTCCCCATCACCCCCTGATACAGGTTCTGGGGAACTTCATAACGGGCCATGGCGAACGAACTGGATAGCTTGACCGAGTGTTGCGGCTTTTCGCTCGCTTCTCCCGCTTCATCACCCATCAGAAAGGTGGCGGGAAACTTGTCCTCCCCTGGCACGATCGGCACCAATTCGTCGACGAACGTTTTCAGCAAATCAGCCGTCGGTTTGTCCTCGGCACAGGTATTTCTTGACTCGACAATCGATCCCGCCAAAACGGCGAGTACACATAAGAACGCGGTGGTCCGACCGAGCTTCATCGGGAAATCTCCAAAATTGAGAAAAAACAGTTTGCGAATATCGTAGCATCGCCCGTTCGCGATGACATCACGCTGCAACGTGGTTGAGCCGATTGGGGAAAAAGAAAGGGAAGAAAGAGATGGTTTACCACAGAGGCACAGAGGCACAAAGGCACAGAGGCACAGAGGCACACACAGAGAATCACACAGCGAACAGAGAGAATTGCGGTTCAACGACAAACCCAATGCCCAGCTGTGAAAATTCCGTTTTCCAAAGCTGGAAATTTCTACTCTTCCTCAATTTCTGCTCTTCCTCGTCCGATTCGTGCGAGTCGTTTTATTCGTGGTTCACACTCTTCGCATTTCTGAAAAGGATGTGTTTGACGAATCGGTGATCCATGGTCTGTTACTGCAGGGGTTCGTTACTGCAGGGGTCTGTTACTGCTGGGGTTCCTTGCTTGTGGATCTCGGCGCACTATCCGTTGCTGGCAAACTGGGTTAAATTCTCTGTCAGGCCCTGTCGCGTTGTGACGGGGAGTTTTGTCGTGAATGCCGAGTTCTGCGAGTGATCATGACCGCCGCGCCCCCGTCCTGGTTGATCCGACTCACCAATCTCTTACTGGACTACCGCAGGTGGTGGCTGGCACTGTCGATCCTCTTAACCGCTGCTGCCTGGTTTCCCGCCTCAAGGTTGCAGTTCGAGCAATCGATTGAATCGCTGTATGCCAAGGATAACGTCCGACTTGCCGCCTGGCGCGAAAGCAAGCAGACCTTTGGCGGTGATGAATTCGTGGTGATTGCCTATACCGATCAAGAGTTATTCGTCCCCGGCGAAGACCGCTTGACCGATGCGGCCCGCGAACGGATCGAGGCCTTGCTGAAACAACTGGAGCGGGTCCCGGGATTGCAAAAAGAGAGCTTTCAAAATCTGGCTCAGGCGCTGCAGGCACCGATTGGTCGTTCGATTATCCGCAAACTGATGGAAGGCGTGCTGGTCGGGGCCGACGGCGAGACGACGGCGATCTTCTGTCGTCTGGAACCAGAAGGAACCGCCAAGATTCCTCGCGCCCAAACCTACCAGCTCGTTCGCGACATCGCCACCGCCCATAACCCCCCAGCAGCGGTGGTGGGTGAACCGGTACAGGTCCATGATATGTTCCGCTATGTCGAAGAAGATGGTGCCACACTCGGCTGGGCCTCGGCCCTGCTGTTGATGTTGGTGATTTTCATCCTGTTCCGCAGTATCCGCTGGATGGTGCTCCCCTTAATTGTCGTGCAAGTCACGCTGATCTGGACCAAAGCGCTGCTCGTCTTGAGCGGTATGCAGCTCAGCATGGTCAGCTCGATGCTGAACTCGCTGGTCACCATCATTGGCATCGCCACCGTCATGCATATCACGCTCCGCTTTCGTGAACATCGTTTCACCAGGGAACCCGTGGAAGCCCTGCGTCAAACCATGCTGGAACTGACCGTACCGATCTTCTGGACCATCGCCACCACCGCAGCAGGCTTCGCGGC
>CAMBQP010000280.1 GCA_945869955.1 Schlesneria paludicola DSM 18645
AATCGTCCCTCCTACGGCTCCTGGCTGCTCTATGGGCTCGGCAGCGAGAATGAAAACCTGCCGGGCTTTGTCGTCCTGGGCGAACAGGGCCAGCCGGTCAACGGCCCCTCGAACTGGAGCAGTCGTTTTCTGCCGGGCATTTATCAAGGTTGCCAAGTCGCGTTGCCCCAAAACTACAATCCGCGCGAAGTGATTCCTTACCTGCAGAACACGCAGCTCTCTCCGGCGACGCAGCGCCGCGAACTCGACCTGATTCAGCGGTTGAATGCCATGCACGAAGAACGCCGGGGGGCAGAGCATGCGATGAATGCCCGCATTCAATCGCTCGAAATGGCTTTCAATATGGAAAGTTCCGCAGCGGCCGCTTTTGATATCACCGATGAGACCCCCGCAACCCAGTCTGCCTATGGGTTGACGGGGCCAGAGTCGGAACTGGTGGCCACCAGCGGGGATGGTGGCTTCAAGCGGGCCACCTTTGGCCGGAATTGTTTGCTCGCCCGCCGCCTAGTCGAAAGAGGAGTGCGCGTCGTGCAGGTTTATTGTGGCAAGAGCCAGCCATGGGATCATCACTCCAACAACAGCGAATCGCACCGCAATCACGCCAAGGTCGTTGATCGACCCATTGCGGCCCTGCTGGGAGACCTCAAGCAACGGGGCTTGCTCGAGGAGACGCTGGTTTTGTGGGGCGGCGAGTTTGGCAGAACTCCGACTTCCCAAGGAAACGATGGGCGCGATCATAACCATCACGGGTTCACGGTCTGGATGGCGGGAGGGGGCGTGAAGGGGGGCATGACCTATGGTGCCACGGATGAGTTCGGCTTCAAAGCCGTCGAGAAACCCGTCCATGTGCATGACTTGCACGCCACGATGCTACACCTGATGGGGCTGAATCATGAGCAACTGACCTATCGCTACAGCGGTCGCGATTTTCGTCTGACAGACGTGCATGGCAATGTCGTAAAGGAAATCCTCGCATGAAAGTGAAACTGATCATCAAGTGCTGGTTAGTCTGTGTTAGCTTCGGGGTCAGCTTCGGTGTTAGCTTAATGGGCTCGCTCGCTGCGGGGGAATTGGACCCTGCAAGTATCGAGTTCTTCGAGACTCAGGTTCGCCCTCTGCTCGTGAATCATTGCTACAAGTGCCACAGCGAGGAAGCGGCCAAGGAGGGGAACCTCAAGGGGGGGCTTTTGCTTGACACTCGCGCGGGGGTCCAAAAAGGGGGCGACGAGGGTCCGGTCATTAAGCCGGGAAAGCCGAACGAAAGCTCACTGGTGACGTCCGTTCGCTATACCGATGAGAATCTCCAGATGCCGCCGAACGAGCGTTTGTCGGGCGAGCAGGTGGCGATTTTGGAAAAATGGGTCGCCATGGGTGCGCCTGATCCGCGCGAGAGTGTTGCTTCGAGTAAACGTGTCATTGACCTCGATGCCGAACGCAAGCAGTGGGCGTTCCAACTGCCGGTGAAACATCCCATACCCAGCGTTGCTGACGTGAGCTGGCCCAAGCAGCCGCTCGATTTTTTTGTGCTGGCGGCACTCGAAAAACGGAAACTCCACCCAGTCAGGCGGGCGACCAAGCGCGAGTTGATCCGGCGGGCGACTTTCGACCTGATCGGCCTGCCGCCGTCACCTGAGGAGTGTGAGGCATTTGAACGGGACACAGACCCGGCAGCCTACGAGAAGATGATCAATCGGCTGCTGGATTCACCACATTATGGTGAACGTTGGGGACGCTACTGGCTGGATGTCGCGCGTTACGCGGACGACCAGGGCAACTCGTTCTTAACTCCGACTCCGGCGGCTTATCGGTATCGCGACTGGGTTGTGGAGGCTCTGAATCGAGACATGCCTTACGACGAGTTCGTGCGGTTGCAGATCGCAGGTGATGAATTATCAGGCCCGGCGACCGATTATGTGACCCGACTGGCCGGACTTGGCTTTCAAGGACTGGGTCCGCAGTTCCGTAAAGGGGCTGCTGGGGAAGCGAAGGCGAAGGCTGACGAATTGGAGGATCGAGTGGACACACTGTCTCGTGGGATCTTGGGTCTCACGGTCTCTTGTGCCCGGTGCCACGATCACAAGTTCGATCCGATTCCAACCCGAGACTACTATTCACTGGCAGCCGCCTACAATGGCGCGGAATGGTCCGACCGTATGCTGGCGGCCCCTGACATCATCGAAACTCACAAGAGATGGACTGAAGAGGTCCAGCAACAGAAGGCGAGTTTGCAGAAATGGAAAGAGGATCAGGCGCGGCAACTTGGCCGTCTGGCTTTCGAAAAAGCCGATGCCTATGTGATCTGTGCGTCCAAAATATCCGTGCTTCGCAGCCACAAACTCCCCTTGGATGAGGGGGCATTTGCACGGCAGGAGGGGTTGGAACTTTATTTCTTGAGTCGCTGGGTGAAAGTCCTCGAAGAGCCGGGGGATGAGCCGATCCTCAAGGGTCTCCGCGATGCGGCAAAGCAGGCGAATCAGTCTGGCAGCGTGGCGACCTCCGATTCCATGCAGCAGCAGGTGGAAGCTTTTAAGAACATTGTCCTGACATCGCTTGCCGCGCTCAAATCCAGCGAGCAACCCTCTGCAGACCCATCACAAAAGCCGGCACCACTTTCCGCCGATCAGGCCAGACTGCTTAACGTGCTCTGGAAGGACCCCAAGGGGCCGTTCTTTGTCGCCGAGAATGACCTGGCGGGTTTGCTCGCCGAACCCCAGAAGCAGCAAGTGGCCGAGCTTCAGGCTCAGTTGGAGACTCTGACCAAAACACCACCCCCCTCGGGCCCCTTGATGCCGAGTGTCCGGGGAGGAGCTCAGCCGATGCAGGTTTTCATTCGCGGAAATCCTGAGAAACTCGGCGAACAAGCGCCCCCTGGATTTCTGCGTGTCTTGAGCAATCCGGATGAACAACCCGGCGGCAAACCCTTTACGCGGCTTGATTTGGCCAACGCGATCGTCAATCCCCAAAACCCGTTGACCGCCCGAGTCTTCGTCAATCGGATCTGGCATTATCATTTTGGTCGGGGAATTGTCCCTACGCTGAGCAATTTTGGAAAACTGGGCAGCCCGCCGACGCACCCGGAATTGTTGGACACCTTGGCCGTGCAGTTCATGGAGGCAGGCTGGTCCGTTAAGTGGCTGCATCGCGAAATCATGCTTTCAACGACCTATCAGCTGTCCAGCGCCCAAGAGACGGACAATATCGCCACGGATCCTGGAAACGAATATCTGTGGCGGATGACACCCCGGCGTCTCGATTTCGAAGCTTGGCGCGATGCCATGATCAGCGTCGCGGGCAAGCTTGATCCGCAAGTGGGGGGACCCTCCATCGACCAGTCAGCCCCTGGGGTCAGTGAGGTGGCAGGATTCAACTTTTTTACGCGGCTCAATGGTTTTGAAGCGGACAATCCTGCTGGCCGTCGGCGCACCCTCTACACGGTGGTTAGTCGCTACGCTCCCAATGCCACGCTCACACTCTTCGATTTTCCTGAGCCAAACGTGACGAGCGACCAACGGAATGTCACGACTGTGCCGCAACAGCAGTTATTCGTGCTCAACAGTCCGTTCATTTTCGAGATGAGTCGTGAATTCGCGAGACGCCTGGAAAAGGCTGCTGCGAATGATCAAGACCGTCTTAAGCTTGGATGGCAACTGGCGTATGGGCGACCGCCGACCGTGGAGGAAATTGCGGTGGCAACGGAGTTTCTTGAGACGCCGGTTGAGCTCACGAATGCGGATCGATTAAGCCGTTGGGAGCAGTTATCGCACGCATTGCTGGCCAGCAACGAATTCCTGTTCCTGCCATGAATCCACATCACCCTGACCCACCACAACCCAACACAAAATCTGTTCTCCCGGCCGTTCGATCTGTCCGTTTTGTTGGCCGCGCATCTCGGACGCTCGCCCGGACGCTCGCCCGAATCTGCAAACGACTCAGAGTGACTGGCATGGTCACCTCGACCGGAGAACACAAAGGGGGCAGGGTGCGCCAGTGAAAGCTGGAGGACAGGAGCGAATGCAAGTTTCGCAGGAGGTAAGATCTCGCCAATCGCCTTGGCCCCGAGTGATGCGTCGAAATGGGCAACCATCGCGTCGAAGTGTTCACAGGGGAAAGTCTGGGCTGTGTATTGAGCTTCGGACGAGATAAAAGGGCTAGATCCCGTGGTTTTTAATTTGACTATTGATAACAACTGACCGGTCGTCTTTATCTCGCCAACGTAGTCATCATCGCTCTGCATGATGAGGCTATATCACGAGACTATGATTTTTTCGAGATCGCCTGAAACACACTCGGAGCATAATTCTTGGAAAGATTCAGACAGAAAATCAATCAGGAAACCCCAAGTTTATGAGGACTGGGAGCTCTCTCGTTTTGCCGAGATGCTCGCGTTGACTTACATTCAAATATTTAAAATTGGCCAGCTTTGAATGATTGATCGGTTCACGACGGAGCCTCATCCTGCTGAGCGATGATGGCTACGTTGTAAAGAATAAAGGGAAGCCGCTCATAGAATGGACGCAGTCCCTTTTCCGTGAGAGGTGGGTTGACTCGTGTGATCCCGCCGCGAGGTCGAGAAATCGGCCACGAAGTGAGCAGGGCCGGATTCGTCTCGGCATTTTGAGCCGATCGCCAAAGTGATCCACATCGCCACTGTTCGGCACGCGAAACCCATTCCACTCGCAAGGCATTCGGCTCAACGTATCGGCAGACTGTCAGAAAGTGCTCGTCATCCTGGATCGGAAAACTTTTGAAACGCCGTTGATACAGAGGACGTTCGCCGGATGTGTGGTGATGAGCGTGCTACCGCATCGTGTGCGTCGCGGGTCACCCCACGCCGTGATCGAATCCTCTCACCATCAATATTCGGACGCAATACCCGATGCCAAGGATTGGGCATCCATGGACCTGAGTCAATCGGAATCATCGTACGCATCCAGTTTTCCGTCGGGATTTGTTTCCATGCGGAATCGTCGTCGTCTTTCCAAAAGATCTGCGTCCGGACATGACCACGGTTCAGTGCATGGTTACCCCACTTGCTTCATCTTGACTCCTTTGCACCTTTGTGAGTTCCACGGACTGCATGCTGGCCATCTGAATTAACGATGACTCGACGAACGCTCGCACCGCTTGCGTGATCTCTGCTAAACTCTCGGTGAGGATCTCAGTCATCCGTGTGATGAGAATGATTTCTCGGATTCTCAGAATCTGGAAAAGATCAATCCCAAGCCGTAAACGGTCACATCCAATCGAGTCCCGAAGTTGTCACCACAAGAAGCCTGCAACGGGTCACCACCAGTTTCTGCTGTGAATAAATTCAAAACACACGTTTACGATTTATTAAAGATATAAAATGCGCGTCGGAGTACTCAACTATCACAAATGTTTTAATTACGGTGCCTATTGGCAGGCTTCGTGCCTCGCTAACGCGGTACGTGCCCGGGGTCACGACGCGGTGATTCTCAACCATGAATCGTGGCGTGCAACGCTGAGGGAATGGATCTGCGGCCTGAATCCGCTAACGCCGGCCTTCAGTCCTCTGCAGGCTTATCCCGGTTACGCTCGGAAGATATCGGGGTTTCTGAGGGCTGGAGCGCGACTACCGCTCTCTCGCAAGTTTGCACTCGAGCAAGCTTCGAATCTGGAAGATTTTGACATGGTGATTGTCGGTAGCGATGAGGTGTGGAACCTCAAACATTCGTGGTACGGCGGGTGTCCCCTGTTTTTTGGAAAAGGGATCCGGGCCGGACGACTCGTCTCCTATGCTGCCAGCTTTGGAAATTACCCGGCTTCAGAGGGGTTGTCACCGGAAATCGCCGAGGCCTTGCGGCGATTTGAGACGATCTCGGTGCGAGACGACAACTCGCGAGAGCTCATCCAAGGCGCCCTTGGTGTCAAGCCGGAAATCGTGCTCGACCCGTGCCTGCAATTCGAGCCCGAGCCCGATTCAGACTGTCAACTCCCTGATCGACCCTACGCTGTTGTGTATGGCCATTCCTTTTCTCTTGCCTTCGCCAATCGAGTCAAACAATGGGCCAGAGAGACGGATCTCCGGCTTATCAGCGTGGGTTACCACAACGCGTGGGTCGACGAGAACCGGCACTCGGCAACTCCGGATGACTTCGTCCACTTGATGCGGAGCGCCCGCGCCGTGGCGACCAACTTCTTCCACGGCTGTGTCTTTGCGCTGAGGTACGGTCATCCGTTCGTATGCGAGGCAATGGCCTACCGCGCGATTAAAATTCGCGATCTCTTGGCTTTGGTGGGTGCCGAACCTCATCAGTTGGAATCGGAAAATGACGCCGAGATCGCTCTGAACCGGTTGAGTGAGCCCCTCAGCCCCGCGATTTTTGCGCGGATTGATCGGCTCCGTGAGTCTTCGGCTAACTACCTGAATCGGGTGCTGGCTGAGGGGACGTGATGGAAGACAACAGGCGTCAACTCAGCCCGATCGAGATTCTTCAGGCCGACCTTTGATTAGATTCCGACGCCGCCAGCGAACGCGGGTTTTCACAAACTTTCAGGTTTTTCTTTCGACGCGAGTGCGGGGAACGTCGTTTCCCTTCGTGAAAACAACTGGAGCGGTCCCCTTTAGCTCTCAAGATGAATCACCTAAGTCATGTTGAAGTACCGATGAACGACAAAATTGTTGTTGATCGCACCGTTTACGGTCAAGGCGAGCCGTCGAATCTCTGTCGCAGGAGTGCTGGTTGTGTTGGTATAGGTGACAGAACGCAGTGCCGCCTGAAAGTTGGCAACGCTATCTGTTCCTGTTAACGTCAAAGTTCCGGTAGTTGCGTTGAAAGCACCAGTAATTTTCAGCGTGTTGGTAAACGCCAGCAAGTCTTGATCGTTGAAGTAATTCGCGTCAATTTGGACGGTCGCGTCTGTGACATTGCCGGTGGTTGTATTTCCCAG
>CAMBQP010000281.1 GCA_945869955.1 Schlesneria paludicola DSM 18645
AGGAGTTGCCGCGGTTCAAGCGACTCAACCAGCATGGCCGGCGAACGATACTGGAAACGTTCCCTTGAGCGATCAGCACGGCGACGCGATGCAGAAACGCGAGCCAACTTTCGAGAAAACCAAGCACGACATTCCAAAGCAGACAACCAGTTGGGGATTACCATGAGTGGCTTTCCGGGGTGGTGTGTGAATCGAACGCAACCTAACCGCGATGGTGACTCACAGTGATCGTCCACCAGCACAGTTCCGTGATGAGGCGCTCGAAAAATTCTGCACTCGCTGGCAGCAATTGTCAAGATTCCGAACCCGGACTCAAACGGTTTCCATCAAAACCGCCGACAGACAAATTTTGCCGGTTGTCGGTTACCAGTGCTTCGGAGCCCTCGAAGAAGCGGTGCTCTTCGTTTTTCACGCATTATCCGGCGACACACAATCGTCGAGCAGGGGCCGTCGAAATTGTGGTTGCGCCCACAGTGACGTTTGGCACTGCGTTCTATAACGCGAGGAATCAAAGGGGTAAGGGTGGGCCAGTGAAAGCCGGAGGAAGGCAGCGAATGGAAGTTTCGTACGAGGTAAGATTCAGCCAATCGCCTTGGCCCCGTGTGATGCGTCTGTATGGGCAACCATCCCGTCGAAGCGTTCACGGAGGAAAGTCCGGGCTATGTATTGAGTTCGGAAAATATTTCTTTGGGGTGGCCGACCTTGTCCTGTCAGCTGGAGGAGAAAACGGATGTCGAACGTCAATGTCGTGTTCGATGTCAGCCCCACGGAGTTCCAGATCACACGCACTGATGGAGGCTTGCTTCACTGAAACGGGGAGATCCCCGAAAGATCCTGCTCATGTGAAACATCTCTTTCATGTGAGAGGGATCGGTTAAGGAAGGGGCGATGCCATCATCCCGGCATGCACGTCGCTGGGAACTCAGACAGTCCAGCCGTTCCAGAGAAGTCGGCGAATAAAGCGGGAACTCAAACTGCTGCAAAGTCTGTGGTGCAACGAAATCCGGTCAATCACTTTTTCGTGAAGCACTCGTGCGGATCGCCACTTCGCGGATCAGCGATCTGAGTTTGAATTCCTCTTTTGAGGTCTTGTCGAGGATCGCGTCGATCGTGATCGAGTCGGCGGGGCCGAGTTCTCGGGCTAGCGCGAATCGGAGCAAGTGACTGGTGAATGCTCGCGCAAAACGGGGGGTTTCTTTGACCAGCGAGGCTTTGAAACCGACAACGCCTTCGAAGGGATGTTTTTTCAGCAAAATTCCGCTCGCATCGACACCTTTGTTGTTTTCGTATTGGTCGCGCCAGCGGCCGGTGATGTCGAAATTCTCCATCGCGAAGCCCAGCGGGTCGATGCGCGCGTGACACCCGGCGCAGGAGGGGTTCTTGCGGTGTGCGGCGAATTTCTCGCGGATTGTCAGGTCCTTCGACGAATCGTCCTCGTTCAGTGGCGGTATGTCGTTCGGCGGCGGCGGCGGCGGATCGTTGAAAATGACTTCGATGATCCACGCACCGCGGGCAATCGGGTGCGTCCGCTTCGGGCCGGAAGTCATGCTCAACATGGCGGCGTTGGTGATGACCCCCCCGTAACGGGGGTCGGATGCGGTCAAACGCTCGAAGGTCTGCGAACGGAGCTGGTTTCGCAGTTTATCCTCAAACCGCCGCTGCGCGTCCTGCCGCAGTTTCTCGGGGTCCTGGTTGGGGGGAACCTGTTTCAGGGCGACTCGGGATTGATCGAGCGTCTTGATCAACGTGGTCCGTTTGGCCTGCTGTGCGGGGGTCATCGCCAGCAAGAGATCCTCGTCGGAAACATAAAGGTTGTTCCCGCTAGCCGCTGCGGCCACTTCTGCTGCGGTGAGGGTGCGATCGTATAAACGGGCCTTGTCGATGCTCACCTTCAAGAACCTGTTGCCACCGGGGGGAGTGTGACGGAGGCCGAAGAGGATGGAACTTTGGTCTTTGGGGAACGTCGCGGATCCTTTGCGAAACGGTTTGCCGTAGGGCTTGCCGTCGCGGTACAGGGTTGTCGTGCCGTCTTCGGCGTACGTCATCGCCAAATGCAGCAATTCCCCCTGCTTGGTTTCCGGAATCGATTCGGGAAAGTCCTCGGTCCGACTGAATCCATTGCTGCCGGAGATCCAGTGCCGCGGTTGTCTTTCGCCGATCACGATCGTGTCGAAGAAATCACCCGGCCCCTGGATCCCCATCAACCCGCCGCCGGGTTGGTCGAGATTGTGAACGAGGGACCAGACTTCGAGGCTTTTGGCCTTGAGCTCGATCGGCAGTCCCTGACTTTGCAGGTAGGCCTGATCGAGCACCACCCGGCCCTCCTGGAATTCGATTTTGCCGTGGGGGGTCAGATCGAGCGAGCGGATCGATTCTTTCAAGTCGCCGTTGAATTCCCAGGCCGCGAACGGCTTCAGATCAACGGGCTGCATTCCGCTGCCATCGATTTTGCGATCGTTGAGCAGTTTGGTCTTCACCGGCTCGATCAACGCTTCGAGGTCGACTTGAGTGGTCTTGATGGCGGTTTCCAGTTTCGTCCGCTGGTCGTCGTTTTGTCGGTTGTCCTCCGCGATCTGTTTGAGGTCCAGCGGGGGTGGCTGCAACTCGGACGTGTACCACGTTTTGAGAAAGTCACTCTGGTAGCTGAACTGGGGAGCGATGAGATCCACGATCGGCCGGTCTTCGACGAAGAGGGCGTCGAACAGCAGCAGCGGTTCGAGCACCATCTGCAAGCTGGCGGGCTGATCCTGGTCGAGGCGGAAGTATTTGTTGATCTGCGGGTCGGGGGTCGCGGCCAGTACGTTTTCGAGCTGCATCCACTGTGCGGGAAAGGTATCGAGGAAGCGTTCGATCCTGGGGTCGGCGAACATCCGTTCGATCGACTGGTTCAACACGTCGGGGCGGGCGAGTGCGCCGCTGTTGGCCAGCGACAGTAATTCCCCGTCAGGACAACTCCCCCAGAGAAAATACGACAGGTTCGATGCGAGCTCGAATAACGCCTCGTGGCCGTCTGCGGCCCCGGTTCGATACAGAAACAGGGGGGACGACAAAACGGCTGATGCGACTTTTTTCATGGTGTCGGTGAACGACAGCCCTTGCTTCATTTTTGCCGTGGCGTAGGCGGTGTACCGATCGAGCGTCTCGGCCTCGACGCGGCTGCGAAAGGCGATCGCCAGAAACGGCGGAAGTCTGCGTTTCACTTCGGCCTCTGGGTCGAGGCCCTCGGCCGGTTGCCGAAAGAAGTCGTTCCAGATGCCGACGGTCTGCTCGTTGAAGTCTGGGCTTTCGACGATTGAGACGCTGAGTCGCAGGAAGGCATCCAACAGCAGCGGCGAGAGCGTCAACTGATTTGCCTGATTGTCGAACCCGTGCTCGGCGCGAAGATCCTTGGGAAAGGATTTGACATCGCGCAAACCGGGCTCGGGATTCAGCGATCGGGAGACCACGCGAACCTGGTCTGGCATTTTTTGGGTGGCGGCACGCAGGTAGTTGTCGTGCCGGGTCATCAGTTTTTCGGGGAGTGCGAAGACTTCGCGGTTCAACTGGAACAGATCCTTGACCGAATTATTGTATTGAAACCGATTCAGCCGGCGGAGCGGTTGTGGGGTCTGCTCTTTGCCACTCGTTGCCTGACGCAGCATTGCCTTCAGCGTGGCGAGCAATTGCGTGCGCGTAGGCTCGTCCATGGGGGGCTCGTCCTCCGGCGGCATGTTGTTGGAGTCAATCGCCTCGATCATCTGGTTGATGAGCTTTGGTTGGGCGAGAAACTGGGTGGCCGTCGTGATCGGCCTAAAATCGACTTCGCCGTTGACGTTTTCGGCACCGTGGCATTTGAGGCAATGCTTTGTAATCAGCGGATTCAGGAGGTCGACAAAATCATCGGACTGACACTGGGCCGAGTCGACGGCCAGGAAACAGAGGAACAGCAGGAAGGATTTGCAGAGAGCGTGTTTGAATCGCATGGACGACGGTTTCCTCCGCAGGGCTGTTCGGATCGTGATTCCGACCTTTTTCGCGTTGTGATCTTGGTTCGCTTGGTTCGCTTGGTTCCGGATGTCCGTTATGTCCACAGATCGGAAATCACACCCGTGCTGTCCGCGTACGACTCGATCTCTAAGCCCATCAACTGCGCGACCGTGAGCCACAGATTCGAGTTCAGCGTTCCGCTCTTCATCTTGACGTGGCGTCCCTGTTTGATTTGGCCCTGTCCCTTGCCGGCCACGATCATCGGCAGATCGTAAAACTGATGAGTCGCTCCATCACCCAGGCCCGCGCCGTAGGTGATCAGCGAGTTGTCCAACATCGTGCTACCGTCGGACTCTTTCAGCTCTTTCATTCGCCGCAGCAGGTAGGCGTATTGCTGCATGTGGAAGAGGTCGATCTTTTGCAGGTCCTTGTAACCGTCCCCCTTCTGATTGTGCGTCATGTTGTGATGCTGCACCGGCTGGTCGAAGACCCCTTCGTACCTCAGCGTTGCATCCCAGCGCTCGGGGCCGATCATGAAGGTGCAAATGTTGGTGATCCCCATTTGGAAAGCCAACAGCATCAAATCGGTTTGCAATCGAATGTATTCGCCGCGTGGCAGGACTTCGTTTTTCGGAATCGTCACGTCGACACTGGCCAACAGTTTGCTCATTTTCTCGATGCGGACTTCGATGTCGCGAATCATCTCCATGAAGCGGCCCATGGTTTCCCGGTCATCGCGAGCCAGCTTTTTCGACAAGGATTTTGCGTCGGCGAGCACGAGGTCGGTGACATCGGCGACATGCTTTTGATAGCTGTCGCGCAGGAACAACCGGTCGTACAGCTTTTGGGGATCGCGGAGGGAGGGGGCGATCTGGTCCCGGCCGTACCACGAGATATTGTCGAATTCGATCGGCTCTTTCCCCGCCGTGAATCCGTTACAACTGATTTCCAACGTATTAAATATCGTCGAATTACCGACGGCATCGCCAATGACCTGGTCTAAACTCCGCCCGTTGGGATGCGGGACCCCTTTCGCCGTGGCCTGCTCGGGGGAGAGACTCGTCAGATAGCACGACGCTCCCTGAGCGTGAACATCTTGACCATTCTTGTAGGATCGTTCGAGCCCCGTGATCAACGTGACGTCGTCGGCGTGGTCGGCCAGCGGCTGCATGGTCGAGGTCAGCTGCAGCGGAGAGATCCCCTGCGGGTGGACGATTCGCCGCTGCTCTTTCGTCTTGTCTGCATCGAAGCCGCCAATAAAATCGGGGAGATTGCCGTTCTCTTCGCCGGGGAAAAAGCAACGGCGGACGATACCGTTGGGGATATACATGATGACGAGCTTTTTGCTCGGCTTCGCCCCGTTGGCGGCCTTTTCGTTCCCAGCAGCCAGCGAGTGCAAGAACGGCAACGTCAGCATGGCCCCATTGGCTTGCAGAAATCTTCGTCGGGTCAGGTTCATCGATTCTCTCCTGGCATCGTGGAGCGGATGACATCGCGGATTCGAGCACCGGTAAAAAAAAATGGGACTCTTGTTACCCCGAAAGCGGGGTGACAGGAATTTCCATCTCAGAGGATTTTTGCTGTTTGGGGGACATCAAAGAACCGGGAAACCCGTTCTTCAGAGGGGGGTTTGGTGATCAGACTGGTACCGATCCCCGCGACGGCCGATGCGAGCAAGCTCCAGACGACGGGGTCGATCCCGAGGATGTAGTAGGGGCGAAACAAGCCGGGTACCCCAATTTTGGGGTCAGGCCCCAGGAACTGAATCACCGATTGGGCGAAAGAACTGTCAGGAACACTCACCGCCCAGTTTTGCAGCCAGCCTGCGGAAGAGAGGCCGAAGTAGCAGCAGAACCCGACCAGCATACCCGCCAGCATGCCGGCAGCGCTGGTTCTTCTCCAGTAGCAGGCCATTAATACGGGAACGGTAAACGCGGCTCCCCCGCCCGAGCTACTGACCACCACGAGGGCTTGCAAGTATTTGGGGGGGTCCAGATTGGCGATGATCGCGATTAAGCCGACGCCGATCATTGAAACGTTGGTCGCGCGACGAACCTGGGCTTCGGTTGCCATCGGGTGCAGGAAGCGAACGTAAATATCCTGAACCAGCCCCGAGGAAATCACGAGGATAAAACAACTGACGGAAGCCATAATCGCTCCAAACGGTGCGGCAAGAATCAGGCCGCTCAGGAACGGACCAAACGGTAAGCCTTCGGTGACCAGCATCGACATCCGGGGAATCACTTCATCCGGTTTGTCGAGGTGGGGAAGCATGGTTCTCGCGGCGATACAGGTCATCACGAGCGGAATATAAATCAGGCAATTATAGAAGCTGAGCAGGCAGATTGATTTTCGCATGACTTCGGTATTCTGGGCGGCCATCACCCGCACCATGCTGGCGGGGGAAACAAAGCCCCCAAAAATCCAGATGAAAAACATCGAGAGTGCCAGTCCGGGCGTTAAAAACTGCCGTCCGTCGTGATTATAACCCGGTCCAAAAGCGATATCGGACGAGGTATGCTGGATCGCCGTACGGGTTGCTTGCTCTAAACCCCCTGCCATCGGAACGGCGAGGCGGACCAGAATCATGACGCCGATGACCATCATCACGCTTTGGAACAGGTCGGTCCAAACTGAAGCGAGAAACCCCCCGATCAGCGTGTAGCCGACGACGGTGACGGTGAAAACTATCAGGCCGATATAGTATTTGCGGTCGATTCCTTTGGCAGGGGCTTTGACGACAGGTGTTGTCGCGTCCCCTTTGGCATCAGCCTGGGCATCCCCTTTCGCATCACTCTTCGCATCCGGCTGGACTGCTGCCGGTGTCGGCTCGAAGTCTTCGGAGAGGGCGAGGACTCCTGAACCCGG
>CAMBQP010000282.1 GCA_945869955.1 Schlesneria paludicola DSM 18645
AAGCGTCGGTTGAGAAATCGCAGCAGATAAGGCTTAGCCGAGCGGAAGTGTTTGCGCCTGTTGAGGTTGCGGTTGTGCCTGTCATGAATCGCGTGGTTCGTCGCTGCGACCTGCTGGGTGACGACCCCATGAGTGGCAAGAATTACGATCATCGCAAAATCATGATTGAAAATCAGTGACAGCGATTGGCCGGGGCCTTCGGGATCGACCTGCTGGGATTTGCCATCATGTCGAATCATTTTCGTTGAATTTGATTCTGAGGTCTCGTCCCGACGTTGTGGCAGCCTGGGATGACAACGAGTTGGCTCGGTGACGGCTGTTGATTTATCCGGTGCGGAAGAATTCGGCAGGGGATCTGGCGAAAACGGGGACTGGCTCCGTCCGCGGTGCCTGTACCCGTTTTCGCCGCAGGATTTTTGGCGTTGGAAGCCAGTTTCGACTCAGCTTTGAGAACTTGGGCCAAGTCAACCTCCGGCCGCGTTGACTGCGTCGCCGCAGCCGATGAAACCAAAGTTCCTGGAGCGCTGTGCGGAGTTGTTGCAGACGGTCGCAGTTGCCGGGGTTCGCGTGGTATTGACACCACCCCCGATACACACTCCTGAGCCAGGAGCCGACGGTTGCCCTACTCTCTCGGCCAACCGCAATGATTCTCGTGTCCCCATGCCCCTGGTTTAATCGCTTCCGGGCCGGACTCTAGCGAGAAACTCGCTCGCCGATATTTTGAAACAAACGTATCGGTGGATGGCGAGTACATATCTATAAACACGCAGTCCTCATGCTTCACGACAATATCTGCTTCACGACAATATCTTGCTTCTCGTGGGTGTAACACACAATTCCCGAAATGATCATATCATTAAAACCATCGTCATTCAAATCCTCAAAATCTATGTGAACTGAACCGTCCATGTATTTCGCACCGTCATCATCATTGTCAATGATTTTCAGCTTCAGTTTGCCAATTTCGAGATGCCCATTTCTCCTGGCAGTTTTTGTAATATTCTCCTTCACAATCTTGTTCACTCCGATCTTGACAGGAATTGCTGTTTCGGCGTCTTCGAATCGCGATAGATCGATTGCCACAACGTCCAATGACTCCGAACATGCAATTGACACTCCCAACATCAACACCATTAATAATAATGTGGCAAAGAATCTCTCTCGATAAGTCATTGGCTGTTTCCCTTTTTTCTCGATTGTCAAATAAACGGAGATAAGGTGCGCCAGCACAAGCCGGAGGAAAGTTACGAAGGATGCAATCCCGTTTTACGCTGACGGTACGCAGTTGGAATTCCTGTGGCAAGAGAAGATTTTGTTGAGCCGTTGTGATTCACGAGGCGGGAATCACTCGTCATTCCCTGCGGATCTTGATGGCGATTGCCGGGACCTGCTTTTCGTGGTGGTCATGGGTGATCAGGCCCCGCTCGACCGGTTTTTGCTGTTTGCACCACCAAATTCGGTCTTTGTCCCTGCCGCATTCCGCAGAATTGGGGTAGTCTGAAAGCCTCCTGCAAATTCGTTCGAACTCGAAGTCACTGACATGATTACCGTCGAAAATTTGACCAAACAGTTTGCCGACCTCCGATCGGGGCCATTCACGGCGCTCGATCACGTCAGTTTTCAGGTCCAGCCGGGCGAGATTTTCGGACTGTTGGGGCCGAATGGGGCCGGGAAAACCACCTGTCTGCGGATCCTGAGTACGGTTCTCAAGCCGACCAGCGGCCGCGCGGTGGTGGCGGGGTATGATGTTGAACAGCATCCGGAAGAGGTTCGGCGGCGGATCGGGTTTCTCTCCAACAATACCGGAATCTATGATCGGATGACCGCCTGGGAAATGGTCCAGTACTTCGGTCGGTTGTATGGAATTCCGGAAGAGCCACTGCAGCAGCGGATCGCCGTGCTGTTTGACCGCTTGCAGATGAATGCCATTCGAGATGTGCTCGGCTCAAAAATGTCGACCGGGATGAAACAAAAGGTCTCGATCGCCCGAACGATTGTGCATGATCCCCCCGTGCTGATTTTTGATGAACCAACCTCGGGCCTGGATGTTCTGGTGGCCAGAAATGTGATCGACGAAATCGGAGCCCTGCGCGATCAGGGCAAGTGCATCATCTATTCCACGCACATCATGAGCGAAGTGACCAAGCTGTGCCACCGAATCGCGATTGTTTATCGTGGCCGGATTCTGGCGATGGGTTCGGTCGAAGAGCTGGCAGATGAGTACCACGAACCGGATATGGAAAACCTGTTCTTCAAGCTAATCGACCGCCATGAAGAGGCTTTGAAAAGCGTATTGCCGGGCAAATAAGCCTTTTTTGTAAGTTCCCTCAGCTCATCAGCGGCGTTGCCAAAGTCCCCGATAAATCGAGCAACCCATTCTTCGGCCTCGACGGTGGAAGTTTGTCAGAAAGTCCATGTCGTTTTCCCCGGCGGGTTCTGGTGGTGGAGTCAGGGGAATAAAGTCGCTGTGATGATTCATCAGCGAAGAGATCACCTCAAAATAGTCACCGACATCCGTCCAGGAATGGACGAAGCCCTCGTGCTTGACCACGCGTGACAGCATGTCGGCAAATTCGTCGGTGAAGAGGCGCCGCTTGGTGTGCTTTCGCTTCCACCAGGGGTCGGGAAAATAGACGTGGGCCGCTGCGACCGAATGCGCAGCCACTTGATTGGTCAGAAACTGCTTGGCGTCGCCGCCGATCACCCGGGCGTTGGGGAGTTCTCGTTTCGCCAATCGCTTGGCCGCTCGACGACCTTCGGTAAAATCGAGTTCCACCCCCATCCAGTTGGTTTCCGGGTGGTTGATGCTCGAGTCAAGCAGAAATTTGCCTCGACCACAGCCGAGATCCAGTTCCACCGGGTGGTCGTTTCCAAACACGACGGTCCAGTCGAGCCCCCCCTGAATCTCGGAAAGCGATGTAAAATACGGGTGCAGATCAACGGCAGGCTGAGGCATGGGTATCGAGCTTATTCCTGATCAGATTGTGGGCGATCACGGTGAATGGGGACGCCAATCATCACGCCACTGAAAACCATTTTGTCTTTGACGAATCCCTGAAACGCAAATTCGGCTCGACGCCCCGGTCGCAATTTCGTCATCTTGACCATCAGTACTAACCGGTCCCCCACGAAGACGGGTGAGCGAAACCGGACTTCTTCCATGCCGCCAAAGCCGAGGAAGTCGCCGGCAAGCAGTTCATATTTTCGGGCGTAAAAACCCGCCAACTGTGCGGCGCATTCGCAAAGCACGACTCCCGGCATCAGCGGGAAGTCAGGCATGTGGCCTCGAACCCAGAACTCGTTTGGCGTGATATCCTTGTAACCGATCAGGCCGTCCCCTTCCCGGTCGACGGAGAGGATGGCCGTCAGCTGTTCCATCTCGAATCGCTGAGGATTCACCTTGCGAATTTCTTCGAGGTTAAACACCGGGTGGTCGAAGTCGAGGTTATCCAGGCTGTAAATCGTTTGCGGAGGCATGGCGAAATCCTTAACTGCAAAAGCTCTTGAAGGAAACCGAGATCCTCTGGGAGTTGTCTTCGCGGCATCCCATTCATCGGCAAAAAAACAAAAATCAAACCGACCCCTGCGGATGCGAGATTGCAGCAATTCGGAAGAATGAAGGATGGTTCGCAAAAGATCAAGGGTGGCAAGCGACGAAACCAAGTTTCTAGGGGGCGAACGACTGGCGTTCTAAAACGGTGTTGGCTATCTTCATGGGTGTCGGTGGATGGTTTTGCAAGCGCGCGGCAGCCCCGTGTACCTGGAAACGCCCCCCGTGAAAGGTCCTGTTCGAAGAGTTCGTGGTCGTTGAGTTGAAGTTCAGAGGAGTCGGGTTGGACTCCCGGTTGGTATGCAGCGGGCCGTTGCTGGCTGCTGATGCAACCGACGCGAGCCGTAAACGAGGTTTGTTCCAATCATGTTGACGCAGAGAGCACAGGCGATTTCCGGAGTCAGCCCCAATCACGAAACGGTGATTGAAGAACTGTATCCCTCGATCGCGGAGACCGCCGCAGGTGATTTCATCCACCGGGTGTTGGATTCGATCCCGACCAAAGTCTGGGGAATGAAGGTTTCCAACCTGTTGTTTGGACTCCCCTTGGCCCCGTTGGCGGCAGGTGTTTACCTCTGGATGAAGGCGTTTGGATCCAAGTATGTGTTGACGAACCGCGTGGTAAAACGAGTTGCCGCAGTCGGCGTCCGTGAGCACGAATCGGTACCACTGTCGCAAATCACGCTGGCTGCGGTCGATCCCGATTCCCGCCGCAGCTTCTATCAAACCGGTGACGTCAGGCTGGTTGGTGCCGGCGGGAGCTCGCTGCTATTGCTGCGAGGTGTTCCCCGACCGGACCGGTTTTGTCAGGTGATTCAGGAAGCCTGCGACGCGAAACGCCTGGTCGCCGCCTCATTGGCACAGATCAACGCCCGTCATTGATTTGACCCCCTGTTGAGTGAACCGGTCATCTGAGACTCTGCGCGCCCGGTGAACGTGGGGACGATCCGTCTCGGCCACTGGTCATAGCTTGAGACTCAGTTACGTCGCGCAGCATCCAATCTGAAGCGGGTCAACCGGTAGCCTCGCGGCCCGAAGTACGCAGGCGTTCCGTCCAGGATGGAACCCGTTTCATCAGTACTCGCCCGCTCGATGTGGAGAAGATCGGGTTAACCACAGAGACACAGAGGCACGGAGAAAACCAAATTCAGGATAGCGCGGAAGAATTTGGGTTTTGAAATCAGGGGATTGATTTGTTCAGAATTTGACCTCGAAATTAATGATATAAACAACGCTTTTAATTTTTTTAAAATTATTTATATTTTTACGTTTTTATTTTCGTCCGTGTCTCTGTGCCTCTGTGGTTAATCCGATCTTCCCTGCTTCAATACAGAGCTGAGGCGATTGCAAAACATGGGGGGGGGTATACTTGCCGAACAAATTGAGGTTGGCTCAATTTTCTGCTGTCGTGCTCACGACATTTTTTTCGATGCTGGGTTTCTTGGGATACGAAAAATGATGAAATGCAATCGAGTGTTGACCATGTGCTTCAGTTTGTTAGCCTTGGGATCCACATGGGGACTTTCTGTGCCAGAGGTCTCGGCAAACCCCATCACCTATACACAGACGGGTCGCCTCACGGGGACCATCGGAAGTACGGCATTCACCGACGCCGCTGTGACACTGACGACGGTGAGCGATACCGCGAATCTGGTGGACCTGTCGAGTACGTTTGGCTCTCCGCTTTATAAAAATCCCGGATTAACCACGATTGATATCGCGGGCGTCGGTCTTGCAACATTCAGTTCCGGTACATTTGGGATTTATACAGGAGAATTAGGCACTGCTGTCGTTGGAATAGCAGACTTAACAAGCTTTAATACAATTTTAGGTATGCAAACCTCGACACGTTATGATGGTGTATCCAACTTCACCGCTACAGGACCCGCTGGTAGCAGTATTAATAAAACATACGTGACAACCAGCTTGGGCGATTTAACCATCACGGGTCGTTCTGGGAATGGAACGTTTACCGCCGTGACATCAGCAGTGGTCCCCGAACCATCAAGCTTGGCGTTAATGGGCTTAGGGGGCCTCGGCTTGGCCGTGCGTGCCATTCGCCGCCGCCGAGCCTTGGTTGGTGCCTGATTCATTAACGCGAAAAACGTCTGCGATCAAAGACTCAAGGGGGCTGGCAACAGCCCCCTACTTCGTTTGTACACCGCCGAGACTTTTGCAACACCGTCAGAAGAAGAAGAAAGCAAGAAGAGGTTTAACCACAAAGACACAGAGGCACGGAGAAGAACCAAATTCAGGAGAGCGTGGAAGAATTAGGTTTCGAAATCCGGGGACTGATTTGCCGTGGAACTTGACCTCGAAATCTGTCGCATTAAGCGAATTTTCTCGCTCAAAATTCTCTCTTTCAAATTTAAATCTTCTCGTTTTCCTCCGTGTCTCTGTGCCTCTGTGGTTAACCGTCTGTTGAAAAAGGGGGACAGGCACCTCGCACTGAGTCGAATTCAAGGATTTCTGATTTGGGTCGGAGCCAGTCCCCCTTTTTCAACCGACTGTTAACCCTCTTTTCCCTGATTCCCTAAAACCGTCTTGGTCTGACTCGGGACCGCCTCAAACATCGTCTCGCTTGATCAGGCTGGGGCCATCGCCGAGAACTTTTTCGTATTTCCCGGTCGATGACTTCTGGTACTTGGTAAACCCCAGTTTTTCCAGATTGCGGTTACTAATGTCCCCCTTGATCGGGCCACCCATCGGACGAGGGACACTCGCCGCCGAGATCAGTCGCTCGACCGGTTCACCGGTCTCGGGATGCGAGGTGAGCGCCGGCTCGCCGATTCGCTGCAAGACTTCGAACACATCGCTGTGGGAACCATCCGCATGGATGACGGCGTACTCGTATAGAGGCATCAGAAGACCCTTTCGGTTACTTGGCAGGTGGCTGCGCTGGTTTTTTCACCGTCGGAGGGATCTTGGCTCCTTCGGGGTAAAACTTCATCGAAACCGAATTGACACAGTGGCGGGTATTCTTTTTGGTGATCCCTTCCCCCACAAAGACGTGGCCCAGATGACCGCCACAGTTCTTGCAGAGAATCTCGGTTCTGTCCCCGTCCGCATCGAGAACTTTTTTGACCGCCTTGGGAATCTCGTCGTCAAAGCTAGGCCAGCCGCAGTGGCTGTCAAATTTGTCTTTGGACAAATAGAGCGGGGCGTTGCAGCGTCGGCAGACGTAGGTTCCAGGATCTTTTTTATCGGTGTATTCACCGACGAA
>CAMBQP010000283.1 GCA_945869955.1 Schlesneria paludicola DSM 18645
AGCGATGGACCAAGGATCGCATTCAAGAAATGAATCGTGATTCGCGGATGTTCAGGATTGCCAAACACCCGTTTGAAGGCAAAATCCACCGTCGGTTTAATTCCGATGACGACCACAATCGCAGCTCCTGATCCTCTCTTGCAGGAATCTTGTCGTCCTTGCCGTGAATGGCCACGGATTTTAAATCAAGATCACTCAAACGCCAAGGCCAGCGCATATCAAAGCTGTTGATTTGTCAGGACTTGCGTCAGGAAGCCTGGGTTTTTGAAATGCTTCGGAACGTAATGCCATGATTAACCGGCGAATGCAATCACGCGAAGGGATTCCGTATTTGAGGAATCACGCTACCGACGTTCAGGACGTCGTAAATTCCAGTCGGTTTCCCGCTCGAACATCCGTGCGGCACGCAGCATGCGCTCTTCTTCAAACGGGGGCGCCAGCAACTGCAGGCCGATGGGGAGCTGCTGTGACGACAACCCGCAGGGGATCGAAACCCCCGGCAATCCTGCCAGGTTAGCACTGATGGTGTAAATGTCCGACAGATACATCGCGAGTGGATCGCTGGTCTTTTCACCCATCTTGAACGCGGGTGTCGGTGTCACCGGCCCGGCGATCACATCGACCTGCTCAAACGCGGTGTCGAAATCCTGGCGAATCAGCCGACGAACCTGCAGCGCCTTCGCATAATATTTGTCCGCATAACCAGCCGAAAGCGAAAATACGCCGAGCATGATCCGCCGTTTGACTTCGGCTCCAAACCCCTCCGCCCGACTCGCCTCGTACATCTCCACCAAACTATTCCCGAATTGCTCGGCCCGATGCCCATAATGCACGCCGTCGTAGCGGGCGAGATTACTCGAAGCCTCGGATGTGGCGACCAGATAATAAGTTGCAATCGCATACTTGGAATGGGGGAGATGGACATCCTTGATTTCGGCACCGAGCGACCGATACACCGCCAGGGCTTCACGCACGGATCGCTCGACTTCGGCATCGAGTCCCTCGGCAAAATGTTCGATCGGGACCCCGATTCGTAACCCCGCCAGCGGCTGGTCGAACGTCTTGCTATACTGCGGAACGGCTTGCTGGACACTCGTCGAATCGCGCGGATCGTGTCCCGAAATCGCCTCCAACAGCAGCGAGGCCCCGGCAACATCCGTGGCAAAAGGCCCAATCTGATCCAGAGAACTGGCATAGGCAATCAGTCCATAGCGCGACACCCGGCCATAGGTGGGCTTGAGCCCCACAATGCCGCAAAGCCCCGCTGGCTGACGAATCGAGCCCCCCGTATCACTCCCTAAGGATAACAGAGCCATTCGGGCCGCGACCGCCGCCGCAGAACCGCTGCTGGACCCACCGGGAATCCGGGTCAGATCCCAGGGATTTCGGGTCGGACCATAGGCCGAATTTTCGCCGGACGAACCCATGGCGAACTCGTCCATGTTTGTCTTGCCAATCAGCACCGCATCCGCCTGACGCAGTTTCGTGATGACCCCCGCGTCATACGGAGGGACAAATTTTTCGAGCATCCGACTGCCGCAAGTCGTCGGTTGACCAAGCGTGCAGATGGCGTCTTTGATCGCGACGGGAATCCCCGCCAAAAGCCCGAGCGGCTCACCGGACGCTCGCTTGCGATCGACCACCTCGGCCTGCCGCAACGCCTCTTCAGCGTCAAGATGCAGAAACGCATGAATCGAGGTGTCATCGCGACGAATGGTTTCGAGAAAGGCATTCGTCACATCGACGCTGCTGACCGCTTGGGAATTCAGTCGTGCAGTCAGTTCCGCGAATGTTAAGGTCGTCAGCGACAGCGTCACGAATTGTCCTTCTGGGGCGGGGCCTCGGTTCGATTTGCACAGCTCAATACCGTTATCTGAATACCGTTCGCCAGCTTGCGAGCAAGGGGATTGGGTCCTGATGCAACAGCTCATTCCACCAAACCGACCCGAAAGCGCGACGTTTGTTCAGCGAGTAGATTACGATTCGCCGGTTTGGATGTCTACAAGCGTCACAGTTCACGCCCCGCATCGGCAGGTTTTTCCTGCAACAAGAGCAGTTCGCTGAGCAGGGATCTGGCAATTTGGGTTCTGGTCCTTTGACCCGTTGATTTGCCCCGTTAATTATCCTGTGAATTTTTTTGTCGACATCCCTTGTGGCGTTGAGCCATCAACGAGCGATCGCCTCGAGTGGGATCCAGCGAGGACCTGGTTTTCGCAATAAAGGCGATGCTTGACAGGCTCTCGGGGGCCAATGGATACTTGGCCAAGGTTCGTGCCAAGAAGAAACGGTTTCTTTCGTTCACACCAATTTTTTGAATCAGATCAACTAGATCAATCCGCTCGATCCGCTTAATTTCCACATGGGATGGCAAATTGAACTCCGCATCGCCTCAACGCAAGACCCGCTGGCTCGGCCGGCTGATCGGAGGCTTGTTTGTCGCCGCCGCCTTCGGCGCTGGCTGGTTTGCGGCCAATTCGCAACAAAGTCAGCACGATAAAGAAAAACTTCCACCAGAACCGGTGGGATCCCGGGATCAGTCGACCGCCGTTGCCGTCACCGTGGAACCCGTTTCGACACGACCGGTTCAGCGTAGCGTCGAAGCCTTCGGCACCCTCTATGGATTTGAAGAGGTTTCCATTTCGGCACGCGTCGAGGGCCGGGTGCGTCAAGTCTTGCATGATGTCGCCGATGTCGTCAATCCGCTGGAAAAGCTGCTTGAAATTGACGCGACGGACTATGAATTGGCCGTGCAAAAATCGGATCGGGCGCTGCAGGTCGAGCTGGCTCGGCTGGGGCTGAAAACCTTGCCGGATGCTCAGTTTGATCTGGAAAAAGTTCCGTTCGTCGCCAAGGCCAAATCCCAGCGGAGCCATGCCCGTGCCCGGAACGAACGGATCAGCCGCCTGGCTGCGTCAAAAACGGTCTCGGCAGAAGAATCCGAAAATGCCGCCAGCGAACTGCGAACCGCCGAGGCCGAGTACGACGATCAAATCCTCAAGGCAGAAACCGATCTCGCCACGATCCAGTTGCGACAAGCCGAGCTCGACGTTGCCCGAGAACAACTCACCAATACCCATGTCCTCGCCCCAACCCCGTCGGTCACCTTGCCGGGAATTGAAAATGTCACTTATGTGATTTCCCAACGTTTGGTCTCGGAAGGGACGCTGGTCCGGCCGGGAACCGAACTTTTCCGCGTCGTGATTCTGCAAATCCTGAAGCTGCGAGTTCCCGTTCCAGAACGGTACAGCTCGGAAATTCAACTGCAACAGCAAGTGAACGTCTACGCCGCTGCCTCGACTTCCCCCTATGCCGGCCGCGTGACCAGGGTCTACCCGACTGTCGAACCAGCGACACGGACCTTTCAAGTCGAAATTCAGGTCCCCAACCCGCAGGGAGAATTGAAGCCCGGCAGCTTTGCCAAGGGAGCGATCCTGACTTATGTCGACGCCAACGCCACGACAGTCCCGCTCTCGGCAATCATCCAATTTGCCGGGGTGACAAAACTCTTTCTGTTGGAAAAGGATCTCGCCATCGAAGTCCCGGTCACTTTGGGAACCCAGACCACGGAATGGGTTGAAATCAAGGAACCCCGCTTGCCCGCTGGAGCGCAAGTGATCACCAGTGGCCAGTCACTGATCGCCAACCAAACGGCTGTGACTGTCCGTCAAGCGAAACCTACCACCGAGTAATACGGCCTCGTTAGAAACACCCTTCGCAATGAATCTCTCTGAGATTTGCATCCGCCGACCTGTCTTCACCTGGGTGCTTGTCGGCATCCCCGTCGTGCTGGGTATGGTCTCATACTACAGTCTGGGGGTCGACCTGTTTCCCAAGGTCGATCTTTCGGCAGTCACCATCTCGGCTCATCTTGCCGGCGCCAGTGCCGAAGAGATTGAAACGACGATTACCAAGGTGATCGAAGAAGCCGTCAACCAAGTTTCGGGAATTGAGGACCTGCGATCGACCACCCGGGAAGGGATGGCGACGGTGATGATCCAATTTCAACTGGCAAAAAACGGCGATGTCGCCGCACAGGAAGTTCGCGACAAGGTCGCCTCAATTCTTAATGAACTCCCCCAGGGGATGGATCCGCCGATTATCAATCGGTTTGATCTCGACGCCGCACCGATTATGACGATTGGTGTCTCGGGACGCCGGGATGTCCGCGAGGTGACCGAAATCGCACGACGGCAGATTCAGGAACAGTTGCAAACGGTTTCTGGTGTGGGGGCTGTCTTCTTGTCAGGGGCTCGAAATCGCGCGATCAATGTCATCGTCGATACGGAAAAACTCGCCTCGTACGAACTATCCGTCGAAGACGTTCGCGTGGCACTGACGACTCAGAACCTGGAAGTCCCCGGCGGGATCGTCAGCCAGGGCTCACGGGAACTCGTCCTGAGAACACTCGGTCGTATCCAGGCCTCGAAGCAGTTTAACGAGCTCATCGTCGCGAATCGGGCCGGACATCCCATTCGCATCCGGGATATTGGTCGCGCCGAAGATTCGATCGAAGAGCCACGGGGACTCAGCCGTCTCGACGATGAAAACGCGGTCAGTCTGTTCGTGCAGCGGCAATCGGGGACCAATACTGTCGCGATCTCGGACGCCGTCCAAAAGCGGTTGGCCCGCATCACGCAAGCGTTGCCTCCCGACATTCAGGTGGAAATCATCCAGGATCAGGCCCGATTCATCCGCGAATCGATGGCCGAAGTCAATTTCCACCTGCTGCTGGCCGCCGTGCTGGTCTCGGCCACGATCATGCTGTTTATCCGGGACTGGCGCACCACCATCATTGCGACCCTGGCGATCCCGACTTCGATCATTCCGACCTTTCTCTTCATGCAATACATGGGCTTCACGCTCAATAATATCACCATGCTGGCATTGATCCTGGCGATCGGGATCGTGATCGATGATGCCGTGGTGGTTCATGAAAATATTTTTCGCCACATGGAAGAGTTTGGCAAAGATGCCCGCACCGCCGCACACGACGGCACGCGCGAGATCGCGCTGGCGGTGCTGGCTACCAGTCTTTCGCTGGTGGTGATCTTTGTGCCGGTCGCTTTCATGGGTGGAATCGTGGGCCGGTTCTTCAGCAGTTTTGGGTTGACGGTCGCTTTTGCGGTCGTGATGAGTCTCTTTGTTTCGTTCACGCTTACCCCCATGTTATGTGCTCATTTTCTCAAGCTGGAACCGAATGAATCGGGTGCGCAGCACACCAAAGGGGGCTTCATCTATCGGTCGATCGATACCCTTTACGGACGGATTCTCGCCTGGTCACTACGGCACCGCTTGATCACGACGATCGTTTCCATTCTGGCCTTTTTCGGGACACTGCCGATTCTCAGCAACCTGGGTATTAACCTGGTCCCGCGGGACGACCAGAGCGAGTTTCAGGTGACCTATATCACCCCGGAAGGCTATACACTGGAACGAGCCAATCAGGTACTAACGGAAATCGAACAGCGACTGATTCGCCTGCCTGGGGTACTGCACCACTTCACGATCATCGGGCAAAACACTGGCGGTGGTGGCAAAGGGCAGGGAGATGTCACCCGTGGATCGATTTACTTTCGCATCAAGGAACTCGAAGAACGTCAATACACCCAGTTTGAAGTGATGGAACGAGCTCGCGCCATCCTGAAAGAATACCCGGATCTGCGGACAGCGGTCTCGGATGTCTCTGCGATTGGTGGAAATGGTCAAGACAGCCGTACCTTCCAGGTCAGTATCCAGGGACCCGATATCGATAAGCTCGGCAACTATTCGGCCCAATTCATCGACAAGCTGCGTGAAATTCGCGGACTGGTCGATGTCGACTCGACGCTGTCGCTGCGCAAGCCCGAGGTTCAAGTGGCGATCGACCGAGATCGCGCCAGTGACTTGGGAATTCCCGTGCAGGCGATTGCCAACAGCCTGAACATTCTGGTCGGCGGACAGATTGTCTCACGCTATAAGGAAGGGACAGAACAATACGATGTCTGGCTGCGTGCCGACAAACCGTTTCGGGCGACACCCCAAAGCCTCGAAAACCTGACAATCCCCTCACCCACCGCCGGACAGGTTCGGCTGTCGAGTCTCGCCACAGTGACCGAGGCGCGAGGTCCCAGTCAAATTGATCGCTACAATCGCCAGCGAACGGTGACACTGCTGGCCCACCCCGACCGAGTCTCGTTGAACGAAGCGACACAGCGGGCCCGAGTGATTGTCGAAGAATTAAAACTGCCACCCGAGTACGAGGTCACCTTTGGTGGCCAGGCCAAAATGCTGGGTGAAACGGGCTACTATTTCATGGTCGCCCTGGGACTGAGCGTTCTGTTTATGTACTTGATTTTGGCCGCCCAGTTTGAAAGCTGGCTGCACCCGATCAGCATTCTGGCGGCCTTGCCGGTGACCATTCCGTTTGGTTTGTTATCGCTGCTGATGTTTCAGACACCGATGGACTTGTATGCAATGTTCGGTCTGTTCATGTTGATCGGGATCGTGAAGAAAAACGGGATTTTGCAGGTCGATAAAACCAACGAACTGCGAAACACCGGAATGGAACGGACCGCCGCGATTCTGGAAGCCAACCATACGCGCCTGCGTCCGATCTTGATGACCACGGTGATGCTGATCGCGGCGATGGTGCCAATCGCGCTGGGACGCGGACCAGGAGCCGGTGCGCGGGCCAGCATGGCCAAAGTGATCATCGGCGGACAGTCACTGAGCTTACTGCTGGCATTACTGATTACGCCGGTCACCTACGC
>CAMBQP010000284.1 GCA_945869955.1 Schlesneria paludicola DSM 18645
GGTTACCGGCTGGCGCCGCACGCCCCTTGGCCTTACGACCACTTCCCGATGAACGACGCGGCTTTTCCACGACCTCGTCCGCCTCTCCCGTGACACGAACTCCCTCACCGCAGGCCGGGCACTTGACCCGCTTGCCAATCGCGGCTTCGCTCGCAGTAAATTCGTGGGAACAAGAGAGACAACTGACTGGAATGCGCATGATGCTCTTTCTGAAAACGTCACAGTCGTCAGCAGGAAATCGTCGGACATTGAAAGCCTTGACTGGCGATTGAGTCACTCACAAAGCCAACCAAAGTGAATTAAAAAGCAACAAATCAACACGGGGCTGACTCGAAAAGTCCCCATGCCACCAAATTCGATCGCAGCATACTACCCTGACGAATTCCAGAATAACAATCATCAAATTTCGAAACGGGTATTTTTTTTGCGATTCGGCTCACTCTCGGCATCTCACCTGCAGAATCGTCATTGACGCTGTTTCCTGGATCAGGATGATAACATGGGTTGTTTGATTCGTTCGCCTGAAGCAGGCTCTGACTCTGGCATGGATCGCTGCGATTTTTCGTTTCTGGAAATGCTGTCCCCATGGAAATCATCCTGCAACCCAAGGTCCACCTGCCGTCTCGCTACTGGTGCATGGCTGTGGTGGTTTTTCTCTTCCTGGTGCTGCCGAATATCCCCTGGTGGATCCGAATCCTGGCCTGTGGCTTACCCGCAGCACTCGCCGGAACCTATCGAGTTTCGACCGTCGAGGGGGACAAATTCCGGACGCAATTCTTCTTTGCCTTCGTCCCCCTGAAACCACAAAAATGCAATCTCCCTGCCGTGATTTATGTCGAAACCAAATACAACGCGTCAGGTCCCGGTTTTTGGACTTTTCTGCTGTTTGGACCCATGCAGGTGGTGTTTAGCTATGTTTTTGACCTGTTGATCCCAGCCTTGGGTGGTGCCTACGAAATCTGGCTGATCACCGCCAAAGGGCGCGAAATCGCCGCTTGGCAGGGGATGAATCAGGCTCATTTTGACGCCAACGTTGAATTGCTTGCAGCCCGATCGGGTGCCGAAATCCGGGGACGTTCTCAGTAATCACGATTTTTCTCGGCGGTAGCGATTGGCTTGTGTCCCTGACATTGTTCGCTTTCAAGGGGCTGCACCAGAACTCGGCTCGGGAACGAGCGTCAGCCGGGTTTCTGCGGTGACCGGAAGCCCGCGATGGTCTCGACTGACCGCACGGATGATGACCGAATCAACGGAAATGGGGGCTGGGCTAGGACCAAATTGCAGCACCATGGTCCCTGTCAGCTGATCAGGGGCCAGCAGTAACGAGGCCGCCGAAACACCCGAATCGGGTCGGGATGTCACCAACTCGACGTTGACAGGACCAAACACTTCCGGGCTGCGTTGAATTTTGATCGGTACTTCCACTCGTCCACCGAGCACCACCCGCACGGTCGCTTTGGATAATTGCACGGTCAATCGTCCGGTATCGACGAGTGCGATCATCTGATTGTGCTGATCGTTGGAACTGAAGCTAATTGTATGCAAGCCCCCTTCACCATCTCGAATTTGCCCCGAGACCAAAAGTGTTGACCGACAGGTGCGTCCCACTTCCATCCATGGCGGCAATTCGACGGTAAACTCAAACTCACTCTGAGACGCCTCAACTGTGACCGGACGAGCCGTTACCCCCTGCAAATGCCTCCCTTGCCGATCGGCAAGTTGAACTTCCAGCGGTCCCTCAAAGCCATTTCGCTCAAGGCGATATTTGCGGACATAGCTCCCCCCGCGTGGAATGTATTTGGATTCAAAGATTCCCACAAACTTGAACGGTGTCGGCAGAGCAATCGCAACCCACAAAGCCGAATCGCTCGCTTTCACGGCAACAGCATCGGGACCTGACAACGTTTCTGCCATGAACACCGCTCGTTGAATTTGCTGGTCGCCGAGCTTTGCACTCCCCGTGACACGAACAGGAACAGTGACGACTTTCGCCCCTGGATCGGCTTTTAAGGTGACTTGCACCTCTTTCTGATCGGCCTTGATCGTGTTAGACGAGGTCACTGTCAGTCCCGCCGGTAGCCCTTCCCAAAGCAATTCGATCGGTTCCTGAAATCCGGGGCTCCGTTCGATCTGAAGCTTAATGTTTGCCGATTGTCCCTGCTCGACATTGACCGAATCCGCGGCCAATTTCAGCGAAAAATCGGCTCTGACAGGGACCGACGACGATGTCGTACGGATGCGGTAGGCAAAACGCAATCCGCCGCGTGATTGCAATCGATCGCGAATCTGCAACTGGTAATCCCCCGGATCCGGGGCCGTCCAGCGCAGCCGGGCATCGGTTTGCAAACCATTTCCGTCATCCACCTCTTGCAAGATCTTTCCGCTCGCATCGCACACGGCGATGACCGCATCGAGTGGCGAGCCGCACCGGGCTGCACGGACTTCAAAATCATATTCGACTCCTTTCTGAGCGGTGAACGCCCAGACATCGACTTCGCCCGGCACCTGAATTCGTCCATTCAAAATCCCTGGGACCGTAAAATGTTGACGGTTTTCCAGGGGAGCCCCATTTCCCGCAGGTTTCTCTTCCAAAAACTCATCCAACTCATCCAGTTCCAGCCGGACATCGCCAAACGTTCTCGTCGAATCAGGCAAACGGAATACGATCTCATCCCCTGTCACGGGCAACCGCGAATCGATTGCCGTGTCCACGAGATTTACACCCGAAAGTTCCAGCCGTGTGATCGCACCACGATGTCCCCCCAAGGGGTAAATCGCTTCGAGAACAGGCCCCGATGTGAGCGTCAGTCGATAAACATGATTTTGTAGCCCCTGAAACCCCACATCATGAATTTGAATGGAATACGTTCCCGTCTCGGGAATTTGATAATGGAGTGCAGGAGTGATCTCGCCTGCAGGAATCGTTTCTGCCAGCACATTTCCCCGCGCATCCAGCAAGGCGACCCGGGCATCTAATGGCGACCCCAACACCGAAGTGGCAACATGACAGGTAATCACTTCCCCGACTTGGGCTGAGAAGCTCCACGTATCAATCTCTTCGCGCGGAAAAATCCGCCCATTCAGCGTGACCGGCAACCGCACCTCGACCGTGGGCGAATTTCCCTCGACTTCCTGCTCAACCACTTCCGGAAAATCCCCCACCACAAATCCCCAACAGGGGGTCACCCCCTGCGATGTCGCGACGCGCCAAGGGTGCAGTCCCAGCGGCGCATCCGCAGCCAGCCGCAGTGATGCGAGATAATCACGCGGATAATCTTCGCGCACTTGTGACGAGGGTTGCGGAATCACAGGCCCTTCAAACCAGACTCGTGCGGTCGGTACCAAGGTCGCGGGCGCGTTCACGCCGCTTCCTGACCAGAAGATCTGCGGAGACTGGTACAAATTACACCCGCCGAATCGGGCCGTCACCTCGGTCCCGCGCTGTCCGCCGGCAGGAAAAACATAACTTACCAGCGGGGGTTCGGACTGCGCACTCCGTCCCAATGACGTGATTGCGCACAGCAACAGCGGCAACAGGACTCGCCAGCGATCTTCAGGCATGTCAGGCGTTCCTCAAACAATCCAGGGTTACAGCAGGCCTCGAATCACCGAACCGCTGTTCGTGATCTTGACCGGTCGCCCCTCGGGGGTATGAAATTCTTGATCCGGGTTAATCCCCAGACAATGACAGATTGTGGCGGAAAGATCGGCCGGTCCCGTGGGATCACTGGTCGGCTTCTCTCCGTGACGGTTAGTTTCGCCCACGACAATTCCAGAACGAATTCCGCCACCACTGAGCAATAAACAGTTGGAAGGTCCCCAATGATCGCGGCCCGCATCTTTATTCACCCGTGGCGTTCGTCCAAATTCTCCCATCACGACGACGAGTGTCTTCTCGTGCAGTCCCCGCTGATGCAGGTCACTTAACAGGGTTGCTAACCCCGAATCCAGATGAGGAAGCAAATCCTTTTTCAACACGTTGAAATTGTCAAAATGAGTGTCCCAGTTGGTATGCTCGATGGTGACACAGCGCACCCCCGCTTCCACCAGTCGACGCGCCATCAGACACGACTGGCCCAATGAACTGCGGCCGTAGGCGTCTCGTAATGTGGCGGATTCGGTCCCAATATCAAAAGCCTGCTTGGTCTGAGACGATACCATCAGCGAAAACGCCTTTTCTCGAAAGGCGGCCGTTGTACTTGCCGCAGCATTGGCAGCGACTTCACGGGAACGGGCAAATCGGTCTACGGTTTGCAAAAGATCGCGTCGAGCATCCAACCGCGAGGCATCAACACTGAAGGGGGGCAACAGGTCTGGAACCGAAAAATCGGGTGAATTCGGATCCGCTTCGACGACAAATGGGGCGGCGGCCGGCCCGAGATACGCCGATCCGCAGGAAGGATGCATCCGGGGGAGACAGACATACGGAGGAATCGAACCACGAGGTCCCAGCGTCTTTGCGACAATCGACCCCAGTGAAGGGAATTGGTTATTCGGTTTGAGCGAAGGATTGAAACCGGCACGTGGTGCGTACCCGGTCAGCATCCAATGATCGGCTGGACCATGATTCGAGTCTGAATGAGTAAACGATCGCAAGAGCGAAAACCGATGTGCCTGCTGCGCCAACCGGGGAAGATGTTCGCAAACCTGCACCCCCGGAACCGTGGTCTCGATCGGGTCAAACTCGCCCCGAATTTCACTGGGAGCATTCGGTTTCAAGTCCAGCGTATCGATGGTACTGAGTCCCCCCTTTAAAAAGAGGATGATCACCGAGACACCGTCTCGTGAATTTGCCGTGCTTCCCACAGGCCCTTCGGCGGCTAAGGCTTGCCCCCGAAACAGCCCCTCCATCGTCAGACCAATCCCCAGTCCGCTGGCCACACCGACCCGCAGCAGATCCCGTCGCCCGAGGCCATCGCAATAGAGGCGTTTCATGCAAGTCCCCGACTTCTTAACGGTTAAAGACAAATCAATGGTTAAAGACAAATTCCAGGCTGTTCATCAGCGACCAGCCCAGATCCTCGACCGCAGAGCGGCGATGAGCGAACCCCGCTGCCGACAGATGTTTTTCCGCGGCAGCCTGTTCATTTGCGGCTGGAAACCGCCCCAAAAACACCAGATACAACTCGTTGATGACGGCAGCGTCATCACGTGGATACAAGCGATCAAGTGCCGCCAGACGCCCGCCATCGTGCGACAACTTCGATTCCAGGGTGGGTGAATTCAGGCCATGCAGAACCTGTGCCACGCTTGGCGCCGCGACTCGTTCGCATTCGCAAACCGTGGTCCGTGACGGCCGGCCGGTCGTCGTCAGGAAGTAATGCGATACTTGGCTATCCCATAATTGCACCGCACGCGAACCGGCTGCCACCCCATCAAATTTCTCCGGAACCCCTGTCGCATCGCAAATCGCATCCAGCAAAACTTCGGCATCCATTCTTCGAAACAAGGCACGTGAATAATTCTGCTCGTCTTCAGCATTGGTTTCGTTGACCGTGGCCGACTCTTGATACGTTCGTGAACCCGTAATCAGGCGAATCAGCTGATGAACGTCATAGCCATGCTGGGTTAATTCTCCGGCCAAGGCGTCGAGTAATTCCGGGTTTGTCGGCGGGTTCGTCGACCGAATATCATCCACGGGCTCAATCACCCCTCGCCCGAGAAAATGAGCCCAAAGGCGATTGGCCAAATTTCGGGCAAAATACGGATTCTCGGGTGCGATCAACCAAACCGCCAGCGCTTGTCGCTCGTCTCGACGAGAATTTTTTGCAGGCATGGGTGTCCCCAGAGGATGTGCGAAAATCGCGGCTCCTGTGCGGGGGTGTGTGGTCACGGCGTCGCGGACCGGCAGCAAGAGTTCCCCGCGGGGAGTCCCCTTGAAACCGATCGAGGTAAAATACGCCTGCATCCCGAAATAGTCATCCTGGCTCCATCGATCATACGGATGATGGTGACATTTGGCACAATCGATCCGCACGCCGAGTAATGATTGTGAGAGCATCGCGGCCGCATCACCCGGATCTTTGGCGACCTTATAAAAGTAGCCTGCCGGTTGATCTGTCAAAGTCCCTTCGGCCGTGATCAATTCACGGGCGAACTGATTGAATGGCTTGTTGGCCGCCAGACTGTCGTGAATCCATTTGTAATAGGCGTAAGCCCCTTGATGCCCCAAAATCTGTCGGTCCACTCGCAACCAGTCAGACCATTTTAACGCCCAGTAATCCGCATATTCGGGACGCTTGAGCAACTCGTCCACCAGGCGCTTTCGCTTGGTCTCTGACGGATCCGCCAGGAACAAGCGAACTTCCGCCGCCGTGGGGAGTCGACCGATAATATCGATCGTGGTACGACGCAAATAGGTGGCGTCATCGCAGCGAGGAGCCGCGACAATCTGCAGTTTTTTCAACTTTTTGTCGACCAGTCGATCGATCGCCAATGCCGGTAAGTCGCTTCCCCACCCTCCCTCGATCGCTGGTTCCGCCTGCCGGGGGACAATAGCGGAGAACAGCGCCATCGTTTCCAGGTAGGCAGCCATAATCGCCACATCACCTGCGGACCGTTTTGTTGTCACCAATCCGTGCTCGTCCACTTCCGCAATCGACTCACGATTGGATTGAAACCGGGCATGGCGCGTCACATCCACCGACCGACCATCGGAAAAGGTCGCAATCACGGTCAAGGGCTGGGAT
>CAMBQP010000285.1 GCA_945869955.1 Schlesneria paludicola DSM 18645
CTGCTCGGCCAACTGCTTCAATGACAGCACAAACGGCTGATTGACCTCGGTCTGCCAGAAACGTGAGGAAAATCCACCGGTTTTTGGCTGCGAACGAACAAAGATCCCGAGTTTCCAGCCGGGCTGCGGATTGACCACATCCGCCTGAATCGTCAGTTGTCGCTGATCCAGATCGGGGGTGATGGAAAGTCCGCGAATGTACGTTTCAGGAACGGGTTCCAGCCAGACGGTCTGCCAGATGCCGGTGGTGGGGGTGTAAAAAATTCCCCCCGGCTTTTGCACCTGTTTGCCTCGTCCCTGAAATCCCGCATCGCTCGGATCCCAGACCGAAACAACCAGCTCATTCTCGCCACTCACCTTCATGACCGCCGACAGATCAAGGGAAAATGGGTCAAATCCCCCTTGATGTGTTCCGACGTTTTTTCCGTTCACCCAAACGGTCGTCTCCCAATCAACGGCACCGAAATGGAGCAGAATTTTCTTATTGGCCCAAGCCGAGTCGATTTTCCCCTCGTGCATCGGGACCGAAAACGTGCGGCGATACCAGAGTTTTTTTTCAGGACCGACCAACCGCATGACTCCCGACAAGGCCGACTCGACCGGAAACGGGACCAGAATCCGTTCAGTCTCCCAGGTGGCGGGCCGCCCTGATTCTTTGGGCTGAATGGCGTATTCCCACAAGCCATTCAGATTCAACCAGTGCTGACGAACCAGTTGCGGGCGAGGATATTCGGGATGGACCGATTCCGGCGAGACATCGGCCGACCAGTTCGTCATGAGCGGCGCCCGTTTCGGCTGCCAGTCTGCCGCGTCGAGCGACTTTGGAAACAAACCGTTTGCGAGGATG
The DNA here is from genome assembly GCA_945869955.1 of Schlesneria paludicola DSM 18645. Taxonomy (GTDB): domain Bacteria; phylum Planctomycetota; class Planctomycetia; order Planctomycetales; family Planctomycetaceae; genus Schlesneria; species Schlesneria paludicola_B. The sequence goes on from CAMBQP010000285.1 coordinate 848, forward strand.
CCATTCGACAACAAAAACAGGGTGGCAAACAGGACCAGGCGATTCATGAGCGAGTGCTTTCGGGAAGAGGTCGAGCCACAAACCGCTGTCAGGGGCGGTAATACTGAGGATTTTCCTTCTCAAATTACAACCTGGCATCAGGTCCGGCAAGGATGTCAGAGCCGTGCGAGCGACTCGAGGTGCAACGCGGAATGCGGTCAAAAGCGGGGAAGATGACGAATTTGTGAGGTGAGGATGAAGGAAAACCGAAGCGTGTCGGATTGGAATCGATTGCTTCGTGGAACAATCGGGTATGTCGAGTTATCATCAAACGAGGACTTAGGTTGACAAGCTCGCCGGCGAGCTGATGTCGGTCGCCGTATTCACAGGACAAAACGATGAAGATTCACGAGTATCAAGCCAAGCAACTTTTGGCCGCGGCAGGTGTTAAAGTTCCCCGGAACATTGTGGCTCATACCGCCGACGAGGCCGCAGCGGCCTATCAGACCTTGGGGGGGGCGATTGCCGTCGTCAAGTCGCAGATTCATGCGGGGGGCCGTGGCAAAGGGACATTCAACCAGCATCCGGAACAACGGGGTGTTGTGTTGGTCAAATCAGCCGAAGCAGCCAAAGAGAATGCCGGTCGCATGCTGGGAAGCACACTGGTGACAATCCAGACAGGCCCGGAAGGAAAAGTCGTCAATACCCTGTTGGTCGAAGAGGGTCTGAAGATTGCTCGCGAACTCTACCTGGGTGTTGTGGTTGATCGGGAATCGGGTGGGCCGATTCTGATTGCCTCGACCGAAGGGGGCATGGATATTGAAGTCGTGGCCCACCACACCCCCGAAAAGATTCTGCGCGAGTCCTTCGATGTCGAGGCTGGGCTGCGCGGCTTTCAGGCGCGGAATGTTGCGTATCGCTTGGGTCTCGAAGGACCTTCAGTCCGGGCTGCGGAAAAGCTGCTGACCCAGCTCTGCAAATTCTTTATCGATCGTGATTGCAGCATGGTCGAGATCAATCCTTTGGTCGTGACTGCGGAAGGGGATCTGGTCGTCGGGGATGCGAAGGTCACGTTTGATGACAACGCGATGTTTCGACACCAGGACCTGTTGCCGCTGCGTGACTTGGCAGAAGAAGAGCCGATGGAAGTTCAGGCTCAGGCTTCGGGACTCAGCTATGTCAAGCTGGATGGAAACCTGGGATGTCTGGTGAATGGTGCCGGGCTGGCCATGAGCACTATGGACATCATCAAGTACCACGGTGGAGCCCCGGCCAATTTCCTGGATGTTGGCGGGGGAGCCAATGTCGATCAGGTGACCGAAGCGTTCCGGATCATTCTTGCCGACCCGAATGTCAAAGGGATTCTCGTCAATATCTTCGGCGGCATCATGAAGTGTGACACCATCGTGACTGCACTGCTGGCAGCCTATGACAAGATCGGAATCAAGGTTCCTCTGGTTGTCCGTCTGGAAGGGACCAATGTTGACCTCGCACGCAAAATGCTGGCCGAAAGTGGCAAGCCGATTATCGTCGGGACGGACCTGACGGATGCGGCCAAGAAAGCGGTCAAATCGTTGGGGGCCTGACGCCCGTTTCATCGGGCTGGGCCGCTGATCGGCAATTTTGCTGGCCTGCGTCCTTCCCGCGCCGTACACGAGTTCACGCACGAGTTCACAACACAGACATTTTTTCATTCATTCTTCATGAAGGCCAGCGACAAACACTATGAGTATTCTTGTCGATAAAAACACCAAGATCATTTGCCAGGGGATTACGGGAAAGTCGGGACTGTTCCATTCGCAACAATGCCGGGCGTATGCTCACGAACATCGCCCCGGCGAAGACGTGTTTGTTGGTGGATGTACACCAGGCAAAGGGGGAACCGAAATCGATGGTTTCCCCGTGTTTAACACGGTCGAAGACGCGGTCCGTAAAACCGGTGCGAACTGCTCGCTGATCTTCGTTCCACCCCCTTTTGCCGCCGATGCGATTCTGGAAGCTGCTGATGCGGGGATCGCTTTGATTGTCTGCATCACGGAAGGGATTCCCGTGCTGGATATGGCCAAGGTCAAACGAGCCATGGTCAAGAGCACCAGCCGGCTGATCGGTCCCAACTGTCCTGGAATTATTACGCCTGGCGTTGCCAAGATCGGGATCATGCCAGGTTATATCCACAAGATTGGCTCGGTCGGGCTGATCAGCAAGAGTGGGACGTTGACCTACGAAGCCTCGTGGCAACTCGGGAACATTGGCATGGGCCAGACCACGGCAGTCGGAATCGGTGGTGACCCGATCATTGGGACCACTTACATCGAACTGCTCGAAATGTTCCAGAATGATCCGAAGACGGAATCGATCCTGATGATCGGGGAAATTGGTGGTAATGCCGAGATTCAGGCGGCAGAATATATTAAGGCTCATGTGACCAAGCCGGTCGCCGCCTTCATTGCCGGGGCCACCGCCCCGCCAGGAAAGCGCATGGGCCATGCAGGGGCGATCATTTCGGGTGGTAGTGGGACGGCAGCAGAAAAACAGCTCGCCCTGGAAGCGGCAGGAGTCGTTGTGGCGCAAAGTCCGGCTGACATGGGGACGGCGCTGAAGAGGGCGATCGATCAACGAAAATAACGTTCTTCAGAGCAGACATCATGTTTCACCCCCGCTATCGCGATTCTTCGATCCGATGCAGCATCGCGATGGCGATGCTGCTTTTTCTGTTGTGCGGTAGTGTGGACGCAGCCGATCCCGGCAAAATCAAGACCGCGATTTTGAAATCGCAACAGTACATCTTGCAATCGAATCTTACCGAAGGGACGGGCACGTTTGCGGCTTATGCCTACATCAAATCGGGTGGGGATAAAAAGGCAACGCTGGTCCAGAAAATGACCTCCGGGGTGCTGGGCAAGTTTGAAGCGTCGGGGAAATATCGCCCATCGGGTAATCATAATTACGAAGCGAGTGTCGATCTGATGTTGCTGGAGGCAGTCGATGCCGAGGCTCATCGACCGCAAATGGAAGCGATCGTCGCTTATCTGGTGTACAACCAGCAGCCGAATGGGGCCTGGTTTTACGATCGCCAGATCGAGGCAGATTGCGGTGATACGAGTATCACCCAGTACGTGATGATGGCCCTCTGGGCGGCCATGCGGGCGGAAATTGAAGTCCCCATCGAAGTTTGGGAACGAGCGGCCAAGTGGCATCTCGATAAACAGCAGAACGACGGGGGGTTTGTTTATCACCCCTTCAATCGCACGCTGTACCATGATCCTGAACATCATCGGACGACCGATACGATGACCGCTGCGGGGACCAGCAGCCTGCTCATTATTCGCTATGTGCTGTTTGAGGGGGCGGATCCGGATCCGGAAGTCCGTCCTGCAGACGCGAAACGTCGGTTTGGGGTGCTGGAACGGTTTGTGGATGAGCGACCTGCGGGGCAAAAGCGGACGCTGAACGGAGTCCCCACAATTCGAGTCGCGGCGATTGACAAAGGGATTAAAGAGAGTACACGCTGGATGGGTGCTCATTTTGGCGACCAGAATCCGAATCACCAACATTGGTTTGCCTATCATCTGTATACGATTGAACGAGTGGCAGCGCTGTTGGATGTCGTCAAGATCGGCGGCCACGACTGGTACAACGAAGGGGCCGACGAATTGCTGCAGCGGCAGGCCGTCGATGGAAGCTGGACAGACGCCTCGTCGACATTGGCTTCCACCGCGATGGGGCTGATGTTTCTCTCCAAAGCGACAACGACCGTGGTCACTCCGAAAAAGCGAGTCTCTCTGGTGGGCGGAGGCTTACAAAAGGGGGGGCGCGGCTTGCCCGATAAGCTGGATGCCGTCCTCGTTAAAGAAGGAGATGTCATCGCTCGCAAAATCGTGGGCCCAGTCGACACCCTGCTGCTGGACTTGGAAAAATCGGCCGATGCCAAGGTGGAAACCGCACAAGCGGCCATCGTGGAAGCGGTTCAGTTGGATCATCCCGAAGAATTGATCGGGCAGACACCCCGTCTGCAAAAACTGGCTGGGGATACTCGGCTGGAAGTCCGTCGCACTGCCCTGTGGGCCTTGGGGCGGTCAGGTGATATCCCCTCGGCCAAATGGCTGATCAAGGGACTCAGTGACCCCGAGCCGACGGTCGCACGCGAGGCGAGCCTGGGGCTATGTATTCTCAGTCGTCGCCCGGAAGGCTGTGGGCAACCGATTGACCCTCTGGACGATACCAGCATGGGGCTGAGCGAAGACGCAACCGAACCAGAGCGATTAAAAAGACTGGATGAATGGAAACGCGAATCGACAAAGCGGTGGACGGATTGGTATCACAAAAACCGCCCCTATGGCGAGCGGGATGACCGAACAACCCTGAAACAGAACAACAAGTAGGGGGGATGCATGTCGACAAAATCGCCGAGTGTGATGACACCGGTCATGCGAGTCACCCTGTATGACTCGGTCAGTTCCTGGGCGATTGCCCTGTTTGCGGGGTTGTTGATGACCTGCATGGCGGTGGTCACGATCTGGTTGACCACCCGTTTACCAAAGCCGCCTGACGCGGTTCCGGTCGAACTGGTCGAGCTGCCGGGGGGATTTGAAGATGGTTCGCCTGACGAGACGCTCCGCGTCGATTCACCGGAACCGGAAGCTCGCGATGCCGTTCCTGCAGATGCCGTCGCCGATCAGATGGAAATCGCCGAAGCCGTCGAGGCGGTGGTAGAAATGTCCGAGTCTGCGACGCAGCAGGTTCAGCAGCAGTTCGACAGCGGAATTCAAAATACAGGGAAGGTCGGGAGTGCCAAGGGGACGGGCCGACGGGCGTTAGGGTCTGGGTCAGGGACAGGGGGGATTCCGCGTGAGCAACGCTGGTTTGTCAAATTTGGCGAACGCTCATCGCTGGATGAGTACGCCAAGCAACTTGATTTCTTCAAGATTGAACTGGGGGCCTTACTTCCGGATGGACGGTTGGCCTACCTGAGCAACCTCACCAATGCCGCTCCGCAAGTCCGTTATGTGAATACGGGTTCGGACGAGGCGCGGCTGTACATGACCTGGCAGGGGGGAGACCGGCGCGCCGCCGATGCTCAGCTCTTCGCCAAGGCAAATGTCGTCGTGCGGGCTGATACCGTGATCTTCCACTTCTATCCCAAACCGATCGAACAAAAACTCGCTCAATTGGAGCTCGCCTTCCGCAACCGCACGGTGAAACAAATCCGCCGGACCTATTATGCGGTGGAACCTGCGGGAGGTGGCTATCAGTTTTCGGTCTTTCGGCAAATCCTGTTTCAATAACAACAACACCCCGATCCTTGTGGTGAAGGTCGGGGTGAATGCTGTGTGTGGCAAGCGGGAGATTCCAAAATCTCCCGCTTGATTGGTCAATGAATTGATTATTCGACGCCAGCAGGACTTGCATACAGGGCGGGTGATTTGACGAAGGTTTCGTAATTGGCCTGTGAACCAAACAGGTAGAGTCGTCCTTTGAACCAGGCCGCGAAATCGAGTGTCCCCTCGACAACATCCTTGTCACGGCCTAAAGCCACTACGTCGGCTCCGTAGGCGGCGGGAGCATACAACGCCGGATCGGACTCAAATTGATTGCGAGAATCGACCGAAGCAAAGTGGAATTTCTGGCCCCGGTAGGTGGCGAAGAATTCGGGTTTCGCATCGAAGAGCTCACGCTCGTCCCGCAGTGTGACGGGGCAGAAACCTTTCAGACCCTTCATCCCAAATCGCTCACGAATCCGTCGCATTTTCTCGAGATGGGTATCTGTCGGCTCTTCAACCGTTCGCAAGGCCCCAACGTCCAGCAATGTTCCAGAAAGCTCGGGCATCGGTGGTGCGGGGGGAATTTGTCC
>CAMBQP010000286.1 GCA_945869955.1 Schlesneria paludicola DSM 18645
GACGTTTTCAGTCCACATACATGAGCTCGTTTGAGGACAGCAGGATCTGGGCGAGTTGCTCCCAATTTGTGAGCTGTGACGAATCCTCTTTGGGGATTTCGACAAATTCCAATGCCCCCTGCAGCTCGTCCGCCGAAGGATTCCGCTGCAATGCAATCCGATATAATTCGGTAACACGTCCGGCTGGATCGGCAACGCCCGCCACTTCGGGGCGTGCTGCCAAACCCTTGGCCTGCTCAATTACGAACGGCGAATTCAACGAAAACAGTGCCTGTTGAGGGACCATCGTCCTTGGACGACGCTCCACCGATTGATCGGGTGACGCAAAATCAAAGTCTCGAAACATCCCCGGCAGGCTCTGCCGATCGACCATCCCATACACCGTCCGGCAGCGACTTTGAGGATTGGTGATCTCAACCGGTCGGCCACCACTGCGGTGTTCCAAACGCCCCGAAATGGCCAACAACGTGTCGCGCATCGCTTCGAAACTGAGTCGTTGCCGATTCGCTCGTGACAACAACCGATTCTCATGATCGGTCCCCGTCAGTCCCGTGGCATCCTGCGACGAGGCTTGCTGGTAGACTTGGGAATTCATGATCATGCGATGCAGCTCCTTCAGCGACCAGCCGCTCCGCAAAAACTGCGAGGTCAAATGGTCCAGCAGCGCGGTATGGACCGAAGGAGTGCTCCGTTTTCCGAAGTCACTCGGAGTCGCCACCAGCGGTTCGCCAAAGTGCTGCATCCAGACCCGATTCACGATCACGCGGGCCGTCAGCGGATTGCTTGGCGAGGCAATCGATTGGGCCAGTTCCAGCCGCCCACTCCCCTGAACAAACGGAGTGTGCGGAACGGGTGACAGAAGTTCGATAAATTGCCGAGGAACACGTCGGCCCAGGGTCGTCGGATTGCCACGAACAAAGATCCGCGGGTCGAACAGTGTTTCCGCATCGACCAGCGACATGGCTCGCGGCGGTGCTTGAGCCCCCTTCACCGCCATCCGGTCCAGTTCTTGTAACTTGCCGCCGAACTGGTCGGTCTCTTGCCGCGACATGTAACGCCGCGTCTGACTTTTGGGAAAATAAGTGGGACTCTCACGACTGGCAAGGACATCGAGTAACTGCCGCTGCGCCTCATCCAGCGGGTGGGTCGAGGTGTTTTCGGCGGAACTGGCCAAGGCCTTGGCTTCGGTATCAATCTGTTTCAATAAATCGCCATAAACCTTCGCGACCTCCCCGCGCGAGGCAATCGGAGTCTTCAGCAATGCTTCACGCAGTCGGGGATTGATTTGGCCGCTGGCCGTTCCCGCCGGCTTGGCCGTCCATCGCTCGACGATCTCTCGGGACGCTTGGACAAAAGCAGCAGCCGTAGCAGCAGCAGCCGTAGCAGCAGCAGCCGTAGCAGCAGCGGTGTCAGCAGCGGCTGCGGGTTCCACCGGTTGTTCAGCGGTCGCATTCGGCGTGGCGGTCGCCACAGGGATTTCCATGAAATCATGCCACGGACCGAATACGGGGTCATCGGGAGTCGCACGTTGGTCCAGATACTTTCGCCACCGGGCAATCACCGGGGGCCTGAGATCTTCTGGAGCAAGCGAAAGAAAGAAGATCGCCGTTTCCAGGGGATCGGGTTTCGTGGTGGCGACGCGTTCCAGGTAATCACCGACACGCTGTCGCGCGGTGTCGGAAAGCAAGGTAAACTGTTCATCGCGAAACTTGCGAATTTCCTCCCGTTTCGCATTGGCCTGTTGTTCAAACTCCGCTGCTTCCGCAGAGATCTGCGTCACGGTGAGCGGCAATTCCAGGGGGGCTTCACTGCTTGCAAACACCCCATACAACGCATAATAATCGGCAGTCGAAATGGGATCATATTTATGATCATGACAACGGGCACAGGCGACCGTCAGCCCCAGGAATCCGCGCGTCACCGTATCGATCTGGTCGTCAATAATGTCGTGGAGATTGTTATCGTACATTCGCCCGAGTGTCAGGAATCCCATCGCCGCTAACCGCCAGGGCTCCACGGGAGGCTCAATCAGGTCGGCAGCCAATTGCTCGCGGACGAACTGGTCAAAGGGGGTATCCTCATTCAAGGCCCGAATCACATAGTCACGATAGGTATACGCATACGGCCGCACTCGGTCGTCGCCATACATCAGCACTCCATCTTTCGAGTCGGCAAATCGGGCCACATCCAGCCAGTGTCGTCCCCAGCGTTCGCCATAACGAGGTGATTCCAGCAGGCGATTGACAATTTTGGGAAACGATTCACGGACGGGAGCCGGGTCATTCACAAATTGGGAGATTTCATCCCACGTCGGAGGGAGTCCGGTCAAATCATAGGTCGCCCGGCGTAACAACGTTCTTCGATCTGCGGCGGGAGACGGTGTCCCCTGGGCTTCTTCCAGCTTAGCCAGAATGAAATGGTCAATCCCCGTTTGCGGCCAGTCGGTGTTTGCAACCACCGGTACCGGGGGATCGACGAGTGTTCGGAAAGACCAGTGTTCGCGATCAGCAGCCGTGATCGCAAATTCTTTCCGCACGACCACGGGACCCGTCGACTGCGGCCACGGAATTCCCAACTCAATCCACCGCGCCAGCAGCGCGATTTCATCGTCGGTCAATTTGCCGTTGGGAGGCATCTTCAGCGGGCCGGTCTGCAAAACCGCCTGCAGCAGTCGACTCCCGTCCGGCTGTTTCAATACGGCGGCAGGACCACTGTCTCCCCCCTTTAACAGGTGGACGCGCGAGGTGAGTCGCAAGCCCCCTTCCGGTTCCGTCTCGCCGTGACATTCAAAGCATTTGGCGACCAGCAGCGGACGAACTTTTTGTTCGAAGAACTCGTCCCCCTCGTTACCACCTGCTGCACGGACCGAAAAGCCTGGTACGATCAGTACCAAACTCAGGCCGATCAGGGCGAGATATTTTCTCATGCTGCTTAACATGCTGCGAAACCTCATACTAAGCCTCTGTTGCCCATCGTGACTTCCACCAGTATATCAAATCCAGGGCAACAGGGCTGCGGAGAGACGCATCACGTTTTGCCGCAGCCTGGGTTGCCTGCCGAGTGGAACAGGGGGTATTGACTTTACTCCCGCTGCGGAATTTCCAACGAGACTTCCGCAGCAAACAGATTGGCGGGATCCCCATATTCTTCCAATGTCTTCGCCAGCACGCCGATCGTTCTTGTCACCAGCTTGTTCCAGACCGGCTTACCATTCGCCTGGATCTCTAACGGCTTGTCGAGTTCGCACATCTGGTCATTCAGTCGGATCGCTAATCGTGGAATCCCGTCCGACTCAATCTCGAACTGCTGACCATTCCGAGTCGCGATCACCTCGGCTCGATCAGTAATCTCCTTGGCATCCACCGCTAACCAGTAGAAGCGATCGTGCCTCACATCGTCCTGCTTCCAGACCACGCGGGTTGGGTAGGTGTTCCGTTTGAATTCCGCCATCCAGGGGATCGCCACCGCGTCCTGTCGATCCATCCAATGCCCTTTGTCTTCATAGATTTTGACCTGATGGAGATAGCCATCTGGATCCGATTTTTTCAGATCACCCAACTTCTGCTCCCATTCCCGCGCCAGTCGATTCCGGTTGTAGGCGGCGTCGAGACCTCCCATCTGAATGTTGAACGGAAGATTCCGCAGCCCGAGAGGCGAGGTTTCATTCGGGTGCCCCGCCATCATCGCTGCCGCCGCCAGCCGATCTGCCATCCGCGGTGCCAACTGGAAAACCCCATCTCCTCCTGCCGAATACCCCATCAAATAGATCCGATCGGGATTCACGTCTTCAAACACAATCAGGTTTTCAATCAAACGACTGAAGAAGCGGTCGATATGTCCCTGATGCCACAGATCCCAGGTGTTCGTCGCTGCACGGGGGGCCAGATAAACCCCTTCCTGCAGCTTATACAGTTTTTTCTGATTCTCCCATTGCTGATCATTCACCTGTTTCGGAGCTCCTCCACCCCCGTGCATTGAAATGTACAGGCTACGTCCTTCCTTCGGTTTTTCACCGAAGATCTCGTAGTAGAAAGGCATTTTGAGTTCGCCGTCGGTCAGCTCTCGTGCGGTCATCTCGGCCTCGCGAGACTCACGGATACCCGCAACATGATCGTCCCAAAGTAGCGTTTTCGCCGTAGTCGCTTCATCGCGTGATAACGCGACCTTCGCAAACGGCTCTTCCTGTAACGGCCGACGCTCACTGCGGCCCACTGACAGAAATTGTTTGAGTCCCGCCAGAGCGACCGAGTTCGTGCTCTCGATGCGGGGCGGATTGGCATCCGTCACCTCGGCTGCCGAGAGATCAAAGGTCTGTGGCCGATCTTGTGGTTCGGCCTGGATCGCCTGGACGATCCGCCGATCCCCGGCTTTCAGTTCGACCATGTACGATGCCCCCCGCTGAAGCAGGACTCGAACGTGATCATTCGCATCAAACGATTCATCGTTCGTGCGCCCCTCAAACACCACCTTGCCCGTGGTGTCGGTCAGCTTCAGGAACGCTCTTTGTCGATCGCCACCGCGTTTTTCCAACGCACAAAACAGCACCGGAACCATCCCCTCGGGCAATTTTTCGGCTCGTCGAGTATAAAAGTCGGTGACATTCACCGCACGGACATAATCGATTTCCCCGTCCCACACGAGCGGAAATTTTTGCGGCGTCCGCTTGAAGCTGACGGCATAAATGGCATGCTGCGGATCATCACGCAAGGCGGTCGAGGCATTTCCAAGAAACCAGGCTTGATCCAGTGCATTCCCCGAAGGTTCTGCCGCACCCGTGAAGTGCCAACCCTGATCCCAGACTTCGACCCAGGAATGGTTTCCGGTTTTGTTCGTCCAGAGCGGCGTTCCAACAAACCGAGCGGGGACACCGACGGCGCGACAGGCGTCAATCAGCAGGATTGAAAGTCCGGTACAGGAGGCCAACCCCGTTTTGATCGATTCCGCAGGACTTTGATCCGCTCGACGACGTTGCGTCGAATAACGGACTTTCAGCAACGGAAAGATTTGCTGGTTGAGGATCGCGGCCGCTTCAGCCGGAGTTTTGGCCGCTTTGATCAACGGTTTGAATTGTTCATAAAACTCTTTTCGCCAGCGTTCTCGCCCTTCGTTGATGTTGGCATAAGGGAGCACGTTATTCAAAAAGATTTCTTGTGGCAGTTCATTCTTCCACGGAGATTCTTCCCAAGCCTGATAGGCGAGCTGCACATTTTCCAACAGAAAATCGGCGGTCAGATTCTTCAAATCCCGGTCAGGCATGTGAGTAATTAAAAACTGCATCCCAACCCGCTGTGCGGCGGGAACCTCGGTCAAGGCACGCTGCAGCTGCTCGCGATTCTGACCGGCTCGATCGAGCGCCCCCTGCACTCCCTGCGGCAGTTCCCCGGCCGGCTCAGACTCGGCTTGCAGTGACGTATGGTCATGAACAATCACCCACATCCCTTCGATTTGACGGAATACCAGCGAAAAGTTACCGCCAAGAGAGGCCGGTTTCCGCTCCAGATTCCATCGCCCCAGCACCAGTGCTGCGGAAGCCCCCAGCGGTGTCACTTCGATCGCACCGAACGAGAGGTTCCCCATCAATTCCCGCGTCGGGTAACGACGCTGATAATGGGCTTTGGTGGTCGACCAGCCGCGCGTCGTCTTGCCACCCGAATTGAATGTCAGCTCGTCCGACTTCCAATAGTGTTCCATAAACGAATCTAAATCCCCCCGATTCCAGGCGCTGGCCTGCTCGCTCAAGAGACGTTCGAGTGTATCGCTCAGCTCGTCCCGATCCGCATGATATCGACGGAGTCGCGAGTCTTGCCGAATTGCCCATGGCTGTTTCGCGTTCCCCTCGCCAGGAACCTCGACTACGGCACGATAACCGGCTGCCGTCGGTTTTAAGGAAACGAATCCCGCTTGCTTGAGTTGTGCGGGATCCAGCCCCAGTTCTTCCAGGCTGGTTGCCCAGCGCGCCTGCTTTTCCTGAAAGGCTTTTTGCAGGTGGTAAATTCCGACGAGTGCATCGCGGCCCGCAAGTGCCGGATCGGGCTTGAACGGGACTCCCCCCGGGGCAGCTGTCGAAAATTGGACATAGCCCCAACGCTCGGGCCGATGCATGTCGATGATCCCCTGTGGTGACCAGATCCAGTTGTCCTCTTTGGTGTTGGGAACCTTTTGGTATTTTCCGTCAACGATCTGATGCTGCCATTCCACCCGCGAAAAATTGACTCGCCATTGATCACCATCGCGGGGGGGAGCGGGACGATGGGCGAATTCCTGGAGCGCCCCCCACGGAATCGCAATTTCCACCGACCAGCCTTTGTCCTGATCTGAGGGATCATTCAGGGTTCCGTCGATATGAACTGCGGTGAGCAATCCCGGAATTTCCCAGCGATTTTCCGCTACACCTCCATCTTTGTACGGACGAGGCAGAAACAGATCCCAGCCGGTGTTCAATGCGTTCATTTCAAATTCGTAGTACTCGTGATGATCCCCATCCGGATCAATGAAGAATTCAAAATCGTTGTCAAAGAAGATCACCGAATCATGTTTTGTGAGTGTCCCCCAGACATGGGGTTCTTCAAATTCTGCACCAAGATAGAAATATTCGGAATTCCACAACATTTTTGCACGGGTTCGCAGGCGTGGACGGGGTCGTCGGTCCC
>CAMBQP010000287.1 GCA_945869955.1 Schlesneria paludicola DSM 18645
TGAAGAGAGACTCGAAGGATCGAGGATTCAACCGCGAGGATTCTCGCACGATTCTCGGAATTTCGAGATTGGTTGCAGGCTTTCAAACTGGCAGGAGTTCCCCATGCGATTTCGCTTCGTTTTTTTCCCCCAACGACTGACCCAGACACTGACTCAAACACTGATGGGTGCGCTCGTGCTGGCGGTAATCGCCTCGACCGGATTTGCTGACGAAGGGATGTGGGTTTTCAACAACTTGCCACGCCAGCAACTCAAGGACAAATACGGATTTGAACCAACAGATGCCTGGGTCAATCATGTGATGAAGTCGTCCGTCCGGTTCAACTCGGGAGGATCCGGTTCGTTTGTTTCCTCGAACGGCCTCGTCCTGACGAACCATCATGTCGGTGCCGACACCCTGCAGAAGATCAGCACCGCCGAGCAAGATTATTACAAAAATGGATTCTGGGCCAAAACACTCGCCGAAGAGCCCAAGGCACCCGATCTGGAACTGAACGTTCTGCAGTCGATCGAAGACGTGACCGCTCGCGTCAATGCCGCCGTGAAACCTGAAATGTCAGCACCCGAGGCGTTCGGTGCTCGCCGTGCGATCATGTCGACGATCGAAAAAGAATCGCTCGATAAAACCGGCCAGCGAAGCGATGTGGTCACGCTTTATCAGGGGGGACAGTATCATCTGTACCGCTATAAGAAATATACGGATATCCGCCTGGTCTGGGCTCCTGAATTCGACATTGCCTTTTTTGGTGGCGATCCCGACAACTTTGAATATCCCCGTTATGACCTGGATGTCTGCCTGTTCCGAGCCTATGAGAATGACCAGCCTGCCAAGATTGAACATTTTCTCAAGTGGAGCAAAGCGGGGGCCGCAGAAGGAGAACTGGTCTTTGTTTCCGGGCATCCCGGTCGGACGAGTCGGCTGAATACCATGGCGGCACTGAAGTTCAATCGGGACCTGCGGTTGCCGGGTGTGCTGAATTTTCTCCGCCGCATGGAAGTGCTGCTGCAACAGTATTCTCAGCGGGGTGAAGAACAGGCCCGGATTGGGAAGGAAGACCTGTTTGGAATCCAGAACAGCCGCAAGGCGCAACTCGGTCAAATTGCCGGGTTGCAAGATGCGACCATCATGGCCCGAAAAGAAATGGCAGAGAAGGAACTTCGAGCCCGCATCGAAGCCGACCCCAAACTCAAGGCAACCTACGGCACCGCGTGGAGCCGGATCGAACAGGCCAAAAAAGTTCAGGCAGAAATCCGTTCCGAGTACAGCGTACTGGAATCCGGACAAGGGCTAAGCGGAGAACTCTTTTCCATCGCGCGAACTCTGGTCCGGCTGGCAGAAGAAAATTCCAAGCCCAATCCTGAACGTTTACGCGAATACGGCGATTCTGGAAGATCGTCACTCGAACTAAAGCTTTATTCAACCGCGCCGATTCACGAAGATCTCGAACTGGCTAAATTAACGGACAGCCTGGGATACCTCGCCGAACAATTGGGTGGCGATCATCCGATCGTGAAGAAGGTGCTGGATGGAAAGGGACCTGCCACCAGAGCGGCAGAGCTGATTGGTGGTTCAAAACTGCAGGATGTCGCCGCACGAAAAAAACTGGCGGAAGGTGGTAAAGCTGCGATCGCGCAATCGCAGGACCCATTGATCAAGCTGGCTCTGCTGGTTGATCCCGAATCGCGGGCCGTGCGTAAAAAGTTCGAAGAACAAGTGATGGAAGTCGAGCGTCAGGCTTACGCTCAGATTGCCCGGGCCCTGTTTGAAATCGAAGGCCCGAGTCGCTATCCCGACGCCACCTTTACGCTGCGGTTATCCTTCGGCACCGTCAAAGGGTACGTCGAAAATGGCAAGAACATCCCCGCGTTGACAACCATGGGTGGGGCGTTCGAACATGCCGAAAAGCATGCCAACAAATCCCCTTGGGCGCTCCCAAAAAGCTGGCACCAGCGGCGCGAGCAAATCCAGGCCAAGACGCCGTTCAACTTCGTCTCGACGTGTGACATCATTGGCGGCAATTCGGGCAGCCCGGTGATCAACCAAGCGGGAGAATTCGTCGGCATCATTTTCGACGGCAATATCCAATCGCTCGTCGGAGACTTTATCTTCGATGAAACCCAGAACCGTGCTGTATCGGTCCATTCCTCATCGATCATCGAAGCGATGAAATCGATTTACGGAGCCGAATCGCTGGCCGCGGAACTGGGCAAGTAGCAAGCGGGTTGGGGCTGATCACCCAAAAAAGATCCTCTGATGAAACAGGATCGACCGGTCGTTCATGACGGGTCGATCCTGTTTCGTTTCTGCATTCCCTGATCACCAGACGTTGGATAAAACCAAGGGTCCCTGTGCTTCCGCAGTTCCGCGGCCATTAAATCCTCGCAGAAGCACGACAAGAATATTACTCCGTAATCAATTCTGTCATCGAGAAATCGACGTGCAGAAGGGGATGGAAAACGGAAATCCACGCGTTTTGAAAATCGCAATTTGCGAATTTTGTAAGGATTTGAGATTGAACCACCACCTTGCTTACAACGGGATGAATGCGCTATTATTCATTTTGATTCGAACATATTTCAAAGCGATTTTTTCTGCTGATTTTTTTTCGTGCAATGTTTTCGAGGATTCAACATGATCGAAATTAACGTTGGCTCACACGACGACCAAAACGATGCCACATTCATTTTGAATCAGGAATCGGCACAACAAGTTGAATCTGCGGGCAATTCTCGCCACATCGACAACACGCTGCAACATCACCCCGCAGCGCCATCTGCGCATGAGAAAACGAGCGTTGAGCTCGCATCAGGTGAAGTCCAGAGAGTTCACGAGATTTTCGATTCCACGAAATCTGCAGCGGCAACGAATTTCGACTTCGAGGGGACAATCATTCTTCCCACGATTGATGAATCCGATCCGCAAACAATTTTGAGCCCTCTGCACGACACCGAATTATCGGACCAGGAAAAGACCCTTGTAATCCATTCCGAGGACCTTCGTTCACCGCATGCGGATCAACAGACGGCTCGCGAGTTAGGAACGACGGATTTTTCAATCGACTCTCACTCTACTCAAACTCGCCCAGAATCCGAGGCGATGATTGGGCCCTACGAAATCATTGGCGAGCTTGGACGGGGCGGGATGGGGGTGGTTTATCGTGCACGGCATTCCAAAATTTACCGTGAAGTGGCCCTGAAGATGATTCTGAGGGCCGATGGAAACGAAGACCTGATGTCTCGTTTTCATCTTGAAGCACAATCGATCGCGACGCTCAGACATCCCGGTATCGTCCAGATTTATGAATATGGCGAGCAGGCGGGTGTACCCTGGTTCGCCTTGGAATTGGTCGAGGGGAAAAATCTTGCAGAAATTTCAACCAAAGAACCGCTCGATCCCCTGCGAGCGGCCAGAATCATTTCCCGTTTGGCAGCTGCGGTCGCATATGCCCACGACCAAGGTGTGCTTCATCGAGATATTAAGCCTGCAAACGTGCTCGTTGGCGAGGGAGATCAGCCCAAGCTCACCGACTTTGGGCTTGCCAAAATCGCCGAGTCTAAAGATTCGGTGAGTGGGCAATCCGACCATAAAACAGTCGATGGCCAAATAATGGGGACACCGAGCTTTATGCCACCTGAGCAGGCGCGCGGAGATCAGTCCTTGATCGGACCACATTCGGATCAATATGCGCTCGGAGCCACGTTATATTACCTGCTCACGGGCCGCGCCCCCTTTGTCGGACGTCAACTTGATGTGATCATACAAGTGATGGAACGAGACCCTCTGACGATCCGTCAATTGCAGCCGAATACACCCCTGGATCTGGAAACCATCTGCCTTAAGGCCATGGCAAAAGAACCAGCTCGCCGATATGAAAACTGTGCTGCGTTCGAAGCCGATCTTCGCCGGTTCTTAGGCAATGAGCCAATTCTTGCCCGACCCATCAGCTCACTCGAACGAGCCGCTCGTTGGTGCCGACGGAATCCTCGACTTGCCACGATGGTTTCCATCGCTGCGGCCTCAATCCTGATGACACTCTCGGTCAGTATCTGGTCGGCGGTAATACTCGCTGGTAAAAACATCGCGATCGAGGCGGAAAAAAAGGCAGCCCAGCTTGCCGAAGTGCGAGCGGTGCAGAATGCCAATCTCGCCGAAGAACGAGCTGCCGAGGCGAAAGAAAGTGCGAAACTCGCATATCAACGCGCCGTCGCGGCGAAAGACTCGATTGCACAAATGCTGTTTGCAATACGTGAAAAAATCCCGTCAACGGAAGAAAGACTCCGTCCAATTCGAGAACAACTGCTGAAAACCGCCTCGAAGCAACTTGACAGCTTACCCGACGAAGCCGGTGACAGCGAACTCAACACAGGACTGGAGAAGGCACGCGTACTGCAAGAACAGTATCAGACGGCTCTCGAATTGGGCGATTCCTCTCAAGCGATTGTTTATATCGAATCTGCCGAAGAGATACTGCGAAAACGGAATCAATCACAAGGTACCAACTCGACCCGTTACAACCTGGCCACACTTCTCTATTACGAGGCCAATGCTCGTGTGAATGTTCGCCGTGATATGGAAAAAGTACTGAGTTGCGGTCAAGAAGCCATGAATCTACTAAATGATATCCTGGCAAACCCCTATTCAAACCCAACAGAAACAGAACATAGCCCCGAAAACCAGTTGAAAATTCATACCGAGGTAATGATTCAAGGCTATCAGCAAGCATTGAAGCTAAAAAAACTTGGCCGGGTTCAAGCGGGGTTCCAAGTCATCGACCAGGCACTTGACCACTTTGACCGGGCGATGTCCATTTTAAGGAAAGGGCAATTCCAGGGACTCAGTGAGGAGAATTGGCAGCAACAGAAACAGAATTTTCGCGCCATGGTTGCCGATCAGGATCAAATCAGGACCGTACTACTCGCTTCAATTGGTCGCACAGAGGAAGCCGAACGGGAACAGGATCAGATTCTCAAAAACATTCGTAAGGTGGTTGAATCTGATCAATCGCTCGGAAAAGTCGATAGCCACCTGAAACTTTCATTGGCGCTCATGTTCGCCGGAGACCTCGCGCGGCAACGAGGGCAAATCGATGTCGCGTGCGAAAGATATGAAGAATCCGCAGAAATCACTCGATTGCTTTACCTCGATAATCCACAACTCGAAGATCGACGAAATCGACATCACATCTCGTTAATGCGTTTGGCAGGGATACTCAGGTACCGCGACCTGCCCCGCGCCCGAGAGATTTCGATGCAGTCAAAATTGATCGCCCAGCAAATGCTCAACGTCGATAGCGAGGTTGTTACCAGGCAGATTGCGCTCGCCCTCGTGTCACCCTTCAGTGGCCCGCCTGCGAAAGCGGTGGAACTGGCCCAGACCATTGAAGCGCGATTCCATCTAAATGATGCGGAATATTTGATCGACCTTGCTCGAGTCTGGTCCGTATCGGCTGAAGCGGAAAGTCTTTCAATCGAGCCTGATTCGGTGGCCATCGAAAATTGGAAACAACACGCCTTGTCGCTGCTCGAATCCGCGGTTGCAAAAGAATTTCAAGACAGGGCTTATCTCCGCGGAGAACCCGATTTTATGGCACTCCGGCAGGATTCACGCTGGAAGGGGTTAATGGAACCAAATCCATCTCGCTAGAAAATTTCTCTGCCCATGGATTCTCTGCGAGTCCAAGAGAGGGGGGCAATGAGAAAACGATTTCATCGATAATTTTCGTAGAGGCACGGTGAGAGTTTTGAAGATCGTAGGGACCACTTTCGAGATCGACTCGGAAAATCGATTGACAGGACCAAAATACCATTGATTCCCCCCCGCACGCAAAAGATTCCGACCGTTATTGAGGATTGATTTCCGATGAATTCCGCCACCAGTTCGTGTGTTGTGCTTGTTCCCGTGGGAAATCATATCGAACCGCAAACCGAGGTCGCGTTACGAGAACTCGAACGACGTGGTTATGTCGTCTGGAGGTCCTATGGCTGTTCTGCAATCGATTTTGCCCGTAGTCGCCTCGCGACTCAGGCGCTCTCTGAGGGTTTTGATGAGACGCTCTGGATTGATGCCGATATCCTCTTCGATCCCGATGAAGTGGATCGACTTCGTCGCTGGACATACTCAGACATTCGCGCGTCCGGCCTGCAACTCCCCGCAGAACTGAGTGGCCCCCCTTTGGTGATCACGGGAGTCTACGCCAAAAAAGGAGTTCGGGAACTAGCAGTACAACTGATGGTCAATCCAGGAGAAACGATGCACTTTGGTGTCGGAGCCCCGTTTAAAAAAGCCATTTATGCACCAGGGGGAATGTTACTGGTACGCCGTAAAGCGTACGAACTTGTCGCCAAATCCGGACCGCTTCCGCTCTGCGCAACAAATGAGTCATTCGGAATGATTCCGTTCTTTATGCCCATGATCGTTCCCGATGGCAGCCAGATGATTTATCTTTGCGAAGACTTCTCGTTTAGCCGACGCTTGCGCGATGCGGGGATTGACATTTGCGTTGATATGCAAATGCGGCTTTATCACTTAGGTCACTATCCTTACAGTTGGGAAGACGCGGGAAAAGCCGTCGAGCGATATCAGTCTTACCGCTTTGTCCTGCAAGAGAAACCGAAA
>CAMBQP010000288.1 GCA_945869955.1 Schlesneria paludicola DSM 18645
CCCAGCAATCCCCATTCTGGATTCTACCGGTCTTCATGATCAAGGTTTGAGCTGCTGCCAAATTCGAACCTCATGCATTCTCGCTTGCTGTTCCCTCTGATGTTCGTTGTGTGTTCGAAGTGAGTCAACCGACGAGGCTTTTCACCTCGTGCTTGCTCCGAGGGATTTGGACAAGACCGATCGCCAGAATTTTACTGCGGTGCATCACGTAGAAATGATGGAAATCTGCGGTGACTTTAGCGGTACTATTGCGACCAGCTCTGAGAATCGCTGCCGTTTTAAAACATTTCTCTCATGAGTTTGCCAGCTGCTGAATTCTCAAAAACACCATTAAAACAAGCGGTTCACGAGAAATTATTATGACTGTCGGGGTCGTAGTGATTGTGCCGATGAATCAGTTCGCCACCCGGTAACTCCCCGATCGGAAATCAATGGGAGTTTCGCAGGGCAAGGCAACGCCGGGGGATCGGCAAGAAAAAAGCCACGATCAAGTACGGATGTCAAATGACTCCGTCACGACAGGACACACGGGGGATCACGGAATGCCATTCTCGTTTCAACGAGGAAGATGGCTGCGCACTGCACTGGCTGGCGCGGCGATCTGTCTCTCGGCAATCAGCGTTGCTGCGGCAGAGGATCTGGATTTGACCGAAGCGGTGGCCCAACTCAACTCGCGAACTTCAGCTCGAGAATCGGCCACGAAAGAATCCGAACAGGACGAACGAGCCCAGTACCCGGGGTTAACCGTCTTGAAACCGGGGACGTCGACATCGGCTGTGCGAAAGTTATCGATCGCCGACTTGAAATTAGAACGGCTTTCTCCCGACGCGCAACAGAAATCGCAACTGGTGTTAAAAAATCTCGGGATGTTTCGTCGTCTGCCCACCGTTTCGTTTGAGTGCGATCCGGCGGTATACGACTATTTTGTGCGGAATCCGGATGTCGCAGTCGCGACATGGCGAGCTATGGATATCTCACAATTTCAACTGCAACAAACGACCGAGCACAAATATCACGCGGATGCAGGAGACGGATCCGTTGGAGATGTTGAACTGTTGCTCCAAACCCCGACAGATACCATTATCCATTGTGATGGTGCTTTCAAAAGCCCCCTGCTTCCCAAACCGATTGTGGCTCGCTCACTGATGCGACTGCAAACGTCGTTCGAGAAAGACCAGGAAGGTCGAATCATCGGCACACACACCGGTGATGTATTTGTCGAGTTTCCCTCACACGCGGTCGAAGCGGCTGCGCGAGTCATCGCTCCGGTCAGTCACAGCATCGCGGATCGCAACTTTAAGCAGATGACACTGTTCGTCCACTTGATGTCGCAGGCCATGGTGAAACATCCTGGCTGGGTTGAGCAAACCGGGAATAAACTCGATGGGATCTCAAAACAACGAAAACAGGAATTTTTTGAGGTCTCGGCCCGCAGTTGTGGCGAGGCTCGCAAACGGTTTGCCACGGCCAATTCCATCCAGCCGTTTTCACCGGACGACGTTCTCACTCCATTTCGGAATTTTCAAGAGCCAAGAACAGGCCCCGCTTCCACCCGACCTGATACGGGAAGTCCCGTCCTGCGGTCTGCAGAACGAGCGACAACACTCGTCCCAACCACCTCGCGAAACTAAATGAGATGGTTGTGATTGATTCGTGGCGGAGCGACCCGGCCCACCACGAAACCCGGCAACCCGATCCCCCTTGTGCGGGTCGGGTTGTCTGCGTTTTACCCGTTAGAAGGGGTCATGAGCGGTCAACTCATTCACTCGCTGAAATTCACCCTCGTCCAGTCCGTATAACGCCGCGACCAGAGAATCCATCTGCGATTCAAGCTGAAAAATTTCGCGTTCGACCGATTCCCGAGACTCCGATGCTGTCAACTGTTCGCGCAGAACATGCGAGCAATTCAGCCGATGATCCACGAGAGCCACAAGTTGATCATGTTGACGAACCTCGTCAAGATCATCGAAATCAATTCGGCGGATCGGCGCGTCATTCAACACATGCCCATTCAGTTCGAGGCCAACCCCTCGTCGCTTGGCACGATGATCAAACCAGCACCATAAGACGCGAGAATTCAACAGTGCCGACAGGTAACGCAGGTCTTCCTTTGCTGTGGAATTGCGGACAAACACATTGGCACTGAACGAAAAGTAGGATGCCCCAAAGACGGGAACCACGCTGGGACGAACCGCCATCTGCGGAATCACCAGTTTATCAACGCGCCAAATCCCCTCGTCCCGTGGCCAGTGCAGTTGCCACCACCCATTATGACCTCTCAAAGTCTCACGTCGCGAATCCAGAACGGGACGGAACCGGGAAAGATGCCGGTGCAAAATCGGATAGTCGTGAATATCAGGACACGTCAGGCGTGTGGAATAAATCAATTTCCGAGAAGGCTGTCGGGCTACCCAGTAACGATCCAGATCACACAGGTCGTGGTACGGACGTAAGAGGTTTTGTTCGCCGTCCCCTTCCGCCAGTTTTTCCGCTTCGATGGATGTTAATGAAAAGACACCTTCTCCCAAACGCCAACCCGCGCTACTTGCTGCTTGCGGAAATCGCTCGATGGTCCGACGATTGATCGTGGCAGGGTTTTCAGCAATCCCCTGTCGAACTATTCCAAGATTGCTGAGTCGACTCTGGCATTCCAGCTTTTCCAGCAGGTGATCCGCCACAGGCATGACATCGAAACGACCGGCACGAAACAATTGCGATCGAGTTTTCACGATCGTTTGCACGCGGTCCGGATGGGTGAAGAATAATTCCGGAGAGGCTACGAGCTCGCGAGGGACGGTTTTAATCGTTGTCATCCCGTCATGACACGTTGTTTTTTTGATCCGAAAGATCACATGTTGACCAGAGACATGCGGGAATACCGGCTGATTACGCAGCAGAAACAACTCTTCCAGTTGAACTTCCTCTTGCAATACCTGGATCAGCGGATTTGCCCCCGTCCCCTGAATCCAGTACGAGGTTGTGATGAACGACAAACGCCCGCCCGGTTTTAATAGCTGGATGCCGCGATAAAAAAAATAGTGCCAAAGATCCATTCTTGCCGAGCGAAAACGTTGTCCGAGTGGTGTGACCCCAATTTCATCCAGCTCACGCTTGAATGCCCGTTCCCGTCGGTAGGGGGGATTCCCGATGACGATGTCAAATCCGCCACCATCGGCCACCTGGGGGAATTCACTGGACCAATCCAAGTGCGAGGGACTCGAGACCGACTCGTTGGCCATCTCCGCATCCCAATCGACCGAACGGAATGGCTCACCCGTCAGCGCATTGCCACATTTGAAGTTTCGGCCAAGTTCTGTCGCGGGAAATTTCTGCCGTAAAGGCAACGTTACCTCCGCACAAGAATCCAGGGCGATTAACCACAGTGTTCGTTGTGTGACTTCGACCGCAGCTTGGTCGAGATCAACGCCGAACAACTGATTGAACAGAATCTGCTGGCATTGGGCGTAACTCAGCCTCCATCCCGATTCGGTCTCAATCACATCCCCGGACTCGATTGCGCGGGGAATCAACACCAAACGTTCCAAACGCTTTTGGATCAGAGTTTCCAGCGCAACAATCAGAAACGCACCACAGCCTGCCGCAGGATCCAGAATCTGCAAACCCGCGGAATTCGCTGTTTCGGGCTCGTTCAACTGCAGGTCAATCGTGCGACGGACAATTTCGTGGACCACATACCGGGGTGTATAGAAGATACCATGCCGATGACGCGCATGAGAAGAACGTCTCGGACCGTTCAGGGGTAATCCCCGCAGCGAGACCAGGTATTCATGGATCGCGCCCAAAACCTCGGGGCGACATTGTCGCTCGATCGGGCAGGTGTTCTCCAAAGAAGAAAAATCGATCGTGGTTGGATCACAGCAACTCAGCAGCAGGCAATCGCTGACCGCCGAGCGCAAGTGCGGCCAGCGCAACTGCAATAACTTGGCAAATGCGGCGATTCCAATCGCGCATTCGGCCTGATAATCGGTTTTGGCTGACGGAATTTCCTCCGACTTCCCACACAGTCGCTCTCGCATGACCGCAAGGGATTCTCGGCACCACTTTCTTAAGAGATCGTCCACAAGGGGGCTTTCTCGTCATAGAACTACCGTGTCCCGACTACCGTGGTCTTGACTACCGTGGTCTTGACTACCGTGCTCTTGACTACCGTGGTCTGGGAGTCACAGTCAAGTCATCCATCCAAAGCTTTCCGGTCGCTCCGTTCAGCCCCATCCGGAAAATCATTTCACGTCCCTTGGGGGGGACAGGGATCGTTTTTGTAATGGTGGTCCAGCCTTGAGTTCCCATAAATGGTCCAATCATCTGATGGTCAAATTCCTTGCGATTTTCATCGTAAAAGTGAACTCGAACCGAGGCGAACTCGTGCGCCTCTTCTCCTTTTTTAATCTCTTCGGATTTGTACCGAAGGCGAATTTGTAATGAGCCAATTTTGGATCCGTCGATCGGGGCTGCCTGCAAAGCCTGAGACAGTCGTCCATAATCCGGCGCATCAAAGAGAATGCAGCGTTTCCCTTCAGGGGCACCTTCTTCCAGCAACGTTGTCAGTCGCTGATAATGCCAATGATCCGCATAGCCATCCTGGTTCTCGTCCAATTCAAAATCACCATTGAGGATTTTTGGGTTCTGCGGGTCCGGCTTGACTTTTCGCTGTTCCTCTGAGGTTCCCGTCATCGGTACGAACAGGGTGGAAATCAATTTTTTCTCGTCCAGCTTCCCGTTCTTTTTTTCAAATTGATGGAAGACTTGCTGATAGCGTTCGCCGAGTGGAACCAGCAGCATTCCCCCCTCTTTGAGTTGATCAATCAGCGGTTGCGGAACATTTTCCGGAGAACAAGTCACAATGATTTTGTCGAAGGGGGCGAACTCTTCCCAACCCAGATACCCGTCGCCAATCTTCGTTTTCACGTTCGTATATTTTAACCGGCTTAAACGTTCTGCAGCAGACTTTCCCAGTGGTTCGACAATTTCAATGGAATAGACCGCTTTCACCAGATTGGAAAGGACCGCAGCCTGATATCCACTTCCTGTTCCAATTTCCAGTACACGGTCTTCCGGCTGGGGATCAATGGTCTGGGTCATGTAAGCCACAACAAACGGAGGCGAAATGGTTTGTTTGAAGCCAATCGGCAGAGCACTATCGGTATACGATTCTCTGCGGTGTTGTGGAGTCACAAATTCGTGGCGAGGGACCTGGCGGATACTATCGAGTACGCGAGTGTTGGTGATCCCTTCCCGTTCGATAAACTCGGTCACCATTCGATAGCGAGATTCCCGAGCCGGGTCAGAACGCTGTCCGTGTGCCACAGAGCTCGACAATATCAGGCTCAGCGTGATCATGCTCAGCGTGATTACGCCCCAGGCGGGACAAAAAATACGCCCTCGGTGTGACATCGATAGACTCCCTTGACTGAAATGTCCTCAATCTGGATTTGAATCACTCGGTTTACAATATGCTACCGAACTCAGCGACGTTCGACACCCCGTTTTCTTCCGACTCGAATTTTAGACGAATCTGGAAAAACTGCCGAGACCGAATTGAGTGATTCGTCCGGAATACGTCACTTCATTCACGGGGATCCCTCGTGTAATATACCCTGCGAGGAACATTACATCGGTGGGTCATTGAGCGAAGTGGTTGACGGAAATTTCGGGAACAACCAGGGTTTGCGATGAATGAGGGTTTGCGATGAATGAGGGTTTGCGATGAATGAGGCGATCATTAAGGTTCGGGAACAGGGTCCGCTACTCGTAACGGGGCCTGTGAAGCTCGTGAATCACCTGGGTGTGGAGTATGACACGGGTGGAAAAGAAAATTTCGTGCTGTGTCGCTGTGGACATTCCAGACAAGCTCCGTTTTGTGATGGTTCACACAAAATCGCTGAATTTCCTGTCAGCGATTTTGTTCCCGCTCAACAACCCTGATCTGAACAAATCTGAAAACCTCCACTGGGAATGATCCCCGTCGACGCGCAAAATTCCTTCTTCCCTTGCTGGCCGCTGAGCTTTACCTTGCAGTCACCCCCCCGATTGCGGAAGATCTGCAAAAGCGTGGGTGCGATAATTCGAAACAAAAATTCACTTCGAGACGACCTATGAATGTGATTCGCTGGACTTTGGTGGTCTGTCTGTTGGGGCAACTTGGCATCTCTGCGGCACCTGCCGCTGCAGAAGAGGCTCATCGCAGTCCTGTAGCGCTGGCGATCTCACACGACCGTTCCGCCTGCCTGACTGCCAATCTCACGGCAGGAACAGTCAGTCTGGTCCGGGTTCCTGAATTGGCGCTACTCGATGAACTGGCCGTCGGAAGCAGCCCAATCGATGTTGCCTGGGTGGATGACTCGACGGCTTTGGTCAACCTGCAACGGGATCACGCGATCGCTGTCATCAAAAGAAACGGCAACCGGCTGAGCTTGGTCAAATCGTTTGCGGTCGGAAAGGAACCGAGTGGATTGGTCGTTTCCACCACTCACCGAAAAGTTTACGTTGCATTGTCAGGGGACGATGCCGTTGCAGTTCTGGACCTCGATCAACTGGTGTCGACAGAAGACTCTTCGCAGCCGATTCGGATCGAACGAATCGCGGT
>CAMBQP010000289.1 GCA_945869955.1 Schlesneria paludicola DSM 18645
ACTGTACCTCAACAAGCCCTTTGCGCCGTCCATCCGATTCCCGAGTCCTACTGAAGAATCCTATCCAATCATTCCCGTCGCCGACATCTTCTGCAGCAAAGATTTCTTCAGGGCAACGTGTCAAAAGCATCTCTTCCAATTCCAATGCCGCCTCCAACCCTCGCATGACGTGTTGCTCGAAGTCGTGCGTGAGCCACACAACGGCATCAATGTCAGTCGTGAGTAGCGTCATGAATCGAATCAAGAGGCTTGGTGCGACGAAAGTACATCAACGGAAATAGAAACTGTTGCCAGTAGCCTCGGGGAATCTTGGGGTTGATCACGCCATATCCTGACGGCCACTGTTTTTCGGGAAGGTAGAACGTCCCGAAAATTTGGTCCAGAATGGGAAAGTGAATTGCAAAGTTGACGTCGATCGCTTCTCGTTCAATACCGTGGTGCCAGTGATGAAATCTCGGTGTCACGATGAAATGTTCGATCAGGCGGAAGTTCAACCGGACGTTGGAATGGATCATTGCGGACCAGAAATAGACGACCACGATGTACGCGTAGAGGGCGGGTTGAGCAAAGCCCAGCAAAAACATGGGCATCACGGTCGTTGCCCTCAAACAAACCACTTCGATGAGGTGCATGCGAGATGACGCAAGCCAATCCATGGCGGGGGCGGAATGATGGATGGCGTGAAACCGCCAGAGCCACGGTATGCGATGAAATAATCGATGGACAAGGTATTGAACGACATCCGTGAGAAACATGATCTCAAAAAACTGAATCACGATCGGTTGAGCGGCAACAAAATCACGAAAGCTCGCTCCTTGAGTCTGTTTCAGAATCGTCATTGACGGAGTAATTGACAAAAAAGTGACACCTTGAACCAGCAGGCTGCCCACCAGAAAATAGAGCAAATCCTCGCGCCAATCGGTGCGGAAGATCGGTTGTGCGCGATTTCCCGCAATCCTTTCGATGGGAACAAACACTAATCCTAAAAACACGAGGTTTAGCAGGAAGAAGTCCAGCCCCAGGTAGAGATCCGATTCCCCAGTGAAATCGGTTTGCGCATGCGGTCCACCCAGCGCCGACGCCAGGAGAATGATCGCCATCGACGTCGTGCCGAGCACTTTGTTTCGCCGCAGGGCCAGACTGAGCGAAGCCAGCAGGAAAGCCGCAATCATCCCAATTTGCAGCGTCAATCGAATCGGTAAAAATTTGTACAGGGGTTGTCCCATCGCGGCAAACTGATCAGGATACCGCAGGCAAATGACGGTCCCGAATGCAAGTACCGACAGAACGAAGGCTGCGACGCCACTCACCCAACCCATACCAAAACGACGCTGATCTGCCGGAGCTTCCAACTCATCTTTCAATATTGTCATCGAAATTTCCGTTTGTTGGACGACAGGGTTCAACGACAAACCAAGTGCGCGGGTGAGGGTGTGTGGGTATGAAAAAGGTGGCCAACTCGGTCTGATGATTACAGTATTGCAAACCATTTGATCAAGAGACTCGAAATGGACATGAGTTTATTGTATCATACCCTTGGAGTTGATTGCTATGCCGCGACGCGCTGCTGGGGAAAAGAGGGTGTATTTTATCTTCAGATCGCGGCGCCGTCATCGTGTCATCGCTGTCCGAAGTGCGGTCGCGGTGACGTGATCCTTCGGGGCACATTTGATCGGACGGTTCATGCGCCTCCGATTGGTACCTGCCGGACTCAACTTTTCATTAAGGCACCGCGATTGGAATTTCGCAGTTGCCAGCAGGTATTGAATGCGGCGGTTCCGAAAATTGTTCCGCACTGTCCAGGGTGGACCCCACTTTGGCCCCGTCACTTTGGAATTGTAAACAGTGAACCATTGACGTAAACTCAAGCTGCGTATCGGGCAGTGCCATTCGTGCCTGATACGTTTGTCTGCATGAACACATTGTGTCTGCACTCCGATTTCTGAAAACTGCACACAGGCGCTGACGAAGTACAAAACGCAGCCGATAAAAATCGCCTATGAAGACTCTATCGATCACCATTCTCCTTGTCCTCGGAATCGGATACTCGATTCTGGCGGTCGATGGTCAAGAGGCTCTGCTCACTTTGCAATCGGCCAAAGAGCTGGGGCGAGTCAAATCCCGGTTCCTCAAAGAAGCTCACGCCGAGACGGAAGCCTCCGAGGTCCTCCCCGTCGTCAACCTGGAAGACTTTCAGAAGTCGGTGGCACCGCTGCTCAACAAGAGCTGCCTGGCCTGTCATGGTCCCGAAAAGTCCGAGGGTCGACTGCGTGTCGATCAACTCAATCCCGATCTGCTGACCGGTCCGGATGTCGAGCGATGGCGTGAGGTTTATAACGTGATCAGCAACTCGGTCATGCCCCCCGAGGACGAACCCGATTACGCACTCGCTGACATCGACCGCGGCCGCATGACCGATTGGCTTAGCGGCGAACTGAATAAAGCCTCTCTCATTCGTCGCAACAGCAAGGTCCATTCTTCTTTTCGCCGACTGACCAAGTACGAATACAACTACGCATTACAGGACCTGCTGGGTCTCCCCTATCCCCTCGCCAACAAGCTGCCGCCAGAAACCGCATCAGAGGATGGTTTCAAGAACAGCTCGGAATTGCTGCAGATGTCTGTCATGCAGTTCGAGACCTATCGTGAGATTGGGCTGAACGCACTCAAGCGAGCCACGGTCAGTGGTGAACGTCCGCAAGCGGTCACCTACATCATCTCGATGCAGGAAGAGCTCAACAAGGTGGCGTCCGGAAACGGGGCTAAGACGTTCAACACGAGCGAAGAGAGCTATCGCCAGCACCGGAATCAGCAGCACCTGCTCAATCGAGAAACCGGCCTGGGGATGCACTTCTCTGGGGGAAAGTCGCTGCCTCAACCCGCAGCGGTAGCGGGGCAAACTCCGGCGGTTTCTCCCGTGGTGTTGGTACTTCCCGCATCCAACGAACTGAAGCTGGATCTGGATCGCTTTCTTCCCGATGAAGGGATTATGCGAGTTCGCCTGCGAGTTGCCCGCTCAAACATGAACCCTGACCAGTATGCCAGTCTGCGTCTGATTTTCAGTGCCCATACCAGCAACAACGCCAACTTCTCACAGGTCATCAGTGACCATGATATTCCGGTGACCGCAGCTGGCGACAACCCTCAGTGGATTCACTTCGATATCCCGCTGAGCGATATCCAGCGTAATCCCTTCCGGAAACTGGCGACCGAATTTCCACGACGGGATGAGTTCCTGCATATTCACAATGTCTCGAATGCGCACGGCGGGGAAGAACGCCTGGCGGTTCTGATTGACTACATCGAAATCAGCGCTCCGTTCTACGAGCAATGGCCGCCGAAAACTCACACCGACATCTTCATCGACAGCGACAACAAGAGTAACGAGGAAATCTATGGCCGCGAGGTGCTCGGTCGATTCCTGAGACGTGTCTGGCGTCGCCCTGTCACCTCGCAGGAAGTCGACCAGTTCATGTCCCTGTTTGCCACGTATCGACCGGGATTCTCGACGTTCGAGGATGCCATGCGGGAAGTTCTGGCGACGGCGCTGGCCACCCCCGAGTTCCTCTATTTGACTCAACGCGCGGCCGCGGAAGAGACGCCAGAACCGGCAATGATCAGCGAGCTCGAGTTGGCCAGCCGCCTCTCGGTGTTTCTGTGGTCGAGTATGCCTGATGATGAACTGCTGAAACAAGCGGAACAGGGAAAGCTCAGAGATCCCGCAGTTCTGGCGGGTCAAGTGAACCGGATGCTGGCAGACCCACGTTCAAAACGATTCGCTCAGAACTTCGTCGAGCAATGGCTGGGGTTGGATCGCCTGAATAGTGTGACCCATGTCACAGACAGCTCGTTAAAAGAAGCAATGCAACAAGAGCCGGTCGCCTTCTTTGCCGAAGTCTTGCAGCACAACCTCAGCATCATGGACTTCATCCATTCCGATTACGCCCTGGTCAACGAGCGGCTCGCGGCACATTATCAGATTCCGCAGGTTTACGGGCCCCATTTCCGCAAAGTCCCCATCAACCCGGAAACCCATCGCGGCGGTCTGCTCACGGGGACTGCGATCCTGACCATGAACTCTGATGGCAAAGATTCGCATCCCTTAAAACGAGGTGTCTGGATGCTGAAACGAATCCTCGACGATCCCCCACCGCCACCCCCGCCGAATGTTCCGGAAGTCGACCTGACCAACCCGGAAATTCTGAAAATGACACTGAAAGAACGGATCGCCGATCACCGCAATAAAGCGGCTTGTCTGTCGTGTCACTCCAGGATCGACCCGTGGGGAATTGCGTTTGAAAACTATGATGCCCTCGGCGTCTACCGGACTCACATTCAGAACCAGCCTGTTGATGCAACGTCAGACCTGTTCAATCGGCAGACGTTGGCGGGGATGGAGGGACTCAAGCGGTATTTGCTCGTCGACCGACAAGATCAATTTGCCCGAGCGATCGTGCATAAGCTGACGGCGTACGCTCTGGGGAGACCACTTTCGTTTGGTGACCGGGCTGACATTGACCGCTTGACCTCACAGTTTCGACAACGGGATGATCGCCTGGGTGAACTGATCCAACTGATTATCAGCAGTAACCTCTTCAACTCGAAGTAAGCATCAGGAACAGATGATGAATCACAAATCCGTTTTGTTGAGTCGCCGAGCGTTTCTTCGCGGCACTGGTCTGGCACTCGCCTTGCCCTGGTTTGAATCCTTTGCACTGGGAGGGGCCGGCCAGGAAGAGACGCCAAAACGGTTTCTCAGCGTCTACCACCCGGATGGTGTCGGCTTACCGCTTAAAACAGACCCTGCCTGGAAGGATTGGAGCTGGTTCCCGCGGGGTAGCGAAAAGGATTTTGAATTGACCAAAGTGCTCGACGTACTCGAGCCTTTGCGCAGTGAGATCACGATTTATTCCGGGCTGTCCCATCCTGCCGCGAGACAGGTTCACGGGCATTCCAATGCCGATCAGTATTTGACTGGCGCACCGGTCGGCGGTGAAGGCCCTTATCAAAATACAATCTCTCTTGATCAGGTGTATGCCGAGCACGCAGGCGATTTGACGCGACATTCGTCGCTGGTGATGTCGACCAATGGGGGTGTTGGCGGCCCGCGTGGTGCCCAGACCCAGTCCTTCAATCGTGAAGGTCGGCCGATTCCTGCGATGAATAAGCCCAAAGAAATCTTCGATATGCTGTTTGTGACGAGCGGCAAAGACGCGGCGGCTCGACTGGCGCGCAGCAAGAGTGCCCTGGATCTGTTGATTGAGAATACGCGATCACTGGGCCGCCAACTCTCACGCCGCGATCAAGAGACGCTCAAGCAATATCTTGACGCCGTCCGCGATACCGAACTGAAGCTGGCGAAGGCTCAAAGGTGGATTGATACGCCGATTCCGGAGGTGGATGTACGGAACCTGCATCTGGAGGCCGAGCCGAAAGAAGCCCGACTCTATTTCCAGACGATGTATGAACTGATCTATCTCGCTTTCCTGAGTGATTCGACTCGCGTCGCGACGTTCCAGTTAGGGCGAGAAAATGGGGAAGGCCCGCATGATCTGCTCTCACTCGCCGTCGGCATGAATGGGGCGCATGGATTGACTCATGAAGTTAAGAAGCCCGACGGCTGGAAGAATTTGGGAACGTATAATCGGTATCAGGCCGAGGAATTCGGTCGCTTCGTGCAGCGACTGAAAGAGACCCCCGAGCCGACCGGCCAAGGGAATTTGCTGGACAACACGCTGGCGATGCATGGATCTGCTTCGAGCAGTTTCCACCTCTCACGCAACTATCCGATCATTTCCGCCGGTGGCAAGAATCTCGGCTTTTCCAACGGTCGGTATCTCAAGTTCGGCAAGGGAAACGAAGACAATCAGGCGGGTGCTGGAATCGACACGGATGCCGGATGGACGGGTAAGGTTGAAGTGGAAGAGCTTCCGCTGGCGAAGCTGTTCGTCACGATTTTGCAGCGGCTGGGCGTCGAAACCG
The DNA here is from genome assembly GCA_945869955.1 of Schlesneria paludicola DSM 18645. GTDB lineage: Bacteria > Planctomycetota > Planctomycetia > Planctomycetales > Planctomycetaceae > Schlesneria > Schlesneria paludicola_B. The sequence continues at coordinate 5,983 of CAMBQP010000289.1, forward strand.
ATTCGTTCGGTGGATACAGCGGGACGTTGAGTCGGGTTTAACCCGGGCAGGATGCACTTGCGAACCGGAATACGAAGAGGACGATTAACCACAGAGACACAGAGGCACAGAGGAATAGGAGTTATGGTGCTGATAGGACTTATGGGGGCGATAGGAAAAACAGGGCTGATATCACGTATGCGACTCGCCTTAAGATAGGTTCTGTTGGTCCTATAACTTCGATACGTCCTATTCGTATCCTCACACCCATCGCAATCCAACGTTGTTGCTGCGGAAATGAGACGGGGGTCGTGTAGTGAACCTATCGGATCACGGATGCAGCATTGAGTTTCTGGGGCGACCCCGCGAGCGGAATTTTGATTTCTGTCCCAGGTGCTTGGGCGTGTTTTCTTTCCCGACATCAGAGCCAAAGGGGCCACCTCGGGTCACCCCGCCCCCACCGCTTCGTCCTTTTCTTCGTTAAGGCGCGATTCACACGCGTCATCCAATTGGTCGGACGGGGAATCGGCCAAGTATTCAGGCGGGGTTTCTCAAGGTGTTCCGCTGGATGTCGCGATCGCCAAGGACGGCTCTGCGGCCAGTCCTGTGCGAAACCGAC
>CAMBQP010000290.1 GCA_945869955.1 Schlesneria paludicola DSM 18645
GGTTGCCCAGATTCCGTCGGGGCCCGCCTCGCAATTGCGTCATGGGGTGAAGGTGACACTGATTTTCCCGTCGAATGACCGTCGACTCGGAATCATTCCGGAAATCCCTCCCCAGACGACCACCGGTGGTCATGAGTCTGTCGTGTCGGTGAAGATTGAACCCGCGGGGAAACTCTGGCCCAAGCTGGCCATTGGCTCAAATGCAAAGGTCCTGCTTCCCTAATACGTTAATCTCCGTCACAATCGACCGAATACTATGCCGGGTTCGGCAAGAAGAGAGACTCGATTGAGCGGAGAAGTGGAGCGATGGGGATTGGTTCGGACGGGAGACCAGCGGGAATTTTACAAAGGTCTGGCCTGTTTCTGGCTCGATTTTGTACCTCGGCCTGGATTGGGGCTGCGGCCCTGTACGTGGTGGTCAGCGTGACCGAAGTGACCCGAGCTGGTTTCGATTCCACCACCAAAGATATTCTGGTTGGGGTCCGATTTCCCCCGTATTATGTTTGTGGCGTTTTGCTGGTGAGTCTTGCCTGGTTCGGTGCCTGGTTGGCAGGAAACAGGGTCGACTTTCCCAAGTCCCGTCGAATCAGTTCGCTGATTTTACTGGCCTTGGTTCTGGCTCTGATCGCGATCGATTATCGCTGGGTTTATCAGCCGTTAGTAGGGATGATCAATCCGCCCGGTCAGGCGAAACCTGCCATCTTTACTCTGTACCACGAAGCCTCAAAATGGATTAATCTGGCGGGAATGTTGCTCTGTCTGATGGCAGGCATTCTGGTCAATTGGCCGGCTGCCGCTCCGGAATCGGCTCGCTCAACTCGGTAAATTTCGAGTGATTCGCATGGCTCTGGCGATCTCTGTGGTGTTGGCAGACCGATCCGAATCCGACTCGTTGAGTGAAGTCGTCATCCTCTGAGCGAATTTCCGTCACGCTGCCGAGTCTGGAAGTGCTCGTTGATACTCGAATTTAGCCCCGCGATGAGTTAGTCTCGCGGCGATCCTGGATGATTGATTCTTTGTGAACCGATCGCTCACGCTTTGCCACGGGAACCTGCCATGAACTTCATCGATGCTCATTCGCACGTCTGGACACCTGACACCGAGCGATATCCGCTGGCTGCGGGATTTCGCCGGGCGAACATGGATCCCCCCAGTTTCACCACGAGTGAACTGAGTCAGCAGGCGATCCCCGTTGGAGTCAGTCGAGTCGTGCTGATTCAGATGTCGTTCTATGGTTATGACAATTCCTACATGCTCGACGCCATCGCCAAACACCCCGAAATGTATCGGGGCGTTGCCGTCATCGATCAGGAAGAGACCAGTACGGTTGCGACGATGCTTGAGCTAAAGAAAAAAGGGGTGCGCGGGTTTCGGATCTATCCGAAGGATCGACCGCTCGACCGCTGGCTCTCGTCCGACGGGATGCGTGCCATGTGGAAATGCGGGGGTGAGCAGAACTTGGCGATGTGTTGCCTGATGGATGTCGATGGGCTTCCCGCTCTCGATCGGATGTGTAACGAGTTTCCTGAGACACCCGTGGTGATCGATCACATGTGCCGCATCGGAGTGACCGGCCAGATCGTGCCGGACGACGTCCAGCGGCTTTGCGCCATGGCCAAGCACAAGAAGGTGACAGTGAAAGTTTCGGCCTTTTATGCCTTGGGGCAAAAGCAGCCCCCTTACGGCGATCTGGTGCCACTCATTAAACGACTGTATGACGCATTTGGTCCCGAGCGGTTGATGTGGGCTTCAGACGCCCCGTTTCAGGTGGTGGGAGGTCATTCCTACAAAGCCTCGATCAACCTGATTCAATCGGGTCTGAACTTTCTTAAACAGGCCGATCTGGATTGTCTGCTGCGGAAAACGGCCGAAAACGTCTTCTTTTATTGAGCTCACCCCTGAACCGCTGCAATGACATCCGCAATCTGTTCGGCTGCACGCGGGTGGGCCAGTTCGGTGGCAGCGCGTCCCATGGCGATTCGACGGTCGGGATCGTCGAGCAATGCACGCAGGGCCGCTTCTAACTGATCCGCAGTTCGCTGGGGTGGCTCGACATGTTTCACGATGAGTGCCGCATGTTGGTCGAGAAAAACTTGGGCGTTGGCTCGCTGATGATCATCGGCAGCAAAGGGGTAAGGGAGCAGCACCATCGCTGTTCCGGCACAGGCCAGTTCTGCCAGGGTTGTTGCCCCCGAACGGGAAATCACCAGGCTGGCTCGACGATATAATGCGGACATCTCGTGAAAGAACGGGGCAACCTCGGCAGTCAGGCCAAGTTCTTCGTAGACTCGGCGAGCCTTTTCCACGTCGCGAGGACCGGTCTGGTGCACAATCTTCCAGTCGCTCAGTGCCGCGGCAAGTTTCGGCAGCGCGGCGAACACGGCAGCGTTCAACGAATCCGCTCCTTGGCTTCCCCCCAGGATGAGCAATTCTCGCGGTGCGGTCGAGGAATTTTCGGCGGGTATTTTTTCGGCGGTGGTCACCACGCTGACCACGCTGGATCGGTCGAGTAACGCAGCAATCTCGGCTCGAACGGGATTACCAGTCACGGTCGCGTGGCGGGCGCGGGTGAGTTGGGAAATGGTTTCCGGGAATGAGACACACACCTGCTGGGCGTAGCGACTGAGCCACCGGGTGGTCCGACCGGGGATTACATTTTGCTCGATCAGCACCACCGGGATTCGCCGACGACTGGCGGCCCAAACCAGGGGGGCACTGGCATAGCCCCCCAAGCCAATCACTGCGGCGGGACTCAGTTCCTGCAAGAGTCGCGTTGCGGCCCGACAGGCTTGCCAATTGCGATAGAGGAAGCGGAATGGATTTCGTTTGAGCATCGGTAAGGACTCGACACTGAGCATGCGATGTTCCAGCCCCTGTTCCGCCACGATGGTCGCTTCGATGGAACGGGTGGAACCGACAAAGACCATTTTCGCGAGCGGATCCCGCCGCCGCAGTTCGGCGGCAATGGCGATACCGGGAAACAAGTGCCCTCCGGTCCCTCCGCCAGCAAATAAAAAGGTGGATGCAGGTTTCATGTGCTGGTGGTATTCCGAGTCCGCGATCGTGGATCACATGGGGGCAATGGGGGATTGTCAAAACCATTTCGCTTTGCTGTTTCGCAGATTTCGCTTCGAGGAACAAGTCCTGAGTTCCCTCGGTATGGATGAAAATCATGAGCGTGGCGACTAGAGTGGTGGACGCGATGTGGGAAGAAGACCAACGCTGTTGATTCACCTTGAAAATGCAGGAGACGACGAATGAAGCTGGCGACACTGATGACGGATCGGGGACCACGAGTTGCAGGCGTGGCATTGGATGGACGATATGTGGACCTGTGCGAAGTCGATACGAAGCTTCCCACCACCATGCGTGAGATTCTGGCGGCCCCGGAAGGGTTGGCGGCGGCAGCACACGCCTTGGCGACAGGCCTGACAAAAGGCCCGTTCATCACGGGTCGCCTAATGGCACCCGTTCAAAACCCCGGCAAAGTTTTTTGTATCGGGCTGAATTATCGCGACCATGCGATTGAAACCAATTCTCCGATTCCTTTCGAGCCAGTCGTCTTCAGCAAGTTCTCACAAACAGTGGTTGGCCCTGAAGATGCCGTGATCCTGCCCAAGGTGGCTCACGAAGTCGATTATGAAGCGGAACTGGTCGTTGTGATCGGCAAGCAAGGGAAAAATATTTCGAAAGAGAACGCCTTCTCGCACGTCGCCGGCTACACCTGTGGCAACGATGTCTCGGCCCGAGACTGGCAAAAAGGACGACCCGGTGGCCAATGGCTTTTGGGAAAAACCCCTGATACATTTGCCCCCACGGGACCGTATCTGGTCACCGCAGATGAAGTCGATTCCAACAACATTCGTATTGGCCTGCGCCTGAACGGCGAGACCTTGCAGAATTCTTCGACCAAAGAGCTGATTTTCAAGGTGAATGAAGTCATCGCTCACGTTTCGCAGCTGATCACCCTGCATCCAGGGGACCTGATTTTCACCGGAACCCCACCCGGCGTCGGCGCCGCCCGAACCCCACCGATCTTCCTGAAGCCAGGGGATCGCATGGAAGTCGAAATCGAAGATGTCGGTGTGCTGGTAAACCCTGTCGTAGGGGAATGAGGTCAAAAGTGATTGCAGCAGGCGTTGCAGGGCTTTGAAATTTGGCTTTGCTTCGCTTGCGGCAATCGGTTTTATGATATTTAAATCGATTTCGAGATTGCTGATGGCAAAATGACGCGAACTCTTGCTTCCGTGATCATTTACACAAGCGTGTATAATCGGTGCCAATTCTTGGCGTTTATTGCCAAAAGCGGCTCGTAGTGGCCTACGACCGGATTAATTATGGGTGAATGCTCAGAGAATCAACAGACATCCCGTACCTTACGTTACGTGGCATGCGTCAGTTACCCCCGATCCGGACATCATTTGACCCAACGGGTATTGTCTGACTATTTTCAGCAAGATTTCAGATATTGCCAATATGGGATCAAGACGCACGAAGATTGTTGCCAGTCGTATCCATGTACTCACCCGATGGTCACAATGACAAAGAATCATGACCAAGAGTTGGATCGACCCAATACCAAGGGAATCGCAAAAATATCCGGCCTGCCGTATTTGGTGTTGATACGGAATTATCTCGAAGCGACCGTGTCTGATTATTCATTGTATTTGCGTGAGAATCCAGATTCAAAAAAAGCCTGGATTTTTTTCTCAAAATATCGAGCCAAGTATTATCAGCGGTTCGTGCAAAAATGGATCTTTAGCAAGGATTCGCTTGAAAAGCTGATCATCCGTTACGAAGACCTCACAGATAATCCAGTTTTTGTTTATAATCAGATCATCGCCTATTTTCATTCATCTTGGCCCATCGATCAGATGCGTTTAGAGCAGGTCATTAAAGGGGCTTCACTCGAGAATCAAACATCCCATAGCGCCGAATTGATTCCTGGTTTTGGTGTACATAATCGACGCCGACTTGAAGACTTTAAGTACTTTGACACCAAACATTTTGCGCTTCTGGAAGTTCTTTTGTCAAAAGAGCTTGCTGAACTTGGTTACGAAAATCGGTTTGCCCGTAAGCCCTACAAGCTGACTCTCTTCGGACATCAATATCGTATTCCTCAATTCCCCGGTATTCCGTGGAAAGCTCCTGTCCAGCCTCGCGAGTAGCCATTAACGAACAATGAACGGATAATGTCGTCGGGCCAAAATTGAATTCGATCACAATACGTTTTCAACTGGGGCGTGCAGGCAACAAAATGCAAGCCTCACGACCCGAATCAGCGCCGTCAGTCGCCTCACTTCACCACGAAATTTACCAGTTTTCCGGGGATCATGATCGTCTTCACGATCGCCTTTCCGGCGAGTTGGCCTGCGATCGTGGGGTCCGCTTTGGCTGCGGCTTCGATCGTCGCCGCATCGGATCCAGCCGGGACCGTCACTTTGCCTCGCAGCTTTCCGTTTAACTGTACGGGGATTTCGATTTCGGTTTCGACCAGATACTGCTCGTCGTGAGTTGGCCAAGGTTCGTAGGCGAGACTCTCGGTGTGACCCATCAACCGCCAAAGCTCTTCCGACAAGTGCGGAGCAAAGGGGCTCAGCAGTAAAACAAACGGTTCCATCACCTCTTGTGGCCGAACTTCTTGCGAGAGGAATTCATTCACGAATTCCATCATCCGGCTGATTGCCGTATTGAAACCGAGTGACTCGATATCTCGTGTCACCGCCTTGATCGTTCGATGGAGTACTCGCAGTTGTGACGCAGATGCGGGGACCGCCTGAACTGCGGGGCTGAGCCGGATTTCGGCGTCGTGCTGTTCATCGACGACCATCCGCCAGACGCGTCCCAAAAAGCGGGCGACCCCTTCAACCCCTTTCATGCTCCACGGTTTGACTGCTTCGAGCGGCCCCATGAACATTTCGTACAGCCGTAATGAATCGGCCCCAAACTGGTCGACCACGATATCCGGGTTGATCACGTTACCGCGTGATTTCGACATCTTATGAGCTCGACTGTCGACGATAATTTCCGGGCGATCTTTCAAAACGAAGGCATCACCCTTCTTTTCAACCTGATCCGCATCGAGCGTCACAGCGGTGACAGTCTCACCCGTCTTTTCCACGATACGAGTCGCCACCCCTTCCTCATCAACGCTCGCTTTCAGATCGCGGACCGAGACAAAGTGATGGGACGCGACTGCCGACGAAGCGGCAGTGGTCGTGGTCGTGGTCGCGGAACTCTCGGCACCCGGGGCAACAGCGCCGGGGACCACAGTTGCGGGAACAAACCCGGTGAATTCCACTTCACCCAGAATCATCCCCTGATTGACCAGTCGCTGAAATGGTTCCACATGAGAAACATGGCCTCGATCGAACAAGACCTTATGCCAGAACCGCGAATAGAGCAGATGCAACACGGCATGTTCGGCGCCACCGACGTAGAGATCGACCGGCAGCCAACTTTTTTCGATCGCCGGATCCAGAAACTGCTGGCTGTTTTTCGGGTCTGCAAAACGGAGATAGTACCAGCAGGAACCCGCCCACTGCGGCATCGTGTTGGT
>CAMBQP010000291.1 GCA_945869955.1 Schlesneria paludicola DSM 18645
GGCAGGCCCCATCGCCGAAACCGCCTGGGTGGGTGAAGTCGCCTTGGGTCAATACCGAACGTCGATACAAGGACACGACTCCGGAAGAATTCCGAAAGATGCACGGCATGACGAATGGCCGGTACTCTCGCGAAATCACCGACCTGCGACGCTGGTGGCTGGACGAGATGATTTCGACGGCCGTGCCATTGCGAGAGATCATGACGCTGTTTTGGCATGGGCACTTCGCCTCAAGTATTGAGAAAGTTCTCGTATCACAAGCGATGTATCAACAGAATGTGACGCAGCGACAATACGCCTTAGGCAACTACCGCGAATTCCTGCGTGAGATGACGCTCGATCCGGCGATGTTAGTCTATCTCGATCTGGAGGACAGTGATCGAGTGAAGCCAAACGAAAACTATGCTCGGGAGCTTTATGAGCTCTTCGCCTTGGGGCATGGCAACTATTCGCAACAAGATATCATGGAGACGGCCCGCGCTCTCAGTGGATTGCGGTTGGACGCCGCGCCGGGAGTCGAGTTATCAGGTCGAGAAACTGATCCCGAACTGAATCGTCGCTTTAGCCGTGACGGGTTGATTCCGCAGTTGGTTGCTGAACGACATGATGACGGACAAAAGACCTTGTTTGGCCGGACGGGCGATCTCGGATTGGATGAGGTCATTTTCTTGACGGCTAATCACCCTGCCTGTGGCCGGTTCCTGGCAGGAAAGCTAGTGCGGTTCTTCGCCGTTTCCGATCCGCAAGGTAGGGTTCAGGCGCAGATGGCGGCCGAGTTCCAGGCCAGTCAAGGTGAAATTGCCTCAATGCTTCGCGTGATGTTTACCTCACAAGAGTTCTACTCTGCGGAATCGCGTGCCAAGCTGATTAAGAGCCCCATCAAATTGCTGGTGGGTGTCGCTCGGCAGTTGGTGTTGGATGTGACGATCACGTCTGGTATTAATCGGTATCTTGCGGCTTTGGGGCAGGGGCTCTTCAGTCCCCCAAACGTGAAAGGTTGGCCTGGCGGCGAGACTTGGATCAGCGCCGGGACATTGGCGCTACGATATCATTTGGCTGACTTGATTCTCGACTCCAAAGAGCCGCCCGGTATGGAACCGATTGGTCGCGAACGAGGGCGGCCCGTTCCGTTGCCGAAGGATCCGGTCGAACGTCAGGAAATGTTACAGACCATGATGACCGGCGATCCTCCGCGTCAAGGCGAGGGAAGCGACGCCGAGGCAATGGCGGTGCGTTCGCTACAGCGCGCGCCCGCAGGTAAGGCAGTACAAATCAAGTTCGCCGTTCGGAACGTTTTTCCTAATGGAATTCCGGAATCAGTTGATCAACTTGTCGACCAACTACTGGCACGACTCTTTAGTTATTCGCCGCGCGACGAACTGCGGTTGGCGGCCTGCCGAGCGGCTAGCCGTACCAGCGGGGAAGATCGCGTCCATGCCGTCTTGCGGGTCGCCTTGAGTTCGCCCGACTATCAATTGGACTGATTCTTTAACAACGCTTGAACGCAAACAGTCTTGCAGACAACTTTCAGAAGGAAAACAGGATGATAACTCAGCGAATTAATCGTCGTCGATTTCTCAGTCAGGCTGGCACGCTGACAGCCTTGGGGTTGACGCTTCCATCGTTTTTGCAGCAATCGCGCCCAATACTCGAAGCCGCGCCGATTGACGGCCTCCCGGATGATCGAGTGCTCATTCTGATTCAACTTGCCGGTGGCAATGATGGGTTGAATACGCTGGTTCCCTACGCCGATGACATCTACTACCGTGCGAGGCCGAAACTGGCCGTCGAGAAAGACAAAGTTCTTAAGGTCGACGACTACTGCGGCTTTCACGCCGAAATGTACGCGCTCAAAGAGGTTTGGGATCGTGGCCAGTTGGCGGTGGTTCAGAATGTCGGTTATCCGAATCCCGACTTGTCTCATTTCCGATCAACGGAAATCTGGGAGACCGGCTCGTCCGCTGACCAGAACCTCACCAGCGGGTGGATCGGCCGGTATTTTGACAACGAGTGCGGCGGTTGTTCGTCAACATTGCTGGGATTGCAGTTGGGAGAACGCACCGCGCAAACATTCTCCGGTCAACGTTCTCGCTGCGTGACAATGTCGAATCCAGACCTCTTTCAGTTCTCGGGAGGTGTCACGGCGCAAAATGATTTGCAACAAATCCATCAAGCAAAGACCTCCGACAATCCCACATTGAATTTTCTGCAGAGAACCGGCAACGACGTGTTGACGACGTCACGACTGATTGCCGGCGCCGTCAAGTCGCAAAAGACGAGTGTTGACTACCTGCCATTCCATTTTTCTCAATCTCTGAAACTGATTGCTCAGATGATTGCGGCGGAAGTTCCGACACGCGTGTTCTACATCTCGCTGGGTGGTTTTGATCATCATGCAACGCAGTCCATGCGGCATGCGATGCTGTTGCAAGAACTGAGCGAAGGGCTTGCTTCCTTGATTCAGGATCTGAAGAGTCTGGGGCACCTGGATCGCACTTTGATTATGACATTCTCCGAATTTGGACGACGAGTTGCGGAGAATCAGAGCGAAGGGACCGATCACGGTACTGCGAGCATGATGTTTCTGGCGGGTGGTTCCGTGAAACCGGGATTCCACGGTCCGCGTCCTGACCTGGCTCATCTCGATCCAGTGGGTGATTTGATTCACGCAGTCGATTTTCGGTCCGTGTATGCCAGCGTGCTGTCTTCTTGGCTGAAGGCCGATTACGGCAATCTGCTTGCGCCCGAGGTGAATCCGCTTGCTGGACTGTTTGATTGATTGGAATCGAAGTTTTTCAGGAATCCACTTCTGTCTCAGGAATCGATCAATGATTTGTCGCTTGGTTTTGTGTTCGTCCCCGTTTCGACTGGGGCTCGGGTTGTTTTTCGCAGCCATTCCGGCGTTTGCAATCGCCGAAACTCTCTGGCCTGGATTTCGTGGGCAAGGCGATAGTCATGTGGTTGGGAAAAACCTCCCACTCTTCTGGGAAATGGGGAACCGCGGCCCTGGAAACTGGTCGATCCGCTTACCCGGCTACGGACAGTCTAGCCCTGTCGTTTGGAATGACACGATTTTCGTGACGGCAGTGTCCGGCGCAGAAAAAGAAGAGTTGCACGTTCTGGCGATCTCGCGGGTTGACGGAAAAACATTGTGGCAAAAAGAGTTCTCCGGCACACAACATGTCAAAGACAGTGATACGGTCAGCCGTGGTGCTCCGACGCCTGTCGCCGATGCAGAACGAATTTACGCCGTTTTCGAAAGTGGAGATGTGATCGTGTTGACGCACGACGGGGAAGCCCGGTGGCAGCGATCGTTCGTGAAAGAATTTGGAGAGATTAAGGGCCCGCATGGGTATGCCAGTTCTCCCGTACTGGTCGATGGTCTCTTAATTCTGCAAGTGTCTCATGCTGGACCGTCTTATGTTCTCGCGCTGGACGCAGCATCCGGCGAGCAACGCTGGAAAGTTGATCATCCGTCACAGACCGGGCAGAGCAGTCCCGCCGTCGTTCGGCGGGACAGTCAAAATCAATTGATTATTTCGACAGCCGGGAGTGTGCGAGCGTTGCAAGCGTCCACTGGCGAGGAAGTCTGGGCGTTAAACGACATTCGCGGTAACAGTACTGCTTCCCCGAGCATCGACGGGGATTACATCGTGATTGGTGCCAGCGCAGAGCGGGGCGGCGGTGGACCAGGCCGAGGTCGCGGCGGTCCCAACCAAGGTGGGCCCCCGGGCACCGATACTGCCGCCAAGCCACCCGCGCGAGGTGGCGTCGAAGAGAAGCCATCAACACCCCCTGGTAGTCTGGCGATCCTGATGGGGAATCAAGAGTCTGCTGGAGCGGCGCAGGTTGCCTGGCAGTCGCCGAAAATTTCCTCTGGCTATGCCTCACCATTGGTGCTTGATGGTCTGGCTTACTTTGTCAGTCGTGTGGGGGGCGTTCAATGCGTGGACGTCGCGACGGGTGATGTCAAATGGCAACATCGCTTGCCGGGGCAGGTGTGGGCTTCTCCTGTTGCCAGTAATGGACACATCCTTTTCTTCTGCAAGGAGGGGACGGTGGTTGCGTTGAAAGCCGGTCCTGAACTGGTGGAAGTCGCGGAAAGTCAACTCTCCACCACCGATATTGTTTACGGAGTTGCCGCCGACGACCGAGGTTGGATCGTTCGCACTGGTCGGGGGCTGATTCGCGTGACCACCGAAATCAAGTGAACGTGCGATTATTTTGTCGGCTATTAGCAGTAGGATTCGCAGATCATCGGTGCGAAGGACTCCGACGTTAAGGGGCAGGCATTGTCTGCTTCTTTTATGATCAACACGGATTGCTGTAATTGCACCCGAAACTTTTTTGCATACAAGTTGCGGTTGCGTTTGTTGTGCCTGTGTATTCATAGTGTGAATGTGCGGCGTAATGAGGTCTTTGCATCTTATTCTGACGCTGTTTTTGAAAGATGATGTTTCTGGAGCTATTTCATGAGTCTTCGTTTGCCTGTGACGGTGTTGTCTGGCTTTCTTGGAGCCGGGAAAACAACACTGCTGAACCATGTTCTACATAATCGCGAAGGGATGAAAGTCGCGGTGATCGTAAATGACATGAGTGAACTCAATGTTGATCTGCGACTGATTCGTGATGGTGGTGCCGAACTCAGTCGAGTGGATGAAAAACTCATCGAGCTTTCGAACGGATGTATTTGTTGCACCCTTCGCGAAGACTTATTGCGTGAAGTCAGTCGCTTGGCTCAAGAGGGCCGGTTCGACTATCTGTTAATTGAATCGACGGGAATCTCTGAGCCGCTGCCGGTGGCCGAGACCTTCACGTTCACCGACGACGAGGGGCGGACGCTGAGTGACTTTGCACGTCTCGATACCCTTGTGACCGTGGTTGATGCCGCCAATTTCCAGTACGACCTCGATTCTCTTGAAGAATTAAAGGATCGCGAGATTGGATTGGATGAGAACGATTCGCGCGATGTCGCCAATCTGCTCGTTGACCAGATCGAGTTTGCGAATGTGATTCTGCTCAACAAAATCGACTTGGTAAAAAAAGAGGAAGCGGGACGGATCGAGGCGTTGCTTCGGCAGCTCAATCCTACGGCCCGAATTATTCGCGCGGCGCGTAGTCGCGTTGCGCTGGATCGCATTCTCAATACGGGTCTGTTCAGTGAAGATTGGGCGAAGCAATCGCAGCAATGGTTGGTGACCGAACGGGGTGCGGAAGTCTCCGAAGCAGACGAATATGGCTTCCGTAGCGTTGTTTATCGGCGCTTTCGGCCATTTCATCCGCAGCGACTGTGGGACTTTCTCATGAAAGATGATCTGGCCGCTCAGGTCGTACGCTCGAAGGGGTTGATGTGGCTCGCCACTCGACACGACTACGGCGGCGAGTGGTCGTCGGCAGGGAATATCCTTGGCTGCGAACCCCTCGGAAGATGGCTTGCCGCAACGCCGGAAGAGGAGTGGCCCGAGGATGAAAAGTTCCTCCAGGAATCCAAGTCGATTTGGTGCGAGCCATATGGAGACCGGCGTCAAGAATTGGTTTTGATCGGGTGCAACCTCGATGAGGACTCGGTTTCGGCCGCGCTTGACGATTGCCTGCTCACGGACAGTGAATTCGCCGAAAGCCCCGAGGTCTGGGCGACCTACGAAGATCCGTTCGATTCTTGGGGCGATGACGATGCGTGTGAGTTGAGTGAAGAATATGGCACGAAGACTGCAGGAGAATCCGCTTCTACACACAGCTCTGGGCGGTAGTAAAGTCTCTTCCTATCAACTTATCAAGAACCTCATCGAAGACGACGAAAGGATGTACGGAATGAAGTTCGATTATGATGTCGTGATTGTTGGAGCGGGAGCCTCGGGAGTTGGGATGTCCCATGTGCTGAAGAGACTGGGAATCAAACGCTTCACAATGCTAGAGCGGCACGAAGTCGGAGCCAGTTTTCTGCGATGGCCCAGAGAGATGCGTTTCATCTCGCCGTCGTTCACCGGGAATGCCTTCGGCTTACTCGACCTGAATGCCGTCACGCTAGAGACGTCACCCGCTTACACTCTCGAAACGGAACATCCTTCTGGAAAACAGTTCGCCAAGTACCTGCAACTGATTGTTGACGAGTTTAAGCTGCCGGTCCGAACGGGTCTTGAAGTGCTGTCGATCCGCGAACGAAACTCGATGCTCGCTCGATCGCACAATGGTAAGTCACTGACTCGCGAGGCGGCGGTAACGCTACGGTCTTCAAGCAATCAAAAGCAGATCGCGTCAGATGGTGGCGATCGTTCTGCGAGCCAAACGGACCACGCAAGGAGTGTTGATTTCGAATTTCCCTTTCGATGGGGCCAGATAACGATGGGGCCAGATAACTGATGAAAGCTCTCCGCCAAACACAACCTTCGTTCGCCAAGACTTTTCGTGCCCCGCGTCTTTTGGTTTCATCCAGTCGTTCGCGTCCGCAAACTCGCGGCAATGAGTTCGCACAGCATAAACTTTCTCTGC
>CAMBQP010000292.1 GCA_945869955.1 Schlesneria paludicola DSM 18645
CCCCCGTGCCCAGGCGGACAAAAAAGCCTATCAATTTGAGATGAAATACCGGATCGAAAGCCAACCAGGACTGACATTGCGTCAGGAATTGGTGGAAGAAATTCTGGTGGAAGAGACGCAATCGACTGCGGATGAGGCTGATTCGGGGACGCAGGATTCGCGAATTACAGGTGTGCGTGTCCGGGGTGGGGGGCTTTATCGTTGTCGAGCGGTGGTCGTCACCACCGGAACATTCCTGCAGGCGATCATGCACACGGGCGAGGCCCAGACACCGGGGGGCAGGGCAGGGGACGGAACCACCGGAACACTTTCCGATTGCTTTCGGCGTCTTGGGTTTGAGCTGCAGCGTTTTAAAACCGGAACACCCTGCCGCCTGAATGGCCGGACCATCGATTTTTCCGCTTGTTCCGAACAGCCCGGTGATCCTGACCCACAGCCGTTTTCGTTCCTGACTGACAAGCTGACGCAGGCACAAATGCCGTGTTGGTTAACGGAAACCAACGAGCAGGTCCATGAGTTGATTCGGGAGAATCTGCATCGAGCTCCGATGTACAGCGGGCAGATTCAATCGACCGGGCCCCGTTATTGCCCGTCGATTGAAGACAAGGTCGTTCGGTTTGCGGACAAGTCTTCGCATCATATTTTTCTGGAGCCCGAGGGGCGGAATACCTGGGAATTCTACTGTAATGGGATTTCGACGAGCCTGCCTCGAGACGTGCAGGATCTGATGGTTCGCTCGATCAAGGGCCTGGAAAAGGCGGAAATCATGCGATATGGCTATGCCGTCGAATATGATTTTGCCCCTCCCACGCAGCTGAAGCCGTCGCTGGAAACGAAACGGGTAGGGGGCTTGTACTTTGCGGGCCAGATTAACGGAACGACTGGTTATGAAGAGGCGGCTGGACAAGGGTTATTGGCGGGGATCAATGCGGCATTGAAATTAGCCAGCCAGCCCCCGTTGATCATTGACCGGAGCCAAGGTTATTTGGGTGTGCTGATCGATGATCTGGTGACAAAAGGGGTGGATGAACCGTATCGGATGTTTACCTCGCGGTCCGAATATCGCTTGCTATTGCGTCAAGACAATGCCGATCGGCGACTGACCCCGGTCGGCCGCCGAATTGGGCTGGTCAATCAAGATCGCTGGGACCGATTTGAGCAGCACGAAACGGAGATTGTGCGCGCCTCAGAACAGCTTGACCGCTTACGGCATCAGGGGGCTTCGTTTGAGGAATGGCTTCGTCGCCCGGAAATTACCTGGGTTCAACTGGAAGGGATGTCAGCGGAGCTCGCCGCACTGATGATCAGTCCGCTGGCAAAACAGCAGGTCGAGATTGAAACCAAATATGCGGGGTACATTCGTCGCCAGACTGCGGATATTGAAAAACAGCACAAAATTCAGGTCGTCCGGATTCCCGAGACATTTAACTTTCAAGCGGTCGCCCAATTGCGTCGCGAAGCCAAGGAAAAGCTGACTCGTGTCCGCCCGGCGGATTTGGGTCAGGCGAGCCGCATCAGCGGGATTACTCCTGCGGATCTGACCATCCTGCTGCTGTATTTGAAGGAACCCGAACGCCTGGTGAGTGATGAGTGAGGTGCGCTCTCGTTGAGAACGGCCGCTTTTGAGACGATCTCGGTCGATGCGGCCTGATTCTGGGAAAACGTTCTGCGTAAACCTCCGCTCATCCAATAATACCCTCGAACCTCGAACCTCGAACCCCGAACCCCGAACCCCGCCTGCGGCCTGTGACAGGCAGATTCCGCTGTTTTGGTTTTTTGGGTAGTCTTGGCTGACTTTGTCTGCTTGGGGTTTTAAACAGGTCAACGAATGTTGACTGGTTTGTCAGAATGGCTACAATCGGTACTCACGGAGGTTTCGGAAGGTTCCGCACTATCGACCAATGCCGTGGTTGACGAAGACTCGGTACCGTAGGTGGTGAGCTGGCAAATTCACCGATCACGAATTTGCTTCCTTTCTTGTTCGAAAATTAGTGGAAGTAGGGTTCTCTCAGTCGAGAGGATTCACTTTCAGCCCGGGGGAGTTCCGCGGGCGCGCCCCTGCAAAGGATGGAGGAGCAGCCATTATGAAGACAGTTTTTACGACCGGCGAAGCTGCAAAGATCTGCAAGGTCAGTCAGCAAACGATCATCCGCTGTTTTGACTCGGGCCAACTGCGTGGTTTTCGTGTTCCCGGCTCTCGTTTTCGTCGGATTCCACGCGACATTCTTTTCCGGTTTATGAAGGAAAACGGCATTCCGACCGACGCGTTGGAAAGCGGCCGTCGCAAGGCGTTAATCGTCGATGATGATGTCGAATTGGTCGAATTGATTCGTGACGGCTTGGAAGCGGATGGCCGATTCGAAATTCGCGTCGCGAATAATGGTTTCGATGCCGGAATGATGGTCAAGGAATATCGTCCTGACATCATCGTGCTGGATGTGATGCTGCCCGATATCAATGGTAAAGAGGTTTGTCAGCGGGTTCGGATGGATTCCGCACTGGATGGAACCCAGATCATTTGTATCAGCGGGATGGTCGAGCAGGACAAGATTGCCGACCTCAAAGCAGCTGGTGCCAACGAGTTCATGCAAAAACCATTTGAAATCGATTCGCTCATCGACCGAATGTGCAAGCTGCTCGATGTCGAACCGATCGCGGCCGGTACCCACCGCAAGCCTCAGTAAATCAACGCAGTGAGGACGATGACCAACCATCGTCCTCACTCGGTTTACCGCTGCTGATTTTCTCCGGTATGATCCAGAAAAACTGGACTGCCTGGAATGAAATCCAATGTCTGAAACATCTTCCGAAAATTCGCCTGCCGAGTCTGCTCGCGCGACTTTCGTATTGCCTGAGACATCGAAACTCGAAGCGATGGCCGAATTCGCGGCGGGGGCGGGGCATGAAATCAATAATCCGCTGGCCACGATTATTGGCCGTGCGCAACTTCTTTTGAAAGACGAGCAGGATCCGCAGCGGCGACAGATGCTGCTTTCCATCGGGGCTCAAGCCTACCGCATTCGCGACATGATTGGCGACGCGATGCTGTTCGGGCGTCCCCCTCAGCCAGAATTCAAATCGGTTGTGCTGGCTCAGGCGATCCGAGAAGTGCTGGCACGGCAGCACGAGGATTTGCTTGTCGAAAAAATTACTATCGAAGTCCAGGTTGCGGAATCGATCCGGCTGCGTGCGGATGAAACTCAATTGGCGATTGTGCTGCATGAATTGATTCGGAATAGTCGGCAGGCGATTTCCGTCGGCGGGGGTCAAATTCAGATTTCTGCGGCAATCGGTCCTGAACACCCCGGAAATGCGTGGATTGAAATCACCGATTCTGGGCGAGGATTTACGATAACCGAGTCTGAGCATGCGTTTGATCCGTTTTTTTCGGGTCGGCAAGCGGGACGTGGACTCGGTTTCGGCCTGCCCAAATGCTGGAGAATCATCGACCAGCATCAAGGGGAAATTGCGATTCATTCGACAGCGGGTGGGCTGACAATCGTGCGGATACGATGGCCATTGGGAACCTGAACTGCTGCCGATGCCTGATCCCCGTATTTTTTTCGGGCGAGACAGGACATTTTTCCGGAACAGCCGGATTCTGTCGGCGGGGAAGTGGTTGCAGGCTGTGATTGTCTGCCGACAGCATCGAAACGACTGGCGAATTCCCCATATCACAGCCGATCATTATTTTGAGTCGCCTCAGTCGTGACCGCGAGGCTGAAATGCGATAAATTGTGCGCAATCGTTTATTTGCCCCCAGTCACACCAAATTGACACACTGTGAGTTTTTCCAATGCCACCACGAGGCAAGCTGCAAGGCATCTACACTCCGAACATTGTTCCACTCACGCCGAAGGGCGAGATTCATGAGAGTGAACTGCGACGTTACGTCGACTGGTTGATTGCCAAGGGGGTGCATGGCCTCTATCCGAACGGATCAACGGGGGAATTTACGCGATTCACCGTTGAAGAACGGATTCGGATCATGGAAATCATCTGCCATCAGGTTCGTGGCCGGGTGCCGGTTTTAGCGGGAGCTGCCGAGGCGAACGTGAAAGAGACGGTTCGGGCGTGTGAGAAGTACTACGAGATGGGAGCGACAGCGGTCGCGATTGTCGCCCCGTACTATTACAAACTGAGTCCGCGAGCGGTTTACGCGTATTTCAAAGAGATCGCGGACAACACTCCGATCGATGTCACGTTGTACAACATTCCGATGTTTGCCAGTCCCATCGATGTGCCGACGGTGAAGCGTCTGGCCGAGGAATGTCCGAAAGTCGTGGGGATCAAGGATTCCTCGGGGGATATTCCGAACATGATTCGGATGATTCAAGCGGTTCGTCCCTCACGTCCGGACTTCAGTTTTCTGACCGGTTGGGACGCCGCCTTGATGCCGATGCTCTTGATTGGCTGTGATGGTGGAACGAACGCCAGTTCGGGGGTGGTCCCGGAATTGACGCGGAAACTCTACGATCTGACGGTCGCCTATCGGATCGATGAAGCACGCAGTCTGCAGTACGACATCGTCACCTTGTTTGACGCGATGCTATTTTCTGCCGAGTTTCCTGATGGCTTCCGTACGGCGGTCCGGTTGCGTGGTTTTGAAACGGGTGTCGGGCGTCAACCCCTTTCCGATGAGCAGCAGACTGACTTGGCGACACTTGCGAACAAACTGCAATGCATGCTGTCCCAGCACGGATTCACCGATGAACCGATCTGCGGTTGCCCAACCGGGTTGGGGAGTTCCGGGAAGCCGGAAGAGGTTTCGACAATCGTCCAAGCGGTCGTTGCCGAACTGAAACGACGTGGGTTAGCCTGATGGGTGGCATCGATATCCAATAGGCTCACTTTCGTCAAAAATGCGCGGTGTCCCCGCAAATTCTCGATCACCCCACGACAAATTCTTAGGCTGATGCCTCAGCTGGCTGTCTGCTTTGTGACAACCAGCTGTCGAAAACGGGGACTGGCTCCGTCTGCGGTGCCTGTCCCCGTTTTCGACCCGCGCGTTGGGACAACCTGATGGGGTGCAGGCTTTCCTCACAACCACAAATTCAACAACCCCCGCCCGACGAGGTCGTGTCGAAAACGGGGACACGATATCGAAAACGGGGACAGCGACGGTCTTAATTTAAGTCAAGACAAGAATGAAAAATCATTTTTGAATTCTCCTTTTTTCATTGGATGGGGGCCAGCCCCCAAACCCCCGGGATTTTTTGAGGCATTTCCAAGCTGCGTTTTTTGACAGGTGTTGCAGGTGTTCGAATTTTTCGTAAAGTATCTCTTGCTTGGGGAAACGGAGTCGCGCTCTGTGGGGACACAACGCGATGAGGGATACTCAAGTCCGAGATGCGTCGAGATGGCGTATGAGCGTTTCAGTGATTGACTGGAACGCTCATTTCGTTTTTCCAGAGTTCATTTTTTTTGACAAGTGTATTGAGAATCGTGAGTAACTTCCGCATGCAGGCGACGAGCGCGACTTTCTTCTGTTTGCCCTTGGCGAGCAGATGTTGGTAGTAGCCCTTGATTCTCTGATTGAAGCGTGTTGCCACTAACGTAGCCATGTAAAGAACTCGTCTAACGTCACTTCTTCCTCCGCCGATAAATCGTTTTCCCACGAAGGTTCCGGAATCGCGGTTAATGGGCGCGACTCCGATCAGCTTTGCGATTGCCGCATTGCTAACACTTCCGAGCTCTGGAATTCTGGCGACAGCTGTGCAAGCCATGACGGCCCCGCATCCATTGACCGATTCCACGATCTCGACAATCCTGGCGACGGTGGGATCAGCCTTGAGGCAAGCTTTTAATCGATCATCCACGTTTTTGAGCTGTTTTTTCAGGGATTCCAGCGAGCTCTCGATCCATTCGCGGACCTCCTGATCGTGAGTTTGCTGAAGTCGATTGGACTCTTGATTGATCAATTCGAGCAACTGTTGGCGTCTGGTGGTGAGGGAATCAAGCTTCTCGAATTCCTCGGACTTGGCAGGAGTTGGTTTGGGGTTGGTCACCTGGCCGTATAAGGCGATGGTCTTCGCATCAATGGAATCCGTTTTCGCATCGTTGCCGATGGCTCTGGCAAAATCTCGGACGCGCCTGGGATTGACAATTGCGACGGGAATCTTGTGCTCTTGAAGTGCCTTCACGACCACTGATTCGTAACCTCCCGTTGCTTCCAATACGACAAGCGTCGTGGCAGGATCTGAGATTTTTTTGACGATCAACTTCGAAATAGCCTGTGTTTTGTTCTCAACGACCATGTGTTTCGCGGATTCGAGGAAATGGACATCCAAGTGATCTTTGGAGACATCGATTCCGACAAAAACGGTAACTGTGGAGGTGTTGGTAATCATGACATCCCATCCTAGTAAATTCGAGCTCGCAAACGCGGCTCAAGCGACGGTTCGGGTTTGAAATGAAACGGCTTGCGATCCAGCTGTCCCACGAACTCGAAGTTCCCA
>CAMBQP010000293.1 GCA_945869955.1 Schlesneria paludicola DSM 18645
CAAACCAATTGGCTGAGAACCATCGCCTGGACGGCCAGAGGGGTGCTGCTTGGTTTTGCTCTTTTCCCTGTGCTGCAAAAGAGTTGCAGCTTGTTTTAGGGACGCGGCGTGAAAAGATGAGGCCTTTTAATGCGAAGACACGAAGCCGCAGGGACGCAAAGCAGGTAGAAAACCAGACGGAAAAGCAAATTCGAATTCACTTTTTGCATTCCTGGCGTCCGTGCGGCTTTGCGTCCTGGCATTAAAATCTCTTCAGCAGCACTCCGATTTGGATGAAGGGGATCGGTTCGCAGTGCAGCCGGTTTCCATTTTGCGGCCATCGGTTTCGGCAAGGAATGCGAATACAATCCGGGCTGATTTCTGCTGATTCTCGCGGTTTTCGACTCGGTTTGGGAAATCGGCTGGGGATAATCGAGGCAGTAACCTTGCGATTTATTTCCGAATCGACCACAATCTGGCTCTGCGCCGATATTGGTGCGTATCTACAGGTTTTGCAGCAGTCGATTTCGGCCTGCTTCATTGAAACTTTGGGCTCGTCGAAGTTAAGGGAATTCAGCATGGCACATAAGAAGGGTCAGGGGTCTAGCCGTAACGGTCGTGATTCCAAGGCAAAACGACTTGGCGTGAAGAAATTTGGTGGCCAGGCCGTCATCCCCGGTAATATTCTTATTCGACAAAACGGCACGAAATGGCATCCCGGTAAGGGTGTTGGGATCGGTCGCGATTACACATTATTCGCTTTGGTTGGCGGAAAAGTTTTTTTCGATCAAGAAGGCCGTCGCATCAACGTGAAGCCAGCCGAAGTCGCTGCAGAGACCAACTGACATCAGTTTGTTGGCCGTTGAATGATAGAAACACAATCCGATTGGTGAATAATCCAGACCGTTCATGGGAAGTTAGCCAGTTCTTGCAGCTGACTTTTTGACCACTGTTTCATTCGATTCAAGCCGAGTATTATCTGCGATACTCGGCTTTTTTCATTCTCAAGACGACAGCACCGGAATCGGCCCGATTTGCGATCGTGTTAATTCTGCGAGGATCCCCTCAAGCCCGCAAAAAGTGGATTCTTCAGGCCATCGATCCACTCAAGCGGTATCTTGGGCACAACCGATATTTTCGCGGCAGAGTGACCGCTCTGGGGTGTTGATCGCGATCGGTCGGGCAACGCGGAACGCCACGCCGACGAAAACGGTCGTCCAGGAGTTTGATGCAGCGGATGAGCTGGAGTGGACAGAGGTTTACTCAGAAGATCCAGATGACGAGTCGACTCACGGGGAAGGCTTGTCCGATTCGGGCTGTCATCTTTGGATTGATCAACAGCCGACAAGAAGCCGCAAGTTACGCGGGTTCAGCGGCATGACGCCGAAGCTAATGGCAGTCACCCCAAAGCAAGCTCGCAAGCGACCCAACATTCCGACCCATAAGCCGGGACTCTCAGCTAAGGCTCTCAACGGAGTCCCGCCGTGCTGTGGAGGTACGTCAGCCTGCTTGAAATTTCTGACGAGCGGCGTTCGGCAACGGGTGCTGTTGTCGCCGATGATTGGGCTAGGCCCCCCCTGCCCCGAGCCTGCCTGCCACCGCATGAACGTCTTCATTGGCATCGGCTCTTCGCCCGGCGAATCTCAGGTCGAAGATCACTGCGTCACCGTTGAGCTTTATGCAGTGATACAACAGTTGATCGCGTTTCCCATTTTGCCGGACGAAAAAAGCTGCCGGTTGCTGCGCGACCGAGTCTGGTTTTGCTCGCGACCCATGGGCAGAGGCTCGACCCTGGTCTCGCTGCCGCCTATAATGCCGGATTGTGTCGCCTCTTCACTCAATCATGACCCGAGTTTCCATGGACATTCTTCCTTATCCGCATCCTGCTTTGCATTGGAAATCCAAGCCGATCCAGGAGATTAACGCTGATCTTCGCAAAGTGGTGGCCGAGATGTTCGAATTGATGTATGCCGCCAACGGGATTGGACTTGCCGCCAATCAGGTCGGCCTCCCCTATCGATTGTTCATCCTGAATCTCTCGTCGGACCCGGCTCTGAAAGACGAAGAAATCGTTTTCATCAATCCGGATATTCTGAAGCGAAAAGGGTCGACGGAAGGAGAGGAAGGGTGCCTGAGCTTTCCTGGAATGTATGGCCCGGTGAAACGAGCGGCGAAAATTGAAATCGAGGCTTTTGATCTCGATGGCTCCTGTTTCGAGTACTCGCTCGATGACCTTGCCGCCCGAGCGGTCCAGCATGAATCGGACCACCTGGATGGGGTGTTGTTTATTGATCGCCTGTCCGAAACCGCCCGGCGAGAGCTTGACCCGGTCATCAATGATTTTGAGTCGCAATTCCGTCGCTGGCAAGCGGAAGGACGCTTTGCCTCAGACGATGTCATCAAAAGCCAGCTGCTGCAGCTTGAGCCCAAGCCACCTGCCGCCTCGAACGGTTGATCTTGAACGGTTGATAAGGGCTCTTTATGGCGTCGCTTCGCATTCTGTTTCTAGGGACTGGCCCGCTGGCACTGCCAACCTTTCGTGCGCTGCTGGAATCGTCTGAACATCAGTTAATCGGGCTGGTCACTCAGCCCGATCGTACGGGGCGAGGGCATCACCAGCATCTAAATCCGCTGAAACAACTCGCCATCGACCATGGGGTGGTGGTTTTCCAACCGGACCGGATCAAGGCCCCGGAAAGTGTTGATTTTCTGCAGCAGACTGAGGCAGACTTGTTCGTGGTTGCCGCTTACGGACAGATGCTCTCGAACGAGGTCCTTGCGGTTCCTCGACTGGGAACGATCAACGTCCATGCATCGCTGCTTCCCCGGTATCGGGGGGCGACGCCGATTCATGCAACGATCTTGAATGGTGACACAGAAACGGGTGTGACCATCATCGAGATTGTGCAAAAACTGGATGCTGGACCGATGCTGGGGAATGTTCGAACTGTGATTGGCCCCGAAGAAACCACCGGACAGCTAGAACAGCGGCTGGCCGAGCTCGCCATTCCTCTCACGCAGCGGGTCATTCGCGAGATTGCTCAAGGGACTGTCATACGGACCGTCCAAGATGAGGATCAGGCGACACACGTTCGCAAACTTTCCAAGGTCGATGGCTTAGTCCCTTGGGAAAAGTCGGCCATCGAAGTCGAACGTCATGTTCGTGGCATGCAGCCGTGGCCGGGCCCCTACAGTCAGCTGCAGCAAGCGGACAAACCAACACTGCGGCTGCAGATTCTCGCCGTAAAAGTGACCGAGGAACCGTCGCCGGGGGTGAAGCATTCACCGGGAACCGTGATCGAAGTGACCGCAAAGGATTTCACGATTCAATGCGGCGAAGGTTCTGTTCGCCTGCATACGCTTCAGCCCGATGGCAAACGCCCGATGCCCGCGTCGGATTTTCTGCGAGGCCGAAAGGTTCAACCCGGTGACAAGCTGGCGTGAAACCGTGTGAGGAGCCGAGGAGATCTCGCTTGGTGGTCGCCACGGAAGTTTCTGGGGAGTGATGCGGGGTGAGACGCTGCGAAGCGGAAAGCTTTCTCGCCTTGGTATCGACCCAGCCTGCAGCGAATCTGCGGGTTGCTCGAGTCTCTTTGCGCAATTGTGAATCCCGTCGATGGTAGTTTCTGCTTGCCAACTGAACTTGCGGGGACTTAAGATATTGGTATGAAAATTCACTGGGAACCTCTGCGGCAGATCATTCAATCAAACCAGCGGTTTGTGATTTCCAGTCACGTCCGTCCCGATGCGGATGCGATCGGTTCCGAGATCGGCTTGGCCTGTATTCTTGAATCTCTTGGCAAAACGGTTCAAATCGCGAATACCTCGCCGACACCTCCGACGCTCTACTTCATTGATCCGACTCGAAAAGCCCAACAGCTGGGCTCTGGGATTTCTGCAGAAGACGTTGCCAAGGCTGACGTGCATATCGTGGTCGATACCAGTTCGTGGACTCAGCTTTCAGATGTTGGCAAGGTGATGCGCGATTCCGCGGCGAAGCGAGTCGTCATCGATCACCATGTCAGCTCGGATGATCTGGGGGCGATCGAATTCAAGGATGTGACGAGCGAAGCGACCGGATCGCTGATCTTTCAGCTTGCGGAAGCTCTGGGGGTTGCCATCACCCCCGCCGCAGCGACCGCGCTGTTCGCCGCGATTGCCACTGATACTGGCTGGTTTCGGTTTGCTGCGGTTTCGGCAGAAACGATGCGGATTGCCGGACAATTAATTGAATGTGGAGCCTCGCCACCGGCAATCTACTGTCAACTTTACGAACAGGGGACCCTGGCCAAAATGCATCTGGTCGGACGTGCCCTCGGTCGGATGCAGCTCGAATGTGATGGTCAACTCGCGTATACGACGGTGGAGTGGAACGATTTTGCTCAGACTGGAGCCGTCCCGTCGGATACCGAAGATTTGGTGAATGAATGCCTCAAGGTCCTCGGGACCAAAGGGGCTTTCATGGCCATTGAACAGCAGAATCGACAAGTGAAAATCAGTTTTCGGAGTCGGACGGACCTCTTAAACGTCGCGGCAGTGGCCGAAAAGTTTTCCGGTGGCGGGCATCGCCTGGCTGCCGGAGCCACTTTGGCAGCCCCGTTTGCGACGGCCGTTGGCAAGGCCTTGGAAGCAATGCGTGAGGCCGTGATCGCCGCCCGTCCTCAAGAGCCAGTGAGTGCCGAAGCAGACCAAAAATGAATCTCGGACGCTGTGCCGGGACGGTTTTTGATTTTGCAAACACCGGGTGATCGGATCAAAATCCTCGACGGCATGAACTCCATGGCACGCCGCCATTCACCGGTCTGACCGCCCCTTCGGTGGGGAAATCGAGGGAATGTACCGAAAGAGTTGCTGACTGAGCTTGACTATGGGGCAGAACCGCTTCATCATGTCGGTCCTGCGATTTGCCAGCCGAAGTGGCGGAACCGGCAGACGCGCTGGATTCAAAATCCAGTGTCAGCAATGACGTGTGGGTTCGAGTCCCACCTTCGGCACTGTTGCAGCATAAGGACTCACGACAATTTGTCGTGAGTCCTTATGCGTTTCTCAAAATCTGATCCATGGATATTCCCCGATTGGACTTACAGGGAGCACACGGAAACGCGGTTTCCGCGAATAAGCTTTTGGATTTCCCACTTCCCGATTTTCCGGTAAACGAATGAAAGATCACCCCTCGTTGGTCTGAAACGGCGAACTACGATTCGGGGGATTTTTTGTCACCAAAAGAAATAAGCGATCTCGTCCTTTTGAATGTGCTTCGACGTAATGACGTTCCCTGCAAAAGTTCAACTGATGGTTGCCGACACTGAAGAATGTGTCGAAGCACTGCTGGTTGAGTTGACAACACGCGAAGCAAAAGCGGGTATCGACTCTCGATGGTGGGTTTTGCCAGGAGTAGAAAAACGAAGAAAATTCCAAGAGAAGGATCACCACTGGAGATGGGGCGATCGAATTGTCAGGTTGACAAACGACAAATGGCACCGTTGTTTAGCCATTAAGACCACTGCGGGGACGATTGAGGGGGCAATTCTCTACTGGTTGAATACCCTTTCGGCAGTTAATCCTGTACGTGGGGCCGTTTACATTAAGTCGCTCGCAACCGCGCCTCACAATCGCGCATCGCTTGTCGATATGCCCCATTTTCGGGGAGTCGGCCAAACGCTTCTACTGAAAGCGGTTCTTGACAGTTACCGCAACGGATTTGGAGGGCGAGTCACGCTCGAATCTTTCAACGATTCCTCAACAATTGCGTTCTATGAGAATCGCGGTTTTGAAATCGTAAGATATGACGTGGACGGAGAAGAACGGTTGCCGATATTGGAATTGAGTTCCGAGGCGGCCGAGGGTTGGTTGCAGGCGGAGGGTTTTTTAGAATGAGCAAAAAATCAGAATTCGCACCAGCAGCGGTCGGTCGACCGCCGAAGTGCTCTCAAATTCGTGCGGATTTGGGCGATCTTTCGCACGTCGATGCCAAATCCGAAATTGACCTCCATATCGTCCGGTTGTTGGCGCTGAACCCTTCTCTTAAGGTTCGCTTTCGCAACCAGGAACTTGCTTCGTTGGACATTTCAACGAAGGAAGCCCTTTTGGATGACATCAATTCCGTTCTGGGGATTCGACCACTCCGAAAACGCAAAACATGACGAGCGTCGAGCAGGCAAAACAATTTGCTGAAGAAAATTTCCCCCATGGTCCTGAAAAACTCGCTGAAAAAATGGGGATCGAAGTTCGCGAAAGCGTATTGGTCGGATGTGACGGCTGGGTGCTTTCTGGTCCAAACGGAATTGTGATTCGCCTCAACAGCAAATCGCCCGTCCAGCGTCGGCGATTCACCCTCGCTCACGAACTTGGGCATCTGCTTCTCAATGTTCCAACCGTTGTTGGTGAATCGATTGACGATGTATTGAAGTCAAATGATCATGAAGAACGCGCTGTGAATCTCTTGGCAGGCGAGCTTTTGATACCAGAATCTATC
>CAMBQP010000294.1 GCA_945869955.1 Schlesneria paludicola DSM 18645
GCGGTCCGGATCGTCAATGAAACGCTCGCCGAGTTAAACGTTGAGCAACATCCCGACAAGACATTTATCGGGCGAGTCGAACGGGGATTTGATTTTCTGGGATCTGTGATGAAACCCGCGGGGCTGGAAATGGCCCCGCGGGCGATTGAACATTGCGTCGAACGTCTGTCCCGGCTTGATGAGCAAGGTGCGGATCTGAACCGCATTGCGGCGTACCTCAAACGCTGGTCCAGTTGGGCAAAAAGCGGACTGATGCTGGATGGTGGGAAATTTGTTGACCGTGCCATGGAAGCGATCTCACAGCGATTGGCTGAACTCGCAACACCCCACTGGCCTTTACCGCACACGTGAGGCCCGCTTGCGCTTGAACGAATAGCCCAAGGCCGCAAGACCACCCAGACCCACTAACATCACCGTTGATGGTTCGGGGACCGCTGATGGGACCGTCAACACCTCACTAATGCCATACAACCGCATGCTGGCCGTATTGATGTTGGTGTTCGAACTCGCCCAATCGATTCCCAACCCATAACTTAAGCCGAACACTGCTCTTTCCCCGACTAAGTCTCCCATTTGATGTCTCATGGGAGGAGTTTCCCGCCACATAGCCGTTCCTGTATTCCATATTGTGCCAGTCCAGACTCCATCTGATACTTGTTGGCCATCTATCCGCTTTCCAATGGCGCTAATCAATTCGCCACTCCATAAGTTTCCTGTCGATACTTTCGTTCCATCTACCGTGTAAAGAGGGATTAGCGACGTACTCAGCAGCCCAATGTGGTCGCGTGCGTCAGTGGTAACATTGGACACGATCGCTTTCCAAATTGGACTATTCCCGCCATACGTGTAGCCAGTTGCATCTGAAGATACAATACTGTCATATGTAGAGAGATCACTGCTCGTGGCTGGCGTCGTAGTCGTCGTCACAAACATAATACGGAATTGATTCCCTGGATCGAGTCCTGTGGGGGTGGCGATCGACCCCGCTGACGCGGTGCCGGCGGCCATCGCAGCGAGTGCAAATACGGATAATACAGACAACAATTTCTTCATAACTTACCTTTTCGGAAACGAAGAGGCACATTGAAGGAAAACGACCCCGAGCACACGTCGGGTGCCTTTGATCTCACCTCTCACGGTGACGCGAAATTTCGTGGGTGCCGAGACGATTGCCATGTTCCGAAAAACGATCTCCATCAGCCTGGAAATCGCGGAATCGCTTTGATCGGCACGTCGCCGCACCTCACAGAAACTGTGAGCAAAGCGAATCCTCCTCTTCACACGCACAACCGACAGAGAGCCTCGCTATTGGGATACTCGCAAGTTTGTCTTGCCAGTACATCAAGAATTATTTATTTCAAAAAAATAAAATTAAATTTTCTTGAAAAATCGACCAGTACCATCTTCCAGGTTATGCACGTCCGTCAAGAAACTTTCTTTGCGTTGCGGCGATTTCGAGCGAATTCGCCTAATTTCTTGCCGATTTCCGGGATTTGTCGTGCCGTTTTGGCGGGTTTCTACCCTGGTGGATTCCCACCCGCGTGACCAAACGGTTGAGAAGGATTTCTCGGGTTGGATACCGTCCGCAGAATGACCGCAACGCGAGAACAGCCAATCGATTCTCGCTGCGGCGAAAGACAATCGTTGATTGTCTGGGTGGTTGATATCTCACCGAAACGGGTGGAATGCGAGCGGTGCCGGAACGCAGATCCACCCACCTGGAAAACTCGCTCGCAGAGGGTCGCGAACTGCTGACGATTGGGATCAAGGAATTGGGATCAAGGAAATCGTGAACGACGGGAGATTGCCGCAGGGCCTTGATCGTTTCACCTGAAGCCATCGGCGCCGGTCGATCGGTGTTCAGCCGATCTCTGCGAACGTTGCCGAGCATTGATTGCGGATGATGCGCACAGCGGATTGCTGACCGCAGCGGATGCCAATGATCAAACTCGCAATGACACCTCGGGTTGGTGCCGGGACGCCGGTTGACGCGCTTCTCTTCGAGGCGCGGTTAAACTTTGAAATCGTGAAACGAGGAAACGGATGCGACTGTTCGCGACAAAAAAACAGCTCGCGAACATCCGTTGAACGCTGCGGCCCAGGTCCCGCAAAACAGAACTGAAAATCGGGTGGGGATCGCAAAAATGCCGTAGCATCCACCGTTTTCGTTACGCAAAACGAGATTGCACCCCCCACTCACTTCCCCTGCCCCTTTTCATTGGTTTGAAAACGCTGATTTTGGAGCATGCCGTAAAGGATGATATTCGTCCCCAACTTCACCGCTTCTTCTGGGAGATAGCCTTCACAATTGCCCGAGTTCTGTCGTTCCAGTGCACAACTGATATCGTAGCGGCTGTAAATGACTGCGAATCGGCCGTCGATTTCGATCCCTTCCAGCAGCGGTTCTGCGGTTCGAATCGAAAAGTTTCCACCCGCGCTGTTTTCGCCCCCTTCCGAAGTACGGCGTTTTAGTGATTTGATTTCGCGACCGATTTTTTCGGAAAACAATTCATGAGTCACCGGGATCCGTTCGAGTTTCTTGTCGGGAAAGAGTTGCGTCATGAATTCGCGAAACCCCTTGTCAAACGGCTTGGCACCACAGCACGAATCGGCCACCAGAATCCCGCCGCGATCGAGGTAGGTTCTGAGCTGTTGCCGCTCTTCCGCGTTGATCGAAAACTGGTTTCGGCCGTGCATGTACAGGATTGGATAACGAAAAATGTTTCGGTCCGAGAGTGTCAGGTCTCGCATCTTGGTCGAGGCGGCCAGTCCGACGGTTTCGTTGAGCGAGATCAACAGGTTGCGGAGCGCCCGGGGTGCGGCGTTCCAGGATCCATTATGTTTGATCTGGGCAATCTGCAATAAACCGCGTTCGATCCGGTCGAGTTCACTATCGCCCGCGATCGCTTGCCGGACCTGCGTCTTATCGGGGGGTTCCCGTCCCGTGGCGTAGGCCATGATATTGACGCCGATTTGTGTGGCTCGAACGACCTTCGCCTTGAGTTGAATATTCCGTTTGGGGGGATCGACTTTTGCCCAATAGTCCCATAAACAGGCGAGATCTTCAGGAGAATACATGATCGAAGTTCGGCAACCAAAATCGACTCCGAGCAATTTCACTCCGTCAGGTTGCAGCGGATGTTCGATCCGGTAGACCGGATGATCCGGCGAAAGGGGTTTCAGTTCCCCTTCGCCCGGTGGCAGCAATTGGGTGACAAGTTCTCGAAAACTCGCTTCAAAATCGGTGTTCTGACAAGTGGGGCAGGCAAAAATAAATCCTCCTTCTTCGAGATATTCTTTCATCAGTTTGGTCTCGGCGGGAGTGAACGTGAGTCTCCCTGGACCGGTGATGAAGAGTACGGGAGCCTGCAGCAGTGCATTCACTCCTCCTGATTTGACCGCCCTCGACAGGTCGAGTTCTTGTGTGGTGAGCAGTTTCGGCCACCTGGGCATGCTGCTGATCAATTCCGTCAAGTTGCGGATATCGCGCGGATGTCGATTCCAGTTGTTGTCGAGCAACAGCAGGGGATTGTTGGGATGCCGGGTTCCATGCCTCAGTTTATTGATCAGGACGGGGGCGAGTCCTTTCGAGAGAAACAAGAGTGCGAGGCTGGTGCCACAGACCGGTTGCGATTCGTGCGAACCGAGTCCGACCCAGTGCCCGTCGACCTGATTTTGGGTCGCCAGCAGCATGGATGTCCCTTCGCGATACCAGTCGTGGTCGCCAAAGAACCGCTGTCCGGAAAGCCGTCCGGCACGTTCAATTCCGTAAACGTAGTATAAAAGCCATTGTTGCCCGCCGACACCGGGATTCTGATGGACCGAAAAACTGCGAGCAAGCCAGGCAACTCCATTCTGAATCGGGGTATCGGGAACGGGGTCTTCACAGCAGGGTGGGGTGCCGTCGGCGGCAACACCCGCATCGCTCATCAGCATCTGCTGGGCGATCGACAGCGAGGCGACCCCGGCGACGGTCATGCTCCCCCGACTGGGAGGCTTGCTGGCAATATCGCTGACACCACCCACTTCATAGCCCCAGCCGCCGTCGAAGTTCTGATTTCGTTCCCAGTAGTCACGAGACAATTCCCATGTTTGACGGCTGACAGCGGCTCCCGCTTCCACGGCTTCGCGGAGTCCCAGAATCGCAAACTGGGTGTTGCTTTGATCACCCCCCATTTGTCGCCCGTTTTTCAGGCTGTAAGACCAGGCTCCGGGATTGCCGGCGGTGATCTGGCCCCCTTCGAGGCGTTGTGCCAGATCGGCAATGCGAAACGTATCGGATTTGTCCCTGGCGGCAGACAAGGCCATGATCATGAGTGAAACCTGATAGGTTTCGTAGTGTCCAGCGGTATCGTCGGGTGAGCGGGTTCGCAGATACTGTAAGCCCCGGCGGACGGCAGGATCCTGCGGTGACATACCCGAATTCAGCAAGGCCAGGAGGCTGAGGCTGGTAATGCCGGTGCGGACATCAGCATCAGCGGGCCATGATCCATCCTGGGCCTGCTCTTTCAGCAGAAACTTTTTTCCGCGATCAATCGCCTGCTTGACCTCTTGCTCGGACAAATCCGCCGCGCTTGCCCGAGGGCTGCAAGTGAACCCAAGTGTGAATATGAGTGCGAACATGAACAACACCAGCAGGATCGACCATTCCGGTTTCCTGCAGTTCCAACCCGTCCAGCGATTCATTGAAGCCTCCTGCATCCCGGCAAAAACACTCGTCAAATCCACCGATTCACTCCCCAGCCAGTCCGCAGCAGGTTACTATAGCGTAAGGCTCATTTTTTTAACCAGATCGTTTGCATTCCTTCTCCCTTTGAACATTCCTTCTCCCTTTGAAATTGAGATATGGCACTTCATCCCCTGGCTGGGCAACCTGCGGTTGCCGAGATGTTGATCGACACCGAAAAACTGATCGCCAACTATTTTCAGCAGAAACCGGACCCGAGCCACAAGGGACAACTCGTCAGTTTTGGTACGAGTGGTCATCGGGGAACATCGACGAACGGCACCTTCACGGAATCGCATATTCTGGCGATCACTCAGGGACTGGTCGAATACCGACAACAGCATGGCATTACCGGGCCGTTGTATTTGGGGAAGGACACCCACGCGCTGTCGCATCCGGCAGAGCGAACCGCACTGGAAGTCCTGGCAGCCAATGGGGTGGAAACTCGGATTCAAAATGGAAACGGGTTCACGCCAACTCCGGTGATCTCGCATGCGATTCTCTGTCATAACCGTGGTCGTACTGAACATCTCGCGGATGGAATCGTGATCACCCCTTCGCATAATCCCCCGGAAGATGGGGGGTTCAAATACAACCCACCGAATGGAGGTCCTGCGGATACGGATGTGACGGGTTGGGTCCAAGCACGGGCCAATCAGTTGCTGCAAGAGGGAAATCGGGGGGTCAAGCGGGTCACTGCGGAAGCGGCCCTGGCGGCAGCCACAACACAATCCGTCGATTTGGCGAAAGCCTATATCGATGATTTGAAAAACGTGGTCGACATGGAGGCGATTCAGCGGGGGGGGCTTCGGTTGGGAATCGATCCTTTGGGGGGTGCTGCTGTCGGTTATTGGGACCGGATTGCGGAAACGTATCGGTTGAATATCACGGTTGTGAATCAGCAGGTCGACCCGCGATTCGGCTTCATGACGGTCGATCACGATGGCAAAATTCGGATGGATTGTTCCAGCCCCTACGCCATGGCAAGTCTGGTCACGTGGAAAAACCAGTTTGATATTGCGTTTGGAAATGATCCTGATGCCGATCGGCATGGAATCGTGACGAAGTCTGTCGGCCTGATGAATCCCAATCACTACCTGGCGGTTGCCATTCGTTATTTGTTTCAGCATCGCCACCAATGGCCGGTCATGGCGGGTATCGGAAAAACCTGTGTCAGCAGCCAAATGATTGACTGTGTTGCCAAGTCGCTCGGCAGACCGCTGTACGAGGTTCCGGTCGGATTCAAGTGGTTTGTGACGGGTTTGTTTCAAGGGACACTCGGATTTGGTGGAGAAGAAAGTGCCGGGGCGAGCTTTTTGCGCACGGACGGAACGGCGTGGTCGACGGATAAAGATGGCCTGATCATGGGGTTGCTCGCTGCGGAAATCACCGCCAAGACCGGCCGCGATCCGGGTGAGCACTATCAGGATCTGGTTGGTGAATTTGGCGCGCGGTGTTATACGCGGATTGACCAGAGAATCTCGGCCGAAGAAAAAGAT
Source organism: Schlesneria paludicola DSM 18645 (assembly GCA_945869955.1). GTDB lineage: Bacteria > Planctomycetota > Planctomycetia > Planctomycetales > Planctomycetaceae > Schlesneria > Schlesneria paludicola_B. Next base: position 6,226 of record CAMBQP010000294.1, read on the forward strand.
CGCTTTAAAAGCCTGACTCCTGCCGCCATCACCACACCGACTTTGGCAGGGGAAACCATCACCGACCGACTCGCTGAAGCGCCGGGAAATCATCAGGCGATTGGTGGTGTGAAAGTGACGACCGACGGAGGATGGTTTGC
>CAMBQP010000295.1 GCA_945869955.1 Schlesneria paludicola DSM 18645
CGGACGCTGCAGCCCCGGAAAAATGCTCCCAACATCGGCCGGTTGCGGCAATGAAAGCCTCATCAAACAAAAACCAGGCAGAAAAGCGGCCATGTAACCCCAGCCCGTAACGATCCCATGCCAACACGATTCTCGTCCAGCACAACAGAATCAACCTGGCATCCGTCCACTAGGGCGTTCATTCCCAGACTCAAAATCACTTTGTTCATTCCGCTCTGATCAGAAAGACTCGCATGACTCATCCCACCATTCCGATTATGGGCGATGGCCTTCCCCCCGCATTACGCGAAATGCTGGGGTCGGATTTCGAGATTCTTGAATGGGACGAGAGCCCCCAGTCGACCGCACTGGCCCGGGCTGTCGGCCTCATCACCTATGGTCATCCTCGCGTGGATGGGCCACTGATGGACCGCGTTCCCCACCTGAAAATCATCAGCAACCACGGGGTGGGGGTCGATCATATTGATGTCGCTGCGGCAAAACAGCGCGGAATCCCGGTCGGGAATACTCCGGGTTGCCTGGATGCGTCCACCGCCGACATGACCATGGCACTAATGCTCGCCACGGCCCGCAATGTGGTGGTCGGAGATCATTTTGCCCGATCGCCTGAATTCACGCATTACGACCCTTCTCAATTGATCGGATACGAAGTTTCAGGAAGCACCCTGGGAATTATCGGACTGGGCCGAATCGGAAAACAGGTGGCCCGTCGTGCGCAGGCCTTCGAGATGAAAGTTCTCTATCACAACCGAAAACGAGACGAACAGGCCGAACGGGAACTCGGCGTGACTTATGCCCCCTTCGACGATCTGTTGCGTCAGGCCGATTTTGTCTCACTCAATTGTCCACTCACCCCCGCAACGACGAATCTGATCGGTCAGCGAGAATTAGGGCTGATGAAGACGACCGCGATCCTGCTGAATATCGCCCGTGGTCCCGTGGTGGATCATGACGCGCTGTTCACCGCCTTGAATTCCCGCCGCATCGCGGCCGCAGGACTCGATGTCACCGCTCCAGAACCCTTACCACGAAACCATCCACTGCTCGGCCTTTCGAACGTGGTCATCACCCCTCATCTTGGCAGTGCCTCGAATCGAACCCGTCACCGCATGATGCAGATGACCGTCGACAATTTGCACGCGGCCCTCAAGGGGGATCCGCTCCCATGGGGGGTTTAATTTGTCGGCGCCACAAGTCAGTCACACCGGATCTCCCGGACGCTGACTCACATTCCCGGTAATCAACAAACAAACCGGAACACAGGCCTTACATTCGACCTTGTTGACTGAGTTAACTCACTTATCAAATCACGACTTCACCCTCGGGAATCCTAGCGTCATGAACGACGAAATCCTACAACAAATTCAGCAAGTCTACGGCGTTGAAAACTGGTCGGCGGGGTATTTTGATATCAACCCCCAAGGCCATATCATTGTTCGGCCCGCCAAAAACGACCCCCGCTTTGTCGATCTGAAAATTCTCGTCGATGACCTGCTCACCAAGCAGAAATTACAACTTCCACTCCTGATTCGCTTTCCTCAACTGCTCACCAGTCAGCTACGAACCTTGAGCAACGCGTATCAGACCGCGATTGCCCAGTATTCTTACGAAGGACAGCACTATCCTGTGTTTCCGATGAAGGTGAATCCCCGTCGAGAAGTTGTCGAGGAATTCCTGCGTGATAGCAGCCGCTGTCGAGTGGGACTGGAATGTGGCTCGAAGGCCGAACTTTATGCCGCAGTCGCTCAGGACCAGACTTCCGAGTCGCTCTTGCTCTGCAACGGCTTTAAGGACGAGGCCTTTATCAAGACCGCATTGCTGGCTGTGCAGGCGGGCAAACGGGTCACAATCATTGTCGAAAAGCTGAATGAACTGAAAATGGTGATCAAGCTCGCCCAACAGACCGGGGTCGCTCCCTGGATCGGTTTGCGAGCCAAACTGTATTCACGCGGTTCAGGAAAATGGGCCTCGTCAGGTGGCGAATCGGCCAAATTCGGGCTGACCACGTCCGAACTGCTCGACTGTGTCCGACTCTTGAAAGAGACCAAACTTGACCATCGCCTGAAGCTACTGCACTTTCATATCGGCTCACAAATTACTGATATCAAACGGGTCAAAAACGCGATGAAAGAAGCCGCCAGGGTCTATGCCAAGCTGCGGCAGATCGGCTGCCAGATTGAATTCCTCGATATCGGCGGGGGATTAGGAGTTGACTATGATGGTTCACAAACGCGGTTCGAATCGAGCGTGAACTATACGGTACAAGAATTTGCCAACGACGTGGTCTATGTGATTAAAAGCGTCTGCGTCGATGAAAATGTGCCGCAACCAAATCTGGTGACCGAAAGTGGTCGCTTCATGACCGCCTATCATACGGTGTTCATTACTTCCATCCGCGATGAAATTGAAACCTTTGCCCAGGACAAACCCGTCGTCACCATCGATGACGATGACCCGCAGGTGATTACCGAGCTCAAGGATTTATGCGACGGAATCAACGGGAAAAATTACGCCGAATACTACCACGATGCACTCGAACACAAAGACGAACTGCACACGCAGTTCAATCTGGGACTAATCAGCCTGGAGGATCGTGCCAAAGGAGAAGTCCTGTTCTGGGAATCCTGTGCCCGGGCGCTCAAAGAATCGGAAGCCGAAAACTTTCCTGATGATGAATTCGAAGCGTTGAAAAAGATTCTGGCCCAAAAATACCTGTGTAATTTTTCCCTGTTTCGATCGGCCCCAGACAGCTGGGCGATCAAACAACTCTTTCCGATCGTACCAATTCATCGCCTCAACGAGGCACCGTCCGACTACGCCACCCTGGTCGATGTCACCTGCGATAGTGACGGAAAAATCGATAAATTTGTCGACCTGAAAGATGTCAAAGAGACCCTCGAACTCCACAAATGGAAAGATGGAGAAGACTATTACCTCGGTATCTTTTTGACCGGAGCCTACCAGGAAGTGATGGGAAGTCATCACAATCTCTTCGGTCATCCAAACGAGGCGCAGGTCGTGATCGATAATGATGGACGATATCATGTCACGAAAGTGGTCCCCGGGAGCCGCATTAATGATATGCTCCTGTTCGCCCGTTATGACAAAGCACAGTTGCTCGAATCCTACCGGAAGCAACTCGCCGTGCGTGTCGAAGCGGGTGCGTTGTCGAAAGAAACAGCAGAGCAACTGGCATCGGAATACGAAGCCGGGGCAGGGAAGGGGACTTATCTGGAGTGAGCCGAAGCGTTGACCTTGATCCCCATCCGATGGATCATGGCATGAGATCCGATTTTCCTGTTACAGACGGTGACTCATGGCAGGTTGGTTGAGTCGAACAACATCGCTGTTTCAACAATCGCAACCCACTCCCGAACCCTTCGAAGTGGAATGTGACTGTGGCAGCAAAGTCGTTGGTATCAGAGCCCCTGCGTATCAGAGGCCCGTCTGTGCAACGTGTGAACGTCCGGTCTTTGTACTCCCGACGAACGTTTATCCACGACCAAAACCACCAGCACTCGCCAAGTCGCCCCCCGCCAAAAACGGGGGGAAACAGCAGAAGTCCCCCAAATCCGGGCCGATGCCAATCAAGACCGAAGTCGACCTGGGGTACCCCCCAATCCCTTCCCGATCTGCACCAGGCAAACCGGACCGGTCGAAACCAGTGGCTCACCAGCCTGAACCAACGCTGCGGCGCGAACCGCGCCGCCCATGGGTGACGCCGCTCCGCTTAATTTCGCTGACAATCATGACGATCAGCGCAGTAACAGCTGCTGGCCTCTGGCATCGGCAATCGATCGAAACCGCCAAGGCAACGGTCGCCGCGGCAACCGATGTGGGGACTGCTGCGATGCGCGAGGGAGATTTTGCGAAAGCGGCGAAAGAACTTGGAAAAGCCAGACTGGCAGTCGATCTGCTCAAAAGAAACGACGAGACCGCGGACGAGATTCGTCGATCAAGTCGTGAAGCAACCGCGCTGGCGAACCTGGCGGCAAGTTCATTGACCGAGTTGCTGGATGAGACTCTCGCCAACGCCAAGGAAGGTCAAACCGATCCCCTGAAGATGGCTAGTCTCGATCAAAATGCCTGGGTGATTTTTGACACCAGCTTGATCCCGTCAGCGGAAGGAAAGGATCGATTTCTGGTGGATGCCCCGATCTTTCTGCGTCGTGTTTCCGTTCAAATCGAGATTGAATCAGCGACAATCGGCCGCATAATCAATCTAGGAGAAATGGGCGAGGCACCCCGAGTCATCTTCGCGGCCCAGTTCGAAGAACTTTCTGCACCACAGGGTGAACCGCGCAAATCCAGATTAAAGTTAAACGGAACAACAGCCTTCCTGTGGACCAGCTACGAGACCTATCGCACCGTCGGCTATCGCCCCTTCGATGCAGAGAGTGAAAAGCAGACCAAAGCGATCATCGAACGACAACGGGAAGCTCGATGATCGCTGGCATTCCCCTTTCAGACCTCGCAATCCGATCTCGTGCTCAAACCTTGGTAAAAATGGAATCCTGCAAGACTCCCGTACTGTCTGAGAACGAATTTTCCTCGATCTTCATCGAATGCAGAATACTCAGATAAAGATTTGACAGCGGTGTGTTTGGCTTCCTCCAGTGGGTTCCATGCTGCAGCCCCATATTCGAACCTCCCGCGATCAGTGTGGGAAGATTCGTTGGATTATGGGTCGTACTGGCTCCACTGCCAAATAACACGATCGTATTGTCCAACACACTGCCGTCGACATCCTGATACTGCTGCAACTGCCCCAGAAAATGTGCCAACTGTTGACTTAAGAACAAGTCGTATTTGGCGAATGCCAACTGCCCATCCTTGTCATCGGCATGCGACAGGCTGTGATGCGTGCGGTTGAGACCGAGCTTCACCGGGAAGGTATCACTCACCCCCATTCCATCCTCACGGTTCAGCATGAAGGCGACCGAACGAGTGATATCAGCATCGAATGCCAGGGCAATCAGATCGAACATGTTCCGGTAATATTCGTGCGGCTCTCCCTCGGAATTCGCTTCCAGATTGAGGTGCGAAAAATCTTGAGCCTTCAGCGGGATATCGATCCATTTTTCCGAGGCAATCAGCCGGGCCTCGATTTCGTCCAGCGAGGTCAGATACTGATCCATTTTTTCCCGGTCGGATTGACCAAGTTGCTTTTCCAGCAGCTTGGCGTTGTCGAGAACCGCATCGACCAGTTTGATCCGGCGTTTCAGTTGTTCCCGCTGGAGCGCCAGTGAAGAGCGATCACCCCGAAACAAACGATCAAAAACTCGGCGGGGATTGTTTTCAGCCGGAATCGGCTTCCCCTCGAGGTTGTACGAAATCGTCCCGGTTCGCGACAAGAAACCGACGCCGGCATCAATCGATAAGACGAGCGACGGCTGGCGACAGTACTGCTTGGTATGCTGAGCTACCACCTGATCCAGCGCGACCGAATTGAATGTCCCCGGCTTGGGGTTATGGAGCGGAGCCCCAGTCAGCCACATATCCGAACAGAGATGCGGATCAGCCTTGGTCCCGTTGGGATGATGCAATCCCCCCAGAAAGCTCAGCTTTCCCCGAAAGGGACTCAGCGGCTCGGTCGATTTTCCAAATTCAAAATCGCGACCCTCTTGCTTGGGAAACCAGCTCCAGTCATCAATCCCATGCGACGGATTTGGCAAGGACATTCCGTTAGCCGTGTACATGGCACAAAAGCGGCGCGGGGTCTTTTCCGCCACCTCTTTCCCCATCGCTTCCAACAGCGGCAGCGATAGTGAAACCCCAGCCAATCCCTTCAAAACCGCACGACGGTCGAGTCGAATCGATGAGACCATGGAACCATTTCCGTTGAATATTGTTGCCGATCAACCAAACACTGACTTTTCCAACGCTTACTTTTTAAGAAACATGTCACTCTTGATCACGAACCGTATCATATCGTGCATCCGGTAGTCATTCGATCTCAAAGTTTTTCCTTGTTCCCGCAACGACTGAAATTCGTTGTAAGTCAGGCTGCGACCGATCGCATAACAAGCGAGATGTTTCATGAAACTGAAGGCGACCTGATCAATCCGCTCCGTTGCCAGATAAGCCTTCAGGCCGTTCATATCGTTGACCTGGGCGCCATCCGGTAGCGTCGATCCGGTCGCAGTAACACCAGCTGCCTTGAGTTGACCACTCGCATCAAACGCTTCGAACGGTAATCCCCAGGGATCAATCCCGGCATGACATTTCGCACACCCCGGCTGATCTCGATGACGTTCCAGCTTCTCACGTAGCGTCAGTTGACTTCCATCGTCCTGGGGAAGCTGCGGAACATTGGGTGGTGGATCATCAGGAGGCTCGGCCACGATCTTGCGGGC
>CAMBQP010000296.1 GCA_945869955.1 Schlesneria paludicola DSM 18645
CCCGTGCTCGAAACGGCTCATGTCGGCCGCGAGGGGGACCGCGTTCGCTTGACTGCTCGTTTGGCCGAAGCCAAAACGAGGTTGGCCGCTGAGACAGAACGCGTTGATGGACTGCGAGCGGCCTGGGAAGCGGCTGTCGATCGGACCACGGTGACGAAAGAACTGCTCGAGATTCTCGAGATCGTGCCCGAGCAGCGAAAACCGGAGCAGCAGAATAAACTCATCTCACAGCATCGCCAGACGTTTCCGGAATGGGTGACCGTGCAGGGGGCCGCGACTGCGGCTCAAGCAGCACTCGATCAGGTCGCAACGACGACGCTGGTGATGAAAGAAGGTCCGGTCCGGCCGACGCATATTGCCATTCGGGGCGAATTTCAAAACAAGGGGGCCGCCGTGGTTCCCGCCGTTCCTGCTGCACTGCATCCTGTGTCACCCCAGGTCGTGGCATCGGACGCGCGGCTGGATCGCCTGGCGTTTGCCCGTTGGATTGTCGATCCCGAAAATCCACTCACCGCACGGGTCGCTGTGAACCGATTGTGGCAGGAATTGTTCGGGATCGGGCTGGTGGAATCGAGTGAAGAATTCGGCAATCAGGGGGACGCCCCCTCGCACCCGGAACTTTTGGACTGGCTCGCCACCGAACATCTGCGGAGTGGCTGGGACACCAAACAGCTGTTGCGACGACTTGTCACCTCCGCCGCCTACCGGCAATCGTCAGCGGTCAGCGACGAGTTGAAGGGGCGGGATCCTGATAACCGACTCTTGGGACGCGGGCCACGAGTCCGCCTCCCTGCCGAGACAGTCCGCGATCAGGCGCTGTTCGTCGCCGGGTTACTCAGTCTGAAAATGTATGGCCCTCCCGTTCATCCTCCACAACCGGTGAACGGGTTGGCGGCTGCTTTTGGGCCGAGTACCGATTGGGAAACGAGTCGGGGAGAAGATCGTCATCGACGAGCTCTTTACACCCGCTGGCGACGGAATCTTCCGTATCCTTCGATGATCAGTTTTGATGCTCCGGAACGCAGCGTCTGCAGCGTGCGGCGAACACGGACCAACACCCCCCTGCAGGCACTGGTGACCCTGAATGATCAGGTCTATGTCGAGGCGGCACAGGGGCTGGCACGGCGGATTCTGTTGGAAGGGGGTGACACGGTCGCGACACGGGCCGTGTACGGATTCCGGTTGGCATTGACGCGACCACCCACGATGCAGGAATCGGAGCGGATTGTGGTCCTCTATGAAACCCTTCGCCGGGAATTGGCGCAGGATCCGGAAAAGGCGGTGATACTTGCCACCAAGCCCCTCGGCCCCTTGCCCGACGGAATGGACCGCATCGAGGCGGCCACCTGGACCGTGGTCGGAAACATCCTGTTAAATCTCGACGAGTTTCTGGCCAAACGCTAAGTCTGACGCGGATACTTGGCCAAAACCGGCGGGACTTGGTGCAAATCCTCAAGCTCACCTGAAACTGACTGTAAAAACTGACGGTGAAAACTGACCGAAAGCTGATCACATACCGATTCCTATGATGCTTGACCCCTGAATTTCGTCCTGATCAGCGCAACCTTGGAACTGTTGGAGTTACCCGACGATGAGACCCCTCAATGCTGTTGACGAGCTCGCTCGAATCACTCGCCGTCATTTTCTGGGGAGTGGCTCGCTGGGGCTGGGTGGGCTGGCTTTGGGCTCACTGATGAGCGGCGGTTCCCTCATGGCGTCACCAGCGGCCGATGAGCCGTTTGCGCCCCATCTATCGCAGTTCCCCGCCAAGGTGAAGAACGTCATTTTTCTCAGCATGTCGGGGGGACCGTCGCAGTTGGATTTGTTCGACTATAAGCCAGAACTTTTGCGGCGGAACGGTGAGGATTGTCCCGCATCGTTGACCGAGGGAAAGCCGTTTGCCTTTACGAGTGGCACACCGAAGCTGTTGGGGTCACCGCAACCATTTCAGCAGTACGGCGAGTCGGGGTCTTGGGTTTCGGCTGCCCTGCCACGGCTGGCGGCGATGGCTGACGACCTGACGTTCATCAAATCGCTGCATACAGAACAGTTTAATCATGGTCCGGCAGAGCTGTTGATGTTAACCGGGATTCCGCGCACGGCGGGGCGTCCCTCGCTCGGTTCCTGGGTCACTTATGGACTCGGTTCCGACAGTCACGACCTGCCGGGGTTTATGGTCTTCACGTCGGGGGGATCACTGCCCAGTTCCGGCAAGGCAGGCTGGGGGAGCGGTTTTCTGCCGTCGGTCTACCAGGGGGTCCAATGCCGAACCGGAGGGGATCCGGTCCTCTCGCTCTCGGACCCGGACGGGATGAACCGGACTGTTCGTCGGCAGAGTCTGGATGCGCTCAACGATCTGAATCGGTTGCAGGCCGAAGAATTGCGGAACGCGGAAACGGCGACACGGATTGCGCAGTACGAAATGGCATTTCGAATGCAGGTGGTGGTTCCTGAGCTGATGGATCTTTCGCAGGAAACGGCCGAGTTACTCGCGGATTACGGTGCCCAACCGGGAGCCGCCAGTTTCGCCAACAACTGTCTGCTGGCCCGGCGTCTGGTCGAAAAGGGGGTTCGTTTTGTGCAGTTGTCCGATTGGGGTTGGGACTTTCACGGTACGAATGCGGGCGAAGACTTGCGAGATAATCTGGTCAAGCGGTGTCAGTTGATGGATCGTCCCGTGGCGGCGTTGATTCGTGACTTGAAACAACGGGGATTGCTGGACGAGACGCTGGTGGTCTGGATGGGAGAATTCGGCAGGACTCCCTTCCGCGAAGGCCGAACGGCAGGAGGGCTGCATCTTGGTCGCGACCATCACCCGTATTCCAATACGATGTTCATGGCGGGTGGCGGGATGAAGCCGGGAATCACTTTCGGAGCGACCGACGAATTAGGCTTTCATGTGGCCGAGCACCCCGTCCATATTCACGACGTGCAGGCAACGATTCTGCACCTGCTGGGCCTGGATCACACGCGACTGACCTATCGATTTCAGGGACGTGACTATCGTTTGACGGATGTCAGCGGCCAGGTGGTACAAGGGATTCTCAGTTAACACGGTGAACTCAGTTAACAACGAGGAGTGCTGGCATTGCCGAGGCACGTTAGCGACCGGATTGAATTTTCGTGGCTACCGCTTCTGCTGCCCGCATGACTCGCAGGATGTTACCACTCATGAACTGATGAATCTGTTCGGCGGTGTATCCCCGATTGAGGAGCTCTTGGGTGATGACGGGGTAGGTAGAAACATCGTCCAGTTGTGTTGGAACCAGCGTAATTCCGTCGTAATCAGAACCAATACCGACATGATCGATCCCAGCGATTTTGGCGATGTGATCGATGTGATCCACGACATCATGCACACTTCCCGGCTCAATCGGATGTTCGGTGTCCCAGCGTTTCCTTGCTGCTTTGTAGTCGGCTTCGAGCGGAAACTTCGCTCGTAACTCGCGGTTCACCTGAAACATGTTTGCTCGCTTGCGCGCCGACTCGGGATGCACAAAGCCCGAGTAAAAGTTGACCATCACCACCCCGCCATTCTGCTTGACCTGCTTTAGAATGTCGTCCGGAACATTCCGCGGATGATCGGCGATTTGTCGGGCGGATGAGTGTGAAAAAATGACCGGGGCGGTCGTGACGTTCAAAGTATCCCGCATCGTCTCGTCGGAAACATGAGACAGATCGACCAGCATTCCCAACCGATTCATTTCCCGGACGATTTCTGCACCAAATTCGGTTAAACCGTGATGTTTTGCCTCGTCCGTGGCCGCATCGGCCCAGGCGAGGGTATCCGAATGGGTCAGCGTCATATATCCCGCTCCCAGTCGATGCAGCCGCCGCAGGTTCTCGATCGAATCTTCAATGCTGTGACCCCCTTCGACCCCCATCAGCGACGCAATTTTCCCTTGTTTTTGAATCCGCTCGATATCGCTGACCGTTCGTGCCAGCTCGAAGGTTTCGGGGTATCGCTTGACCATTCCCTTCACCAATTCGATTTGTTCGATCGTTGTCGCCAGCGCTTTTCCGTCATTGATGGTTGAGGCGGGGACATACACCGACCAGAACTGGGCACCGACATTCCCCTGTCGCAGACGCGGGATGTCGGTGTGCAGCTTCGGGACGTGACCGGAAATATTGGCCTGGTCGAACGAGGACGCGAAATCCGTTCGCAGCGCCCAGGGAAGATCATTGTGCCCGTCAAAGACGAAGCCCGCAGCATGGATTTTTTCGGCTGCTGCGGTCACGACCACTTTGGGGCGTTCTGCCGCCAGCGCAATCCGTGGCGGGGTCATCCCCGCTGAATAGCAGAGCGCGATGACGAGTGTCTTGATGACGAGTCTGTTCGATGTTGGAGGATGATTCATGGCAATCTCGTTCACGAGGGGTGAGGGAATATTATGGTGTGAGATACTTTTAAAACGAGGATGTCTGCCGGGGTTGGGCTCGGCAGCGAAAGGTACCGGCCAGACGGTTGATCGATTCGAGACCGCTGTAACGCTGGATGGTTCGCTGACCGGTCCAGCGATTGGCGGGCCCTTCAATGATGAGCTGGATCTGATTCAGATCAAAGCGACGAGCCAGTCCCAGGGCGACACCGACCTGAAACCGATCCTGGGGATAGAGGGGGGCCTGAACGGTTGCCAGCGACCAGCGGTCCAGCCGAAACGGCTGCCAATCATCCGGTCGTGGTTCCCGCACGAGATACGGATTCAATGCGGGGGGGATTTTGGCAAGCTCGGTCGCATGGATTGAGAGGCTGACTCGTTCTGGCCTGGCGGCATAAACAGCCCATGCGGGCCAATGATCGCAATATCCCGCCGACTCGAACGCGGGCCAGATGACGGCCGCACAGACGATGAGGAAGGCGAGTCGGTTTGGTCGCGTGAGTTGTGGAATTTGAGCGACCGAAATCGTCTCGGTGGGGGTTTGGGACGAGGTTTGCGACGGGGGGCGAAATAAACACCAGTTCTGCACCAGGAAAAAGAGATTCCAGATCAAGACACCGGGTTGATGACCATGCCCCCACGGCCCCAAAGCCAGCAAGAGAAACAGGTGCATGCATGCGGCTCCGAGCACCGAGACTTTGCGTGTTCGCGGCCAGGCGAGTCCGACTGCTACCAGGAGCTCGAAGAGGGGAATCGCGGCGGTAATGCCAGTCCGGAAGGACTCGGGCCAGAATTCGGTCCGTTTGGCGATTGGCACCGCCTGCAAAAATCCGTCAATCAGAAATCGGCCGTGACCATGAAAGAAGCCGATATCGATTTTTGACCAGGCGGACCAGGCGTAAATACTGATGATCAGCCAGCGCCAGGCGAGTGTGGCGACTTGGCCATCGGCTAGGCCCAGCACGAACGCAACGAGGACAAGTTGCCAAGCCCAAGGTTGCAGCCGATGCTGGTCGATTGCGACCAGCCCGAGTGTCGAGAGAGCGCAAATCAGCGAGGCGATGCGGCTGATACGCGGGTGGCGGATCAGCAGCATCGTGATCAGTGATGCCAGCAACAGTGAAAGCATCCCCCAGTCAAGGATTCGGGGCTGGTCATCGAGGTCCATAAAGAGGAGCGGGACCTGAGGGAAATCGGTCTGCGGAGTCCAGAGGTTCCAGGTAGCCCCAATCAGGGCCAGTTGACCGATGGCCAGAAGTTGCGTCAGCCGCGTGAATTCGGTCACGGAGTTGGTCATCAAATCAAACAGCCTGTCTGGATGTCGAAGGGTCAAATTCTCAAGAGGGACTCTTTGTGTTATTGGGTCCCTCTTGAGATGGCGAAGGCAATATCGAGGTTTGACCGACCGACTGCAATTCTCAGGACATTCTGGCCATGCTGCAAGAAACGCCACCCGCTGCCGGGATGTAGGCATGGTTGACATAGTCCATCACCATCCGGTCGGCATTGAACCGCCAGCCGAGGGTCCGGACCGAGCGTTTCATGCGGGCAATCCATTCTTCGGGCAATCCATCGTCTTCGTTGCGATCAAAAAAGAGCGGGATTACTTCATCGAGCAAAACGCTGGTTAGCGCTTTGGCGTCGCGATCGTCCTGGATGTCCTGATTGGCATGCGAATGACCATTTCCGATCGTAAATCCATTCTGCCCGTCGTAGGCTTCCGCCCACCAGCCATCGAGGATTGAGCAATTGAGGCCCCCATTCAAGACGACCTTTTGACCGCTGGTCCCCGACGCTTCGAGAGGCCGACGGGGATTGTTCAGCCAGACATCGACCCCCTGCACCAGATGGCGGGCAAGATTAATGTCGTAGTCTTCGAGCAGGACAATTTTTCCTTTGAAGGCGGGTTCCTGGGTCAGGCGGAAAATGCGCTGCAAAATTTCTTTGCCGTAATTGTC
>CAMBQP010000297.1 GCA_945869955.1 Schlesneria paludicola DSM 18645
CAGCGGGTTTGTTGAAGACATCGATACTTGCCGAGGTACCTGCCTATGGTGACCGTTCACAGCGAAGAGAGGAGGACAGGGAGGCCAACTGAGACCCCGCCACCATGCCGGAACTGTTGTTGGGCGAGGAGCCATGGCTGGTTGATGAACCGCTGGCACTGGAGGAATTGTCGCGTCGGTAGGGCTCGAGTCAAATGAAACCGATGATCAATCCTTGTTTTACTCGCAACAACCGGTTCGGATGCGGTACACTTTTCAGCATGAAACGACACACACAACATCGCGCCCTCGTTCGACTCGTCGCCTCTTTCGCGGCGGCGTGTCTGTTGCTGTCGATTGCGGATGCGATGGACGAGGAACCGGTCTTCTGGTCTTTTCAGCCGGTTCAACGTGTGACCGTTCCTGTTGTTGCGTTTCCGATCCAGTCTCCGGTCGATTCCTTTATTATTCAGCGATTGGTCGACCGAGGCCTGTCTCCGTCACCTGCGGCAGATCGGCGAACGTTGTTGCGGCGGGCGACGTTTGATCTGGTTGGACTTCCCCCGACCCCCGCCGAACTGGATGCCTTTCTCGCCGACGAATCCCCTGAGGCCTTTGCCAAGGTTGTCGATCGACTACTCGAATCACCCCGGTATGGTGAACGTTGGGGGCGACATTGGCTGGATATTGTTCGTTATGCGGATGCTCGGGACCTGATCCAATTGCCTCCCGAAAGCGATTTTCGTGAGGCGTGGCGTTATCGCGACTGGGTCATCAATTCGTTCAACCAGGACCTTCCCTATGACCAGTTTGTTCGGAAGCAAGTCGCTGGCGATCTGCTGCAACCGGCGGATCCGAATCAGATTGATGCCGATGCTCTCGTGGCAACCGGCATGCTGGCGATCGCCGATTTTGTGCCGGGGGATGTCGATAAACAGCAGATGATTGCGGACTATGTGAATGATCAGATTGATGTGGTGGGACGGGCGATTCTGGGGCTGACTCTGGCCTGTGCCCGGTGTCATGATCACAAGTTTGATCCGATTTCGACCGAGGATTATTATGCTATAGCCGGGATCTTTTTTAGCTCACGCCTGATTCCTGGCCCTGTCAAAGGGAATACGCCACTGGTTCGGGTGCCGCTGTTGGCCCCTCCCCAGATTGCCGCGATCGAAGCGGGGCAGGCTCGTGATCAAGCGCGGATCGGCGAGTTGTCACGTGAGGTTTCTCAGTTTGGCGAGCGGGAGTACCAGGCGTTGCTTGAGCAGCGGGTGGAAGCCGAGACTGAGCGGTACTTGCTGGCTTGCTTTGAGTTTGCTTATCGGTCCAGTCCCAAGGGACCTGCGGACTGGTCTGAGTTTGCCAGCACGAAACAGTTGGATCTCACCACACTCCAGCGGTGGCATCGTCTACTGGAAGGGGCGTCGACGGAGACCGTTCTTGCCGAAATACGGACCGCAGCAGATCCGGGGACGGCCGCGCGGTTGACTCAGGAACTGGCGGCGAAAATTGTCCGAGTTGCTCAGGATCGCCGTGATCGCTTCACGCAGGATGCGGTCTTCAAGATATTGAGCGAGTCTGCCTGTTTAACGTTGCGGGGGGATGATCGACGACTGACGGTGAATGAGGCTCGTCACGTGACTTCGTGGCCAAACCGCAGTCGTCGCCCTGAAGCGGCTACACCCGTTACCGATCTGACGGGCCCCGCAGTCGCCACGGTGATGATTCAGGGACGGGCTCGTACGGTGCTGCAATTCCGGGGGCAAAATCAACTTCGTGCGACGGGGACGATTCCCCCTGCGGGGACGCTGATGGTCCTGTTTCGCTCAGATCCCGCCGGTCCCTCGGGGCAGCGGCTGGTCGGGTGGGAAGATGCGGCAGTTGGACAGCATGGACTGGGGATGATGGTTGATGGCACCGGGTCCATTCATGCGATCCTGCGACGACAGGGGGCCAGTGGTGATGTGATGATTCCCGCGCCGAGCCCAAGGCCCGAGAGTTCGGGTTTTCAACTGATCACCATTGTTTGGGGGCCGCAGGGAGTCAGTGTTTATCGGGATGGCCAGCCGGTCGGCAGCAACAAGGGGATCGACTCGGTTTCGTCTGATCCTGCGATTACGGCACTGATGATCGGTGGAGCGGGTTCGGGTTCCAGCCCCCGTTTTCAGGGAGAGCTCGCAGAGCTGCGGGTTTTTGATGCTCCGCTCGCGGATGAGGCCCGTGCTCGTGTTGAAGCGGAACTGACCCAATACTGGTTTGCATCTCAGGTCGACGCAACGATCGTCGACGCGACGCAGATCGAATCGCCGTCGGTCGAAACGGTTTCGAGCTTCTATGAAGAATTGATCTCGGGGTCGAGTCCCTTTCGACTCGAAGGGGAAGCTCGCGATCGAGCGTTGCCGGCGGATTTTCGTCAGCGATCGGCGGGGTTGCGAGAGGAGCTGGAACAATTGCAAAAGAAGCCGGCCGTCGAGATTCCGCGGGGGGTGGTCATTCAGGAAGGGGGGCCGCCGGAAACGCCCCATGCCGGGTTTCAGGATGCTCCGGTTTATTTGCGAGGGAATCACACTCGACCGGGAAAAATTGTGCCACGTGGGGTTCCCAAGGTGATTGCCGGGGCTCGGCCTCCTGTCATTCAAGCGGGGAGTGGTCGACGGGAGCTCGCTCAATGGCTCGCTGATGCGGAAAACCCGCTTACGGCGCGCGTCATGGTGAATCGGGTCTGGCAACACCACTTTGGGGCGGGACTGGTGCAAACCTCGGCCAACTTTGGCGCGATGGGGGATCGTCCAACGCATCCGGAATTGCTGGATTTTCTCGCCGATCGGTTTGTCGCCTCGGGCTGGTCGGTGAAGTCGCTGCATCGATTGCTGATGCTCTCGAATACGTATCAGCAGAGCTCTGCGACCCATGCAGCCGGGATGGAGCTCGATCCTGAGAACCACGGGTTATGGCGCTCGAACCGCCGCCGACTCGAGGTCGAGGCCTTTCGGGATAGCCTGTTTGCGATTGCGGGGCGATTGGATTTGACTTCCGGTGGGCCCGGCTTTCAGGATGTGGCTCATCCTCGCCGCAGCGTCTACTTGATGGCGACTCGAACGGGAGCGAAGGCAGCTGAGTTTGGGCCGTTGTTTGACGCTCCGGATTGCAGTGCGATTGTCGAGCGTCGCAACGGATCGATCGTGGCACCGCAAGCGTTGTTTTTGCTGAACGATCCGCTGGTGACCGAGTTGTCTGCGGCCTTGGGAGACCGGGTGACGCGGGAGGTGGGAGCGACCGAAAATGACCTGCCACGGATTCGCCGGTTGTACGAGATTGGGCTGGGGCGTTTGCCGACGGCGGCGGAAGTCGAGATTGGTTTATCGCTGTTATCCGATCCGAACCAGCCGAATGCCTGGGCCGGTTATTGCCGCCTGTTGCTGTGTACGAACGAGTTTATGTTTGTGGATTGAACCTCGATCCTATTGGATACGTCATGGAAATACCGCCGTTTTCTGCACCCCGGCTCGCCTCGCTGGGCCACCCGATGATGGGCCACCCGATGACGCGACGACAGTTGTTGCAGCGTACGGGGGGCGGCTTTGGGGGATTGGCTCTGGCTGCGTTATTGGCTGACGAGTCAGCGGCAGCGAACGAGGCCGGATTGACGGCTGGGGCTGCACCCGTTCCCGCGCCGATGTCGGCCAAACGGCCTCATTTGACCCCACGGGCCAAGCGAGTGATTTTTTTGTTTATGCCGGGAGGGCCATCACAGGTCGATACGTTTGATCCCAAACCGCAGTTGACGAGGGACGACGGCAAGCCTGCGCCGAAGCTCTATTTGGGGCAACAGCGGAATCTGTTGGCCTCCCCCTGGAAATTCCAGCGCTACGGGGAATCCGGGCTGGATGTGAGCGAACTGTTTCCGCATGTGGCGCAGCGTGTCGACGATCTGTGCGTGATTCGCTCGATGGTGACCGACGATCCCAATCATCCTGGGGGATGTTTGCTGATGCATACGGGTGAGCGGGTGTCGTCTCGTCCGAGTCTTGGGGCCTGGGTGAACTATGGGTTGGGGAGCGAGAATCGCAATCTTCCCGGTTTTGTGGCGATTGGTCCGGGGCCGATCATCGAAGGGGCACGGCAGTACGGAGCCAGTTTTCTGCCCGCGACTTACCAGGGAACATTCGTCTCGAATCCTGATCAGCCGCTGAAAAACTTGAGTGGAACGGTGGCGCGTGATCGGCAGCGACAGGAATTGAATGCGTTGTCGCAACTCAATGAATTGCACCGTATCGGCCGTGCGGATGACAGTCGTCTGAGTGCCCGAATCGATTCGTTCGAACTCGCCTATCGCATGCAGACGACGGCTCCCGAGGCCTTCAGTCTGGCGGGAGAAACGGCTGAAACGGGCAAGTTGTATGGCGTCGACCAACCTCAGACCGAAATCTTTGGGAAGCAATGTCTGCTCGCTCGCAGGCTGGTGGAGCGAGGTGTCCGGTTTGTGCAGTTGTATCATACGACGGGTGGTTTTCAGCCTTGGGATCAGCATAGTGATCTTAAAGGGGGACACGAAAAAAACGCCTTGGCGACCGACTTGCCGATCGCGGGATTGCTGCAGGATCTGAAGCAACGGGGACTACTGGACGAGACGCTGGTGATCTGGGGTGGCGAGTTTGGCCGGACACCCGCCCGCGAGGGGGCCGCCAATGGCCGGGACCATCATCCGTTCGGTTTTACGATGTGGATGGCAGGGGGTGGCGTCAAAGGGGGGATGGCGTACGGAGCGACCGACGAATATGGTTGGGATGCGGTCGAGAACCCGGTCCACGTGCATGATCTGCACGCCACCATCCTGCACTTGCTGGGGTTGGATCATGAACTGCTGACGTACCGATTTGCAGGACGGGATTTCCGCCTGACGGATGTGTATGGCGATGTGGTCAAGTCGATTATTGCGTAATGTCTTGGATAAAGAATACCGGCGAGTTGTTCGGGTTCCCTCGTCGTGCGGGGCGAGAGATCAGAAATTCATCAGTGGAATTCAAGCCACTCGATTATGATTTGGCGTTTGGGCGTTTTTTGGGGACATCCTGTGATGAGAAGCAATCGCGTTGGTGCTTTACTGTTGGCCTGTTGTCTCGGCTTGAACGGTTTGATTCAGGGTTCGATTTTATGGGGGGCTGATGAGGCGGTGTCGTCGACAGGGGCTCGATTTGATCTTGAGGCACTGTCGAAAACGCCCGAGATGTTTGACGCTCCGGAACTTCAGGCTGAAGGGGTCAAAGCGTTTTTTTTTGCGGGACCGACCTATCGGGGAAAACCGACCCGGGTGTTTGCGTATGCCGGGTTTCCACCTCGTAAGGAGGGTGAGAGCGGGAAAAAAGTCCCGGCGATGGTCTTGATTCATGGTGGTGGTGGGAGTGCTTTTGATCGCTGGGTGAAGGTCTGGAATTCGCGTGGGTATGCAGCGATTGCGATGGATCTGTGTGGCTGTGTCCCGGTCGGAACGTATGGAAACTGGAAACGCCACGAGCAGGGTGGGCCGATGGGTTGGGACGCCAGCTTTGGTCAGTTAGGGGATCCTGCCCAAGATCAATGGACGTATCAGGCGACCAGTGCGGTGATGTTATCGCATTCATTGCTGCGATCGTATCCGGAAGTCGATGCGGACCGGATTGGTGTGACAGGGATTTCATGGGGAGGGTATTTGACGTGTGTGGTGGCCGGGGTCGACTCACGGTTTCAGCTCGCCGCACCGGTCTATGGTTGTGGGTTTCTGGGTGAAAATTCGGCCTGGCTCCCCGCGTTTGAGAAAATGGGTCCTGAACAGTCGGGTCTGTGGTTGCGGCAGTGGGATCCGTCGGCATACCTGCCGCAGGCGAAAATGCCAATGTTGTGGGTCAACGGTACCAATGATTTTGCCTATCCGATGGATTCCTGGCAAAAATCGTATCGTTTGCCGACAAGTTCTCTTGACCTGTGTCTGCGGGTGCGGATGCCGCACGGCCATGGTCCAGCGGGTGAGAATCCCGAGGAGATTCACGTCTTTGCCAATTCGATTCTCAAGGAAGGAAAACCACTTCCCCGGTTCACCGATCAAGGTGTCGCGGGGGGCGAGATGTGGGCAAGCTATCGCGCGGAGGTCCCGATTGCGAAAGGGGAGTTGAACTTCACGCGAGAAACAGGGAGGTGGCAGGACCGAAAATGGGAGCAATTACCCGCGACGATCGACGCCGCAGCGCAGCGGATCTCGGCAGCAATTCCAGCCGATGTCACGGCGTGTTACCTGAACTTGTTTGATCAGCGGGATTGTGCGGTGAGTACGCAGCACATCCAGCCGGCAAGGTGAGGGGGAAGTTTTCAGTTTTCAGT
>CAMBQP010000298.1 GCA_945869955.1 Schlesneria paludicola DSM 18645
ATTACGCGAAAAAGCGTATTCACGAGCACTTGATTTGTCAATACGATCAATTGGAACTGGGTTGTTGCCGTTCACTCTAGGGGGGGGGATTTCCAGGCCGTTACCAGAATTCTCGTACTTGGTCCGCACGCCGCGGCACCACTATTCCGGCAACGAATGAGGGACTGAGGCTTTGGCACCCGCGACCGGGTGATTGTTGCGGGCTACGATCGAGTTACCGAAGTACGGAAGTCCTTCGAGTTGATGGAAGCCGCAACGGATGAGATCCGCAACCGCCGGATTCCACATCGCGCTCAACCGATGTCGACGCCGAGTCTCTGGACCGGACACAAGGGGGGGCGCGTTCGGGGACATCGGTAACACGAAAAATTGTCTGTAAAACCCCCGCTTTAGGGGGCTCGGTATGGGCGTCTCCGATTGCGACTTCCCGCGTATTCAGGGCCCCAGTCCCAAAGGGACGTTAGTAAATAGCCAGGGTGCGTAAGCCCCTGGAAACCGTCAAGATAACTTGTCAGAACCCCAACGGGGTGATCGTCGCATGGATTTGCGATCAATCCCGAGCGAGGGTGGTATCACGGATGTCCCAGAATCGAACTGTCGCCGCGTTGTTCGGGATTGATTAAATATCCATGCGACGATCACCCCGTTGGGGTTCTGGTATGCGGTCGTCTCGGTTTCCAGGGGCTTACGCCGCCTGGCTATTTACTGTCGTCCCTTTGGGACTAGAACGCAGAACACGCTGGAACTCGTGATCGGGACTCGCAACACCAAGCCCCCGCTTTAGGAGACTCAGTGTGAGAGAAGATCGTGTCGTTTCTGCTTGCTACGCTCCCATAAACAACGCGATCTTCCACTACCCCCCAATAACCCGATCAGGCCAGCAAACCTTGGATCACTTCGCCATGCACATCCGTTAAACGGAAGTCCCGTCCGGCGTATTTGTAGGTTAATTTCAGATGATCCAGTCCCAACAGGTGCAGCATCGTTGCGTGCAAGTCGTGCAAATGAACCTTGTCCTCTACCGCGTAATAACCGTAGTCGTCCGTCTTACCGTAACGGATTCCAGGCTTCACACCCGCTCCCGCCAGCCACATCGTATAACCTTGGGGGTTGTGATCCCGGCCATCGTCTCCCTGCGCCACCGGCGTCCGGCCAAATTCACCACCCCACAAAATCAACGTATCCTCCAAAAGTCCCCGTGATTTCAGATCGATCAGCAACGCGGCAATCGGTTGGTCCACCTCCATCGCATTCCGCGCATGATCCGCTTTCAGCCCCCCATGCTGGTCCCATTTATAGCTGTGTGTACATTGCACGAACCGCACCCCCTGTTCGATGAATCGCCGCGCCATCAGGCATTGACGCCCAAAGTTCCGAGTAGTCGGTTGATCGAGTCCGTACAGTTTTTGGGTCGCTTCCGTTTCGTCACCGATCTCTTGCAACTGCGGTGCTGCCGACTGCATGCGGAAGGCGAGTTCGAACGATTCAATGCGACTTTCCAACAGACTATCCGGTCCCGTCGAGCCGAGTTGATCCAGGTTCATCTCACGCAACAAATCCAGTTCCAATCGCTGAAAGGACCGTGACTGTTTTTCGGCATTTTCGATAAACGGAATCTTCGCCTGATCCGAGGGGATGCTGGCATTGCCGAGTGGTGTGCCGGCGTAGACGGCCGGCAGAAACGCCGAACTGTAAGCATTCACCCCTCCATGCGTCAGCGTCGGGCACATGGTGATGAACCCCGGCAGGTCCTGATTCTCGGTCCCCAGCCCATACGTGATCCAGGACCCCATGCTCGGACGGACGAACGTATCACTCCCCGTATGCAGTTCCAGCAACGCCCCTCCGTGACGCGAGTTCGATCCGTGCATGCCATTGATAATGCACAGGTCGTCGACGCGGCGGGCCACATGCGGGAAAATCTCGCTCACCCAGGCACCACTCTCGCCATACTGCTGAAACTGGAACGGAGATTTCAGCAGGTTTCCGGTCGGAGCGGAAAAGACGCGTGGCTTGGCAAACGGCAGTGGTTTTCCGTGATCCCGTTCGAGCAATGGCTTATAGTCAAAGGTGTCGACCTGTGAGGGGCCGCCATGCATGAACAGGAAGATGACTCGTTTGGCCTTCGGTGCAAATTGAGCCGCTTTGATCGCCAGCGGATTCGGTTTGGCCAGCGGGGCGTCGGCCCGGACTTCTTCCGCCGCGAGACCTGCCAGGGCCAGACTGCCGAACCCGGCAGCACTCAACTTGAGCAGATCGCGACGATTCATGACGGGGGTAAAGCGATGACAGGAATGTTGTGACATTGAGGTTCGATTTACTCCACATAGATAAATTCATTGGCCGACAACAGGGCGCGGCACAGGCTGACCCAGGCACGAAGTTCGACCTCGCTGGCCGCCACCCCGGATTGCTGCAGGGTGGTTTTGATCCGGTCCAGATAGCCCACCGCACGAGCCACTTCCCCCTCGGAGGGGTCACGGCTATAGCTCAGTTGATACAGTTGCCGCAATCGCGTCGGCAGTTCCAGATCCTTCCGCTGCGTCATCTGCGCGGCGAGAACGCGGACTTGATCGAGTACAAACGAACTGTTCATCATGAACAGGGCCTGAGGTGCCACCGTAGTCTGATCACGTTGTCCCGCCAGCGTACTCGGGTCGGCAAAGTCAAACGCGGTGAACACATCGTATAATGCCGAACGAACGACCGGAAGATAGATCGAGCGGCGATTACTGTTGTAGACGGCTGGATTGACGTTTGCCGTACTGGTGACATAGTTCCGGTTCGGGGTCGGTAACAGCGAACCACCGGGAGACTCGTCCAACTGACCACTTAACGCCAATAACGAATCCCGCAGCACCTCGACATCCATTCGCTGCCGATGAGCTCGCCATAACAATCGATTCTCGGGGTCCGCAAGTGCCGCCTCGCTATTATACTCGGCACTCTGACGATAGGTGGCAGACGCAATCAGCGCCCGGTGGGTTGCTTTGAGGCTAAAGGCTCGTGGGCTTCCCGCCGCACCAGGCCGATTACCGGAAAACTCGTTCGCCAGCCAATCGAGCAGTGCCGGATGCGAGGGGCGTTCACCCAGCCGGCCAAAATTATCGGGTGAGCGAACCAGTCCTTGTCCAAAATGCCACTGCCAGATTCGATTGACCATGACACGTGCGGTGAGCGGATGATCGGGACGCGTCAGCCACCGAGCCAGCGACAATCGCCCACTCGATACGGTCAGTTCCTCATCCGCCAGCAGGAACCGCGTCCCGTCCGCTGCGGTCGACAAAATACGTGGCAACTGCCGGGAGGCTTCTCGGCCCAGCGTCAGATGGCTGCCGCGCAAATGGATCTTGAGGTTTTCCGGTTTGGATTCCGAAACCGCCATTGTTTCGGCAAATTTGGGGATGCTGGCTTCCCGACGTGCCAGTTCCTCACGTTCCCCCTTGAGCTGCTTGGCGACTTCAACCGAAAACAGGGTTTCGATATCGGCAGGAGCGGCCAGCGGACCCTTGGGATCCAGCAAAAAACTTCGAGCGGCCTCCAGCACCGGATCCGGTAACGACTTGGCCTCACGCCCCGCGTCGCTCGCCTTGAGTTCTTTCCATGCGGCTTGAGCCGATCCGAACAGTTGATCGTAGCGCTGTGCCAGTTCGGCCAGAGAGGTGGGAGGTGTCTGTCCCCGTAACTGTAACACCAGTAATTGGGACACACCATCATTCGGTGTCGCCGGATTGATGGTCAGTGATTTCTGGCGGAGGAACTGATGCCACGCACTCAGAATCGATTGCGAATCGCTTTTCGAGGCTTCCAGCGATTTGACCCACTGCTGGGTGATGGACGGCATGAGCAACGGTGTTCTGCCCGGCTCGTCCGGCAAAGCGGCTGGGGGGAGTTCGACAGCCGCGAGTTCTGCGGGGGGAGCCGGCGTCAGTAGCAGCTTATCGAGATGCGGAAAGAATTGCGGCTGTTCCAGACGAATCAGATTTTGGCCTGCTTTCAACGGGATCAGGCATTCGACAAACCAAGTCTGGGTCTCCGGTGTCCAAGACCCCGTCACCTTGGCTGCGGCGTCCGGTTTGATCAGCAGTCCATTACAAAAGATTTTGACCGGACGGGAACCGGCTGCGGCGTAGCGTAACTCGAACTGGTACGATTCTGCGTGTTCGACGTGAATGTCGTATTCGGCAAAATTGGGTGCCGCACCCCGATTGACTAAGACCCCAATCTCTTTGCCATAGGTTTCGCGATCTTTTTGCACATTACCGCGAGTAAAATCTTCGGCCTCGATCAGGATCGCTCCGGGGAAGTCTTGGGGGTTCGGCAGGTTGCCGCGTGGCTTGGCACCGCTTAACTGATCCGCCAGCAGGAATTCGCGCGTTGCGGCCAGCAGGTAGGCCGCTCCGTGTTGCCGGGCAGCGGATAAAATCACTTCGGTTGCCGCCGTTTTCTGCTGCTCGATCTCTTGTTTTTTTGTGGCCACCTGTTGCAGCTGTTCATCCCGTTGCTGCAGTTGTCTGGCGGTGGCGAGGGGTCGTTCGTGCCAGCGTGCGACCACGGAAAAAGTTTCCATGGTCTGAGTACTTTTGAACATCCCCGCCAACCCGTAATAGTCTTCGGTCGAGAGTGGATCGAATTTATGATCGTGGCAGCGGGCACAGCCCATGGTCAGCCCCATCACCGCTCGGGCGATGGTGTCGACCTGTTCGTCGATGATATCCATCTGCATTTTGACCGGGTCATCCTCGGCCAGCATTTTGGCACCCAGGCATAAAAAGCCGGTAGCGACCAGTGGATCAAACGATTCGGATTCGCTGGCAGGATTTTCGGGTTCGGCTTTGATCAGTAAGTCACCGGCGATCTGCTCGGTCAAGAACCGGTCATAGGGTTTGTCTTCTCGCAGCGCTTTGACCACGTAGTCGCGGTAGCGGAAGGCATTGGCGTAGGCGAGGTTCTCATCCAGCCCATTCGAGTCTGCATAACGAGCCACATCGAGCCAGTGCCGTCCCCACCGTTCACCATAACGAGGCGAAGCAAGCAACCGATCGACGAGTCGTTCGAGAGCATCTTCGGATGGGTCCTGAACAAATTGCGTCACTTCGTCGGGGGTGGGTGGCAAGCCGATCAGATCGAGTGTCACACGTCGGACCAGTGTCCGGCGATCCGCTTCCCGCGCAACGGTGAGCCCTTTCGCTTCGAGTTCCGCCAGAATGAACTGGTCGATGGGAGAACGAATCCAGCCGGATGAATGGACTGCGGGAGGGAACGGATGCCGCATCGGCTGAAACGCCCAGAAGGCTTTTTGTTCGTCGGTGTAATCGGTTGCCGGGGACTGAGCCGGGGCGGGACCGGGGTTGGTCGGTTTTGAATTGGGCCAAGGCAATCCGCGGCGCACCCATTCTGTCAACGTGACGATTTCGGCATCAGGAAGCTTTGACTTCGGTGGCATTTGCACGGTGTTGCGGTAGCCAATGACATCGATCAAGAGCGACTCGTCCGGTTTCCCGGTGACTGCTGCCGGGCCACTTTCGCCGCCGGTCAGTATGGCTTCGCGGGAATCGAGTCGTAAGCCCGCTTTCGGCTTTTCGCTGCTGTGGCATTCAAGGCACTTGGCGATCAGCAGTGGACGGACCTTCGCCTCAAAGAAGGCGTCATCAGCCGTCTCGTCCCCCCACAAGCGGCCCACCAGGGTCAAGCACCCGAGTGTGGCGATCAGTCCGGTTCGTCTCAATCGCATAGCGTTTCCCACCGAAAACCTTGACGCATCGAAGTCTCGTTGATTGTAGGCAGATCGTCAGGGTCTGCGAAAGTTCGATTTTGAAATCTGCGCAAAGAGGGGAAGAGAGAAAAGTGGAAAACGAAGGAAGATTCACCTCAGAGCACCGTCTCAAGCGGGTCATCTTCCTGAATCGGAAACGATTGATCGGTTTCCTGGAAAAGAGGCCCAGTTCCTGCTGAGTGATGATTCAGTTGCCAGCGGTCTCAGTTGCGTCGTTGTCAGCCGCTGCAGGAATCGCCCCCCCCCTGAAAACTTATTTTGGACGTTTTCTCAAAGTTTCCAAAAAAAGACCTCCCTCTTGGCTTCGAAAAAACGCTTCTACTGGTAGAGGCGCGTGCGTAAGCACAATCGTTGAAATTTGGGTTTCCAAAACATGGCTGAGAACAAAAATTAGAAATAAGAAATCGATTGTATTTAAAAGCATTGACTCACTCTTCATGTGAATCAAAATCAATCAAAATGATAATAAAACGGACGAAAAAGCACAGAATTCTACGAGAAGTCTCTGGATCTCAAGCAGGGGACTGAGTCTCCTCACAAATTTGTTTGACTTA
>CAMBQP010000299.1 GCA_945869955.1 Schlesneria paludicola DSM 18645
GATTGGGCAAGGGGTCGCCAACCTGCAGCTTTGGCCCTACTTCGACAAGAAATCGCCGTCGGTCGGATTAACACTGGTCTGCTTCGCCTGCGTCACCTTGTTTGTCTACGCTGGTTGCCGATTGCTCGAACGACGAAACTGGTATCTCCGCGTCTGAGCCACTGGCCAATCAGCTCCCGCCAAAACGAGCAACACACACTTGAGCCATCTCAAGGTAAGAAATCTCAACGTGAGAAATCTCAGATGGTGATCAACGCTTGATAAGCTCCGTCGCCGGGTTGACCCGGCATGTACTGCACCTCTTCCAGCAGCCGCGCTTGCGGAAAATACGCTAAGACCTGCTGCACAATCTTGCGATTTTCTGCCGGCTCGATACTGCAGGTCGAATACAACAATCGTCCACCGGGGGCAAGACGTTCCAGCGCCCGCCCCAGCAGATTGGCCTGCACCTGATTCAGTGCCACAATTCCCTCAGGAGTGATCCGCCAGCGTGCTTCCGGTCGTTTTCCCAACACGCCCGTATTGGAACAGGGGGCATCGATCAGAATGGCATCAAACGGGCCAGCCGGAAGCCGATAACCTTCTTCATCCACCAATTGGGTTCGTACAATGGTGACCCCCAGTCTGGCGGCGTTTTCATGCACGATTTCCAGACGATCCGAACGAATATCCGTGGCGAGAACCGACCCTTGATTTTGCATCAAAGCGGCGAGATGACACGTTTTTCCCCCCGGTGCCGCACAGACATCCCAAACACGCTGTCCCGGTTCGGGGGCCAGTCGTATCGCCGCCTGACTGGAGGAAAAATCTTGCACCACAAACCAACCTTCCTCGTAGCCGGGGAGCTGATCGACCCGCGACACCCCCTCCAGAATCACCGATTCCGTCCCTTCCAGCAGACGGGCTTCAATACCCGCGGCATGGCAGGCTTGCAGTAATTCCGACGTGGTCGAACGGAGGGAATTTGCGCGGATCAACAGGGGGGGCGAGGAATTGAACCAGGCACATATCCGCAGCAGTTCGGTCGGCTCGTAAATTTTGATCCAGCGCTCGACCATCCAGAGCGGCATGCTGTAAGCACCAGCAAGATAGGCAGGAAAATCCGCATTGGGCTCGAAGAACACCGGTTTGACCAGCTTCCGGTGCCGACCAGGCCCAACGGGAACGGCACTGGCAGAAGGTTCTGTGGTGAACTCATCGGTCGCCAGCCGCGTCGCTCCTCGCAGCACGCCGTTCACAAATCCGCTCCACCGCATCCGTCCGGCCCGTTTACACAACTCGACGGTCTCATGCACCGCCGCGTGCGGCGGAATTCCATCCAGCATCATGATTTGATAGATCCCCATTCGCAGAATCGACCAGAGAGCGACCTCGACCTGATCGGCAGGCCGTGCGACGAGAGTCTTAAGAATCGCGTCCAGCGTCGCTTGCCGGCGAATGACGCCACAAGCCAGTTCCGTTGCCAACCCTCGTTCATTGGGGGGAAGTTTGGACTCGCGAAATACGCGATCCAGTAGATCACTGACCCACATTCCGCTGACCCGATGTTCTTCGAGCACACGCAATGCCGCCTCACGCGCCGAGCGAATCGAGAGAGAGAGAGGCTCATCGGACATCGGTGGTTGCGGTAGGGGCATGCTTTTTCCATTGAAAACCTAAGGAGCCGATTTCCTTCAGCGGCGATCGCGTTCGGCCATCGCCAGAACGACAGGACTCGGCAGTCTTGTGGCGAAAGCATGACATCCTTTGCTCGAAAAGTCCAAGAAACAAAGGGAGGCTTTTAAAGAGAGGTCGTTGAGAGTCCCGTTGGAGGACAACTTCTGTTATACTCCATGACTTACGAACGAAGAAACGTCGTCAACAGGGATCGCGGCGACTTGGCATGCGGAAGGAAACCTATGGCAAAGCAATGGTTAAAGCGATTAACCGTCGAACAGGCAGAAGCAGACAACTCGGGACAAGGGGGAGACAATCTGGTCCCTTTTGGTATTAAAAACTCAGAATGGGTCCGGCTCGTCTCCAAAATTCGTGATGGCGACCAGTTGTATGCCTATCGCGAATCCCCCCCTCGCCATAGCCGAGCGTTCAAAAACACGGTCCCCTCCGAAGGGGTTGCCCTGGTGCGGGATGGTGATGTTGTGGCACAAGTGGCAACGCGCGGGCGTTAATGTCGATCGCGTGCCAGAACGGATGCCCAAGGAATGGAATCTTCCTTCCTTGGTTTCGGTCGATTAACCTGCTGGCTCTTTTCCACGATGGGCTGGCCATTTTCATGATTGCCAATTGCGCAATCGACAATTCCACGATTGCAACTCGTGCAAATTCATTGATGCGCAGATCGACAGGACCTGGGGATTTGAAGCCATAAAGGGTTGTGTCATCGGCCATTTCGCGGCGAAACACCAAACAAAAATTCTCTCCCCGTTTTTCAACGAGTTGTGATGTCATTATTACTTCTGCGTAATGGAATGGTCTACGATCCTCTGCATGGACGGAATGGAATCTGCCAGGATCTCTGGATTGCCAATGGGCGAATCATCCCGCAACCAGACGACCCCGCGATTCGTCCTGACCGCGTCATTGACGCGACGGGGCTCGTCGTCATGCCGGGTGGCGTCGATATGCACTGCCATATCGCAGGTCCCAAGGTGAATGCTGCCCGCAAGATGTTACCGGAAGACCGGCGTCTGGCCCCTCCCCTGCCCCGAACGGAAAAGACTCGTTCCGGAACCCTGGGAAGCATCCCCAGTACCTTCGCCACCGGATATCTCTATGCCGGACTCGGCTATACCACCGCCTTCGATGCGGCGATCCCCCCGTTGACCGCTCGACACGCCCACGAAGAATTTCATGATACACCCATGATTGACAAGGGATTCCTCGTTTTGGCGGGGAATAACCACTACGTCATGCAACAGCTGAAAGCGGCCGAACCGCAGCTCGTGCAAGCCTATCTCGGTTGGTTATTGCAGGCGACCAAGGGTTATGGGATCAAGGTCGTGAATCCCGGCGGAGTCGAAAATTGGAAGTCACGCGCCAACGGCAATGTCAAAACGCTGGATGATCTGGTCGACGGATTCGGGATTACTCCCCGTGACATTTTACGGGGAGTCGCCACGGCGGTCGACGGACTGGGTTTGCCGCATCCGGTCCACATTCATGGGAACAACCTCGGTCTGCCTGGAAATTGGGAGACCACCCTGCAGACCATGCAGGCCCTGGAAGGACATCGGGGCCACCTGACCCATATTCAATTTCACAGTTATGGTGGCAATCCCGATGATCAGTCGACCTTTTGTTCCGAGGTCCCCCGTCTGGCCGACTATATTAATCAGCACGCAAACCTGACGGTCGATGTTGGGCAAGTCATGTTTGGAAAAACCGTTTCCATGACCGGAGATGGCCCGCTGGGATACTATCTGCATCGAGTGCTTGGTGGAAAATGGTTCAGTGGCGATATCGAGCTCGAAGCAGGTTGCGGTATCGTTCCCATCATCTACAAAGAAAAAAGCTTTGTGCATGCACTTCAGTGGGCGGTCGGGCTGGAATGGTATCTTTTGATCGAAGATCCCTGGAAAATTGCCATGTCGACCGACCATCCCAACGGGGCTTCGTTCCTGGCGTATCCCCAGATCATCGCCCTGCTGATGGACCGTAACCTGCGCGAAGAAACATTACGGCGACTTCCGGCCCGCATTCGCGAAGTCACCGTCCTGAGTCAACTCACGCGGGAATATACCCTCGCCGAAATCGCGATCATTACCCGAGCGGCCCCCGCCCGGATGCTGGGACTGACCCGAAAAGGGCACCTGGGGCCTGGGGCCGACGCGGATATCACCATCTATACCCCCAACGTCAACCGTGAACTGATGTTTGAATTGCCGCGCTACGTCATCAAATCGGGAGAAATCCTGATCGAGCAGGGAGAAATCCGCCAGACACCGCGTGGCGTGACCGTGCAAACGGCACCTGATTACGACACCGACGTGATCCCCTCAATCCGTGATTGGTTTGACGCCAGTTACACCGTTCAGTATGGAAACTATATCGTGGGTGACCACGAAATTGAACCAACACAAATTGAACCCACACAGGTCGAGCCCTCGTCGCCGCCCGAACGGTTTTGAAAAGTCGAGGCTGATCCACTACGATATGGTATGCAATCAAGGGCCGGGCTTCCTGCTGTTCTGTGAAGATCTGGCCGGTTCCGAATGTTGACAAAACCAATTGGCAAGCCGACGGATTCAAGCCCATAGGTTCAAGCCCAAGAGAGATACTGATGCCGACTCTGACCACCGATCGTTCATACCAGCTGCCCCCCCTCGGACAAAATCCCTCGTCAACCGCTCAGGGAACAACGCCCGGCAGTTTTGCACGCCCTCCTGTACTGCAACCGGGACGCGCCGGGGCCATGACGTTTGCCTCGCCCGATACACCCGGTATGCCAGCTCCGTCCGACAAAACCGCGTGGGACTTCATGCCGACCGATTGGACCCTGCGTGCCGGATATGGGACTGCGGCAGGTGAGCGGTCTCATGAACAGGCCGCTGCCTGGCAACCCCCGGCTGGATTCCGCCCGATTACGCAACTCGAACACGCTCGTCTGGGGATCATTACCCCCGAGATGAATCGCGTTTCCGTGCGTGAGCCTCACTTGACTTCCGAGCAGGTTCGTGACGAAGTCGCTGCCGGCCGAATGGTGATTCCCGCCAACACCGTCCACCTGAAGTATCAGCTCGACCCGATGGCGATCGGCCGCGCGTCCAAGACCAAAATCAACGCCAACATGGGAGCCTCGCCAGTTTCGTCCAGCATGGATGAAGAAGTCGAAAAGCTCAAGTGGGCCGAACGCTGGGGGGCCGACACCGTGATGGATCTCTCCACTGGCGGGGATTTGAATGCCTGCCGTGAAGCGATCGTACGCAACAGCACGGTGCCGATCGGGACGGTCCCCATCTATTCGATGATCATTGGGACACGGATCGAACAGCTGACACCGGAAATGATTCTGGCCTCACTGAAACAACAGGCGGCACAAGGGGTCGATTACTTCACGATTCATGCCGGGGTTCAACGTGAACACCTCCCCTTCATCCAGAAACGACTGATTGGAATCGTCAGCCGTGGTGGATCACTCCTCGCAAAATGGATGCTGGTTCACGGCAAACAAAATCCAATGTACGAGCATTGGGAAGCGATTTGCGACATCATGCGCGAATACGACGTGACGTTTTCGATCGGAGACGGCCTTCGTCCCGGGGGACTCGCCGATGCCACCGATCAGGCTCAATTGGCCGAACTGGTGACGCTGGGTGAACTGACCGAGCGCGCCTGGCGAAAGGGTGTGCAGGTGATGGTCGAGGGACCCGGTCACGTCCCGTTTGATCAGATTGAATTCAACATGAAACTGCAGCGTCGGCTGTGCCACGGTGCTCCGTTCTACGTGCTGGGCCCTCTGGTCACCGATATTTTTCCAGGGTATGACCATATTACCAGTTGCATTGGTGCCACCGCCGCAGGCTATCACGGTGCCGCGATGCTCTGTTACGTCACCCCCAAAGAACATCTGGGACTCCCCAAAAAGGACGATGTGAAACAAGGCTGTATCGCCTACAAAATTGCCGCACACGCCGCGGACATTGCCTTGGGGATTCCCGGTTCCCGCGACCGTGATGATGAATTGACCAAAGCCCGCGCCGCCTTGAACTGGCAGAAACATTTTGACCTCAGCTTCGATCCGGATACGGCTCGCGCCTATCACGACGAAGATCTGGATGTCGATACCGACTTTTGTGCCATGTGTGGCCACGATTGGTGCAGCGTGCGGATCAGCAAGGAAATCGTCGAATTCACGTCCGGAAAAGATGCAAACTACCAATGGGAAAAAGCCAAGGTGACTGCGGCCTTGACCCCGGAACAACAAGAAATCCTCGCCAAACGAGGGGTGCTCAGTCCGGACGAGATTCATCGCCTGGCGGCGAAGACCAAAAAAGTGATGACCGTCGAAGCGACGGACAAAGCGTCCTGTCACAGTGACTTCGTGGATGCCGAGATCGCCAAGGATCTGCAGGAAAAACGGAGTGATCTGGTGGAATTGAACATTCCCTAAGGTTTTTCCTGCTGGCTTCGACGGGACGAGGCTTTGATCGTCCCGTCAAAGTTTGATCGCTACGAATCTCTTTGATCGTCCCGATCGAGGCTTGGACTGTTCCGATCAAGTGCAAAACATTTATGAAAGTCCAAACGATGTTTCATTCCTGGCGTTTGTGTTGTCTGCTGCAACTCACCTTCGTAATGGGACTTCGT
>CAMBQP010000300.1 GCA_945869955.1 Schlesneria paludicola DSM 18645
CGATTGGCGAAGGGCCTATCGAGCGGGTCGGTGGATTTTGTGGAATCATTGACCTGATCGAGATGAAGGCTCTGTATTTCAGCCGCGAGAATCAGGGGAGGGATATTCAGATTGAGCCTATTCCGGATGCGGAGTTAGCGCGGGCTCAAGAATGGCGTGCTCGCTTGATTGATGCGATTGCGCTGCTGGATGAAAAGGCGTTTGCCATTTATGACGAATCTGGCGATTTGCCTGCGGATGAGATCATCCGAGTTCTCCGTCAGGCGGTGATTGACTGCCAGTTGCAGCCGATCCTTTGCGGAGCGTCGAAAGATTATGTTGGGGTCCAGCCCATTTTGGATTCCGTCGTTCGATTTCTGCCCAGTCCAGCGGATGTTCCCCCGGTCAAGGGTTTGAATCCCAGTCCCAAAAAAGGGGGGGAAGAGACTCGGAGGGCGTTGGATACCGATCCCTTCTGTGGGTTGGTTTTTAAAATTCATATCGACGAGCATACGGAGCTCTATTTCATTCGAGTTTACTCGGGGGTATTGAAGAGTCGCTCACGAGTTTTAAACCCCCGGACGGGAGCAAAAGAGTTGGTGAGCCAACTCTGGAGAATCCAGGCAGATTCACGTGAAAAACTGGATGAAGCGACTGCCGGTGAAATTGTGGGAGTCGTTGGCCCTAAGGATTCGGCTACGGGTGACACGTTGTGTGATCCTTTGCATCCGATTTTGCTTGAGTCGATCGAATTTCCGGAATCGGTGATCTCGATGGCGATTGAGCCGGAAACGAGTGCTGACCGGAAAAAACTTGACGAAATTTTAACGTTGATGGCGAAACAAGATCCGACTTTCACGCGTAATCCCAGCGAAGAAACAGGACAAACGATTATCAGCGGGATGGGTGAGCTGCATTTGGAGATTATCAGCAAACGGATTGAGCGAGATTTTAAGCTCAAAATTCGGACTCATCGACCCCGAGTCACCTACCGCGAAAGCGTTCGAAACGTTGCTGAGGCAGAAGGGCGTATTGAGCGACAGGGGGCCACAGGAAACCAGTTTGCGGCGGTTCGGATACGAATTGAGCCCATTTCCGGACCTACAGCCATGACCGTCATCAATCGACTCAAGCCGGGCGACCTTCCTGCCGAGTTGCAGGCAACGCTATTACGAGCACTGAAAGAACAATTGGGAGGGAGCGGTGCCGTGGGATATCCGCTGCACGATGTTCAAATCACACTGCTCGGGGTGGAATATCGCGAAGGGGAGACCAACGATGCGGCCATTCAGTATGCCGCAGCGGTTGCATTCCGGCTGGCGATGGAAAAGGCAGAAACGCTTTTGCTGGAACCTGTTATGAAATTGGAAGTTGTGACTCCTGAAGCCTTTGTCGGCAATGTCTCCGCCGACCTCAACTCCCGTCGCGCAATGATTGTGAATACGGAAATGCGAGCGAACCTGGTAGTGATCGACGCGGAGGCACCTTTGGCGATGATGTTCGGATATTCGAACGATGTTCGGAGCCTTTCCCAGGGACGGGCCTCGTATTCCATGGAGCCACTCCGTTTTAGCGAGGCACCCGCACGAGTATTGAAAGAGATGTTAGGGTAAGAAATGACGTAAATCCTCGACTTTTCCGGGATATGTCAGATCGGGTTTGCGAAATTCATCAGAAACCGTGATCCCTTCGTTGACAATCTGCTCAAACAACAATAGTATCTCCGATCCCCCGCCTCGTGGTCGCCACAGAGACGCTGTTTTTTTAGTCTCTGAAGATTCAAGTGGCTGATCTGAACTGAATTGTGCGGGTTGGTCAGTCGCAATCGTGGAATTGCGGCGGATTTTAAGTTCAATCCTCGGTTTGTTTGTCTGTACAGGAATTTTCGCGTGAGCTCCACTAAGCAAGATCGAATTCGGATTCGGATGGAGGCCTACGATCATTCCGTTCTGGATCAGTCGGCCGCTGAAATCGTTGACACTGCCAAGCGTACTGGGGCTGTGGTTCATGGGCCAGTTCCGTTGCCGACCCGGATTGAGCGGTATACGGTATTGCGTAGTCCGCATATTGACAAGAAGTCGCGTGAGCAGTTCGAAATTCGGACTCACAAGCGGCTGATTGATATTATTCAGCCCACTGGGAAGACGGTGGACGCATTGAATAAGCTTTCGCTTCCGGCTGGCGTTGACGTAAAGATCAAGGCGTCGGCTGGTTGATCTCCAGTATCATCCTCGGTTGTTGCGGTCGATCGAGTTTGGTGTTGGATCTGGTTTTTTGAGGTTGGTGGTATCAATTAGAGGTTTTGTTATGGCTGTTGGCTTACTTGGCTGCAAAGTGGGGATGACTCAGGTCTACGACGCTGTGGGGTCTGAAATCCCCGTAACGATTGTGAAGGCTGGTCCCTGCCCGGTCTTGCAGGTTCGGTCTGCTGCTCAGGATGGTTACGAGGCGGTGCAGGTTGGCTTTGCGCCAAAGCCTCGCAGGCTTTGTTCCCAGTCTGAGGTTGGTCATATTTCTGGTTTGTTTGCTTCGCTTGTTGGTTCTTCCGTGTTAGGCGAGGGGGATGGTTCTTTTCGCTTTATTCGCGAATTTCGCACTGAGGCAGAAGCAACGAAGTCGGTGGTCGGTGATGTGTTGACTGTCGCCTCGCTTGCGGATGTAAAGCACGTAGACATCACTGGTATCTCGAAGGGTTGCGGGTTTGCTGGGGTGATGAAGCGACATAATTTCAGTGGTGTTTGTGCGAGTCACGGTGTGAAAAAGGTGCATCGGTCTGGTGGTTCCACCGGTCAGAGTACCGACCCAGGCAAGGTGTTCAAGGGGACGAAGATGCCTGGACGATATGGTGGCAAGCAGGCTACGGTTCGTCGGCAGAAGGTTGTTGCTGCTGATGTCGAACGGAATTTACTGCTGGTTTGCGGTGCGGTACCAGGTTTTTCTGGCGGTTATGTGACGATTCGCCCGACCAATTGCTATTGATGTTCAGACGGGATTAAAGAGATGCATTCGTTACCAGTTTATTCACAGGCGGGCGTCCCCACCGGAGAGACGTACTCGCTTGATTTGGCTCAAATCGCCGATGGCGTCAACAAGGTGTTGCTGCATGACGCTGTGGTGATGTACCAGGCTAATTTGCGCGTCGGTACAGCGAAAACCAAAACTCGAGCAGAAGTTTCGGGTAGCGGTAAGAAAATGTACAAGCAAAAGGGGACCGGTAATGCCCGTATGGGTAATAAGCGGACTCCCGTGCGTCGCGGCGGTGGGCACTGTTTCGCGAAGCGGCCGAAGGACTGGGGTTACCGTCTCCCAGCGAAAGCTCTTCGCTTGGCAACTCGGATGGCGATTTTATCCAAGTTTGTTGATGACCAGGTGACCGTGGTGGACTCGATTGCACTTGATGCACCGAAGACCAGTACGATTCATAAGATGGTCACCACCATGGGGATTGCGAATCAGTCGTGCTTGATTGCGATTGAGCAGCATGATCCAGTGGTTTGGAAGTCTTGTCGTAACATTCAGCGTTTGTCGTTGTCGCCCTGCGATGACTTGAATGCCCTGAGTGTGTTGAGTCGCAAGCGATTTGTGATTACCAAAGGGGCGCTGGGTCGTCTTCTTGCCAGGTAGTACGGCGTGTTTGGGTTTGAGTGATCGTGAATATTGTCTGTTGAGTTCGATCGGGAAGGTGCAACGTGGCAGCTGAGCATTCAAATGCGTTGAGCGTTTATAACGTGATTAAGAGGGCGCACGTCACGGAGAAGGCGACCCACTTGGTCGAACGCAGCAATATGTATACGTTTATGGTAAATCGCGCCGCAACAAAGATAGATATCCGGGCTGCGGTCGAGGCGCTTTGGAATGTGCGTGTTGTCAGCGTAAAGACAATAAATCGTGTTGGTAAAACCAGACGACACAAAATGCGAGAATCAGTCGGACCAGAAACAAAGAAGGCGATTGTTGTTCTGCATTCTGAAGATCGAATTGCGTTCTTTTGAGATTTGATATCTGAGGATTTTCGCGATGGGTATGCGATTCTATAAGCCGACGAGTGCCGGGCGCCGCGGTGGTATGGTGAGCGATTTCTCTGAAATCACTGACCGGAAGAAACAGCCGGAAAAGTCGTTGATCGAGCCCTTCAAAAAGAAGGGTGGCCGAAACTTCCAAGGTAAGATCACGACTCGACACCGGGGCGGTGGTCATAAGCGGATGTATCGGTTGATTGATTGGCGGCGTGAAAAGGACGGCGTCGACGCCGTGGTCACGCACATTGAGTACGATCCAAACCGAACGTCGCGTATTGCGTTATTGCAATACGCCGACGGCGAGAAGCGGTATATTATCGCTCCCGAAGGTTTGGTTGCGGGGATGCATGTGACCAGCGGCCCAGACAGTGAGCCAAAGGTCGGTAACACATTGCCGTTGTCAAAAATTCCGACAGCAACTGTGATACACAATATCGAGATGCAGCCTGGAAAAGGGGCACAACTCTGCCGTAGTGCTGGAACGTCTGCTGTGATGAACGCGACGGAATCCGGGTGGGCACAGATCACGCTTCCTTCAGGCGAAGTTCGACGAGTGCCGGCGAGTTGTCGAGCGACGATTGGGCGTGTAGGCTATTCAGAACATTCGAGTCGCGTTTTGGCCAAGGCTGGGCGCGTACGATGGATGGGGATCCGGCCTTACGTTCGCGGTTCAGCAATGAATCCCGTCGCACACCCGATGGGTGGTGGTGAAGGTCGTCGGTCCGGGGGACGACATCCGGTTAGCCCAACTGGTAAGTTGGCCAAGGGCGGACGGACACGAAATCCGCGTAAGCCAACCCGGAATGCAATCGTTCGAAGACGTAAGTCTGTCCGTTATGGACAACTGAAGCTTTGAGCATGTGAAGATCAATGTAGTGGATTGCGTGAATTGACCGCTTAAGTAACTTGAAATTGCTGGAATAAACATGTCTCGCTCACTGAAAAAAGGTCCGTACATCGATGCTGGCTTGATTGCCAAGATCGAGAAGCTGGACGCGGAGCGTAAAAAAGAGCCGATAAAGACTTGGGCGCGTCGCTCGACAATTTCGCCCGAATTTGTTGGCCATACGTTTCTGGTACACAACGGAAGAACGCACATCAACGTGTACGTTTCCGAGGAAATGGTCGGCCATAAGCTTGGTGAGTTTTCCCAAACGCGGTTGTTCCGTGGGCATGGCAACAAGGGAAATAAGTAATCATCGCTCCAAAATTGGGGTTGATTATTATTCATTTCTGCACAAATGCTTGCTGCGTATCGATTAACAAAATTACGGTTCGGTGATATGATGGCTTATGTATCAAAACTTCAGTATGCTCGGATCGCACCCACAAAGGTGCATCATGTTTTGGATCTAGTTCGCGGTAAAACGGTTGAGGCGGGGCTCGATGCGTTGCGTTTCATTCCGAACCGAAGCGCCAGGATGGTCGAAAAGTTAATCAAGAGTGCCATGGCCAATGCAGAAGATCGAAATGAGCGAAATGCCGGGTCATTGCGGATCTCAACTGCGATAGCTGGGTCCGGCCCGACTCTCAAGCGGATACAGCCGCATGCACGCGGTATCGGTTTTATGATAAAGAAGCGGTACACGCACATCACAATCGGACTCGAGCCGAAGATTGTGTGATCGTTCGTAATAGTGTCAAGTGTTTTTGGTTGTTTATCGTTTGTGCCCTTTGCAGGCGCGACAGGAGAACTGGGCAAATGGGCCAAAAGGTTCGACCTACCGGGTTTCGGTTGGGAATATGTGAAGACTGGCGGAGTCGTTGGTATGCAACCAAGGCCGAGTTTGGTGATTTGCTAATCGAGGATTTCCGTATTCGTGAGTTCGTAAAGAAGCGATATGAGTTCGCTGCGATACACAAGGTGGAGATTGAACGGACTCGCGACCAGGTCATTTGTCATGTACATACGGCTCGTCCTGGGATCATCATTGGCCGTAAGGGCCAGGAAGTTGATCGGTTGAAGGGCGAACTTGAGGATCTCACTGGCCGGCACATGGATCTCAAAATTGTTGAGATCGGACAGCCTGCACGAAGTGCGATTTTGGTTGCCGAGGATATCGCTCAACAATTGGTTAAACGCGGTAGTTTTCGGAAAGTGATCAAGCGGTCGTTGGAACAGTCTATGGAGGCTGGTGTTGACGGTGTGAAGATTGAGCTGTCTGGGAGACTGGGCGGCGCAGAAATGTCGAGAACGGAAAAGGCCAGTAAGGGGTCGATTCCATTGTCGACGTTACGCAAGAGGATTGATTACGGTCTGGCGGTAGCGCGGACCACGATGGGTAC
>CAMBQP010000301.1 GCA_945869955.1 Schlesneria paludicola DSM 18645
GGTCGTATTCCCCAGGGCGGAATGCTTAACACATGGATTCAGCAAAAGGTGCCGGGGTACGATGAGAACGTCGCGGGACCGTTGATTGCCGAGGAGATCGGCTTGCCAATTTTGCGGGTTCGATGCCCACACTTTGGAAAGTGGCTTACCATCCTTGAACAACTCGATGCGGGCGGGGTCTAACTGATGGCGAAGAGAAGCGCGTCCATCGGTGCCGATGAAACACCCGAGGCGTCATCGCTCGTTGGGTCATTGCCGAGGGCTGGATTCGTCGTATTCAGGCCGAAGCGGATTCGTTTTGTCCAGAGACCATGGGGACACCACGATAACACGGTGCTGAAAACGATCAGAAAATCAACGCAAGGACGCCAAGACGCAGGGGCGCAAGGAAAAGGAAAACCCCAAGCCCGTTTGCTGTTTTGATCTTCCTGGCGTCCCCGCGACCCTGCGCCTTTGCGTTGAATCGCCTTTTTGCGTTTCACGCAGGGACCGGATTTCACCGTTACCAACCCACGGCGAAACTGCGACTTATTTTTCGCCCCGAACGGCTCGCTCTAAATGCCACTCGGTGATTCCCAATACGCTCTTCAGACCGTTGTAGGATTCTTGACGTGCGGCGGAATCGGTCGCTGACCCCTCTGGCCTGAGCACCGCTCGGATCAGCAGGTTCTTCGGTGTATGTTCCGTCTCGATGAATTCCAGAACCTGGGTCTTGTACCCCTGTAATTCGAGAAACTGAGCTCGCAGGGCATCGGTGGCCAGCGATGCAAATCGCTCTTTCAGAATCCCGTATTCGGTCAGTCCTGGCAGGGTCTGCCGACTGATCGTCTGGCAAACTTCATGCTGACAGCAAGGGACCGCCAGAATGGCTTCGCACTTCCAGCGCAGTGCTGCCGCCAGGGCATCGTCCGTGGCGGTGTCGCAGGCATGCAGCGAGACGGCGAGGTGAACATGCTGCGTCGGGACGAAGCTTTCAATCCGGCCGACATGGAATTCCAATCCGGCACATTCCAGTCGTTTCGCGATCCGTGAACAGTCTTCGATCACGTCCCCCTTCACATCCAGTCCCACCAGCAGAACTTCTCGTTGGTGGATCGTGGTGAGCAGGTGATGCAGCGCAAAGGTGAGATAGCTTTTCCCGCAGCCGAAGTCGACGATGTGAATCGGACCGGTGGCGGGCAACTGGGGCAGAATATCTTCGACGAATTCGAGATACCGGTTGATCTGACGAAATTTATGGTACATCGCCGGGCGAACCTGTCCGCTCGACAGCATCACCCCGATTTCGATCAGGAATGGGCAGGGGACACCCGCAGGGATCAGATACTGTTTCTGGCGGTTATGGCCAGCCCCTTCGGTTGGCTGCTGCGTCGGTGGCTTGCGCTGAATCTTTTGCGCTTTGCCATAGTTCCAGCGAACTGTCAAATCGGCTTCGGTGGTGAACAAGTGGGCATCACCAAAATTGACGCCAAAGACGCTTTTCGTCTGCGTAATCAATTCATCCGCCGTCAGATTGTCGTGCAGCTCTTGGGTCTTCGAGCGGACGGTCCACTGATATTTTGTGGCTCCGCCGACTTCGATCAGCCGGACGGTCACCTTGGAAATCGCGGTTTCGGATTTGGAGAGGGGCTGACTGAGCACCAACCGCAAAAATGTTCGGTCCCTGAGAGCCGAAGCCATCAGCGAGGCGAGGGTCGGAGTGGTCGGTTTTTCGGGCCGAGGTTTAGGCTCACCAGGCTTCGAGGCTGTTCGAGATTTGGCTCGTGCAGGACGTTTGGGAACGGGGGGCTTGGACGAGGATTTTGAGGCAGATTTGAATCGGGAAGTGGGCTTCGATCGTGGCATGCTTTTTAGTATGTCTCTCTGGTTTGCAGGAATAAGGCCTTCTTTTCACCGGGCAAAGTGAATTCAAAGCCACAACGCTGGAAAAATTCGTCCGACGAAGTAATCGCCATCACTTCAAATACCTGATGTTGGCGTGCCCGATCGATACACGCCTGGACCAACGCTTTGCCAATCCCTTGACCTTGATGCTGCGGCGACACAGCCAGGCTGCGCAATTCCGCCAGCTTGGCGGAATAAATCTCGAGTGCGGCAAAACCAAGAATCTTGTCGTGTGCGACCGCAATGAAGCCATGGCGAGTCAGGTCCTCTAACTCATCATGGGTTCGTGGCAACAATCGTCCTTGTTTGACAAAGGGCTCGATGAAGTCGCTTAATGCGTCGACATCGTTTTTTGTTGCCGGCCGAACAAGAAAGGGTGACTCGGATTCTTTTGGTTTCGACATGGGAATCGCTACGGGAAAAAGGACGACTGACAACCAGAGATTGTCAGTCGTGTTCATGATCATTCGTGGTGCAAAACTGTTTTTATCAGCGTGAACGTGTCCTCAGCGTTCTGGCCTTCACCAACCTGACCGCTAACCGTTCGGCAAACCGAGTTCTCGCGTAGGTCTGGAACCACAACCGCACCAGACCACGAGCCAACGGAATTATTTTTCGACAATTGTGGCCTTTTTGATGCCGTCCAGTTTGGGGAACTTGTCGTTCAGATATTCATTCCCTCGCGACTGAATCTGTCCTTGATCAGGCTTTTCGCCATATTGGCTGTTGATCTTTTCGACCACACTCATCCCTTCAACCACCTGACCAAACGGGGAAAATCCTTGCGAGTCGAGGAAGGTATTGTCACCAAAGCTGATGAAAACTTGTGATGTTCGAGAGTTTGGCAATCCCGACTTGGCGAACGTCACAAACCCCTTCTTGTTGGATTTGATGACCGGGTCATCCTTGATGGTCGCTTCTTTCCATTTGGCTGCGGTTTTCGGATCACCGCTAATGCCAAACTGCACCATGAATTTGGGGACCACCCGGAAAAACTTGCATTCGTCATAGAACCCGGAACTGACCAGTTGATAGAACCGATCGGCTCCGTTCGGCGCCCATTCCCGCTTCACTTCGATGACAAAATCACCAGCAGTGGTTTCGAATTTGGCTTGAAATGTATCGGGGGCCTTTTTGGATTTTGTCCCTTCCTGACCGAGCAAATTCCATCCGAATGTTGCGAACAGTCCACAGACAATCGCAATCGACCAGCCTTTACGTTTCATGATTTTCTCCTGAGTCCCCTCGGCGAACGGCCTAAAAGGGATCTTTCACAGCGTGATGATTTTTCGCGATCTATCAAGGCCTGTTCATTCGCGAGAATCCCGACCGCAATCGAAAATTGCGTTACCGTTCACAGCGAGTGAGGGGGGACGGGGACAGTTTTCCCGGCAAAACGATGAGTGAATGGTTTGAGCGATTTGGCGGATCTTCACTATGTCGCGGGAAAAATGAGCCAGTCCGAACTATGAACGGTTACAAAATTGCAGTCGGGATCCATTGCGGCTTCAGAATCGTGAACGAGACATCGGATCAACCGAGGTCTACTTGGCTTCTTCTTTCAACTCGCCCGATTTTTCAATGACCACTTTCGCTTTGGTGGCACCGGATTGAGAGCCAACCGCTTCAATCGCCTTCACGACGTCTAAACCTTCGACGACGTTACCGAAGACAACGTGCTTTCCATCGAGCCAAGGAGTCTCGGCGGTGCAGAGAAAGAACTGTGATCCGTTGGTGTTGGGGCCGGCATTGGCCATGCTCAGCACACCAGACCCGGTATGCTTCAGCTTAAAGTTTTCGTCGGCGAATTTGTTTCCATAGATGGATTTCCCACCGGTCCCATTATGGTTGGTGAAATCCCCACCCTGGCACATAAAGCCCGGAATCACGCGGTGGAACGAGGATCCCTCGAAGCCGTATCCCTTCTCGCCGGTGCAAAGTGCCCGGAAGTTTTCTGCGGTCTTGGGGACCACGTCGGCTCGCAATTCCATGACAATCCGACCTGCTTTTTTTCCGCCGATCGTGATATCAAAATAAACTTTTGGCACTTTCTTATCCTTGTTATTCGCAAAAAGGTTGTTCGCAAAAAGCGATGAACCAAGAGTTGTCGCAGCAATCGACGCGGCAAGAATTTGTCGACGAGTTACCATTCTGGACATTCCTCCGAGATTTCCTGTAAATAGTGCCAACATCCCTTGTTGACACCAACTGAGTTGACACCAACTGAAGCACGCGAATTCTAGCTCAATCGAGTCGTCGATGCTATCATCTCGACCCTCAGAACATGACGAAAAAGGCTCCATGCTTTTTCCAGCATGGAGCCCCGATTTTCCACCGGACGTCACAGGCGTCAAGACTATTCGAGGATCGCCTTGGTTTCACCAACCAACTTGGCAATCGATTCCTTGTTGATATCGGCCTTGTTCATACCATGACTGACCTTGACCTTGCCATCGACCCACATCATGACGGTGACGTCGGCTTTGGCGTTGATCTTGTAGCCATCGGGTCCCTTGGTCCCTTTGAAGGTGGTCAGGGGCATCTGGCTGATTTTGTATTTTTGAGCTGCTGCGGTCAAAGCAGGAGCTGCCTTGGCGGGATCTTCTGACATCAGGACGACGAATCCGGCCATCTTCTGATCACGGTTCTTGGCGACGACGTTGTCGAGCTCTTTCGAGAGCTGAGCGACTTCTTCGGTCATTTCCTTGGCGAAGATGCTAATTACGGGCTGGTTGCCGTAACGACACCGGTAGCACAATTCTTCACCATCCTTGTGGGGGCCGGTCACGTCTTTCACGTCGAACGCGGGAACACCCTTCCCTTTTTCCAGTCCTGACTGAATTTCAGCCGCGACGACAAATCCTGCGGAAATGGCCAACACGGCTACAAACGCTGCGAAAAACTTCTTCATCGATGCTTCCTCCGTCACACAGATCAACATCCAAAACTTAAGGTGCTGGCAAACGGCACAAACACCCTCCAGCCCAGGATTCTACACTGCTCGGTTGCTGGTCGTCGAGTTCCACGGGGGTTTTCCAGCCGGTTTTTTACGGTTCCGCGAAAACGGTTGGTGACCCGTTTCCGCCGTTTTACTCCATTTCTATCTCCATTTCCCTCACGATTCTGATCACGATTTTGACCCTCATCACGAATTGGGCTCACATCAAGTACAAGCGAATCGTTATGATTAGGTTGCGGTCGGAAGTGGTGCCTGTGACAGTCAGCAACACGGGATCTGACCACCCATTTTCTTTCTCATTTGTTGGGCGAAACAGTGAGCGGACAATCGCTTGTGAGCACCCGAACATCATCCGGTCAGGGACCATTCCGTCTGGCTTTAACCAGCCGTTCCGAAGGGAACGAGGTCGAATCCATTCGTCGGTCGATCGTCGATTTTCTTTCCCGGCAACCAGGGGTCAAGTTAAATGTCTTCGGCACCCCCGACGAATTGAAGCTGGGGCGGCGACAGACGGATATCGTGATTGTGCTGGGAGGAGACGGAACCATCCTCCGCACCTGCCGGCAACTGGGGGCTCAGCAGCGACCGATTCTCGGAGTCAATCTGGGACGACTTGGATTTCTCGCCGAGTTATCCCCCGACGAGTTTGTGGAAAAATTCCCGCGACTGCTCGCTCGCGAATACAAAGTGATTGACCACCTGATGTTCGAGTGTCGCTTGCTGCGCGCGGATGGATCGCAGGAAAAACACTTGGGATTAAACGAAGTCTCGATCATGGCGGGGGCGGCCCTGCGAATTCTGCACATCAATCTGGCGATTGATGGCGAGC
Organism: Schlesneria paludicola DSM 18645; assembly: GCA_945869955.1. Taxonomy (GTDB): domain Bacteria; phylum Planctomycetota; class Planctomycetia; order Planctomycetales; family Planctomycetaceae; genus Schlesneria; species Schlesneria paludicola_B. The sequence continues at coordinate 5,673 of CAMBQP010000301.1, forward strand.
ACGTGACGACGTATCGGTGTGATGGACTGATTGTCAGCACCCCGGTCGGCTCGACCGCTCACAGTCTGGGGGCGGGTGGGCCGCTGTTGCGGCAGGATCTGCAGGCCTTTGTGATTACTCCGATCTGCCCTCACACCTTAACCAATCGTCCGCTGGTCGACAGTGCCAATTGTGTCTACTCGTTGACGGCACCAGAATTGCCTGCCGGGGCGACGCTGGTGATTGACGGACAGATCAAACGACTCTTAAAACCGGACGATCGAATCGAAATTCGCAAAGCCGCCGTCAACTTTCAGCTCGCCCGCTTGCCTGATCACAGTTACTATGGCACGCTACATCGAAAATTGGGCTGGGGTGGCCAGCCCGATTTTGAGAATCACAACCGCCCACAGGCTCCCAAGGTCATTCCGTAAACTCTCCGTAAACTCTCCGCAAAGCTCAAACCCGCCCCACTGAAAAGATGTTTCCCGCCCCGCTTTCCCCTTTACCATTGCCGAGCGCTCCATGCCATTCTCTGAAACCATCCGCACCATTCGTCTGGCGCTCAAGAGCTTGTTATTGCACAAATTGCGGTCGGGATTGACGATGCTGGGGAT
>CAMBQP010000302.1 GCA_945869955.1 Schlesneria paludicola DSM 18645
GGCCTGTCTCAGGGGAAAATCGCCTGGGATGAAGCACCGGACGGGATTCAGGGTGAGGAGTTTTTACGGCAGGCGATCATGGCCCCGAAAGATCCTCTGGCACGAGAACAGCAATTCGAAAATGATCGTGCCGCGAACTGGTTGCATGCACGACTGCGCAGCGGAAAGGTGGCCGCGTTCGAGCTTCAAGCCGAGGCGGCCGAGAACGAGATCGGTGAAGCGTTACTGCGAAGAGCGTTTCGGAGTCTGGGCTGTCAGACGAACAAAGTGCAGGAAAAAGGGGAAAAAGCCCGCTGGTACTGGCGATTGCCGGACGAAGCTTTTTTTTAATTGTCGCGCGGACGCCTGGTGCCCGTTCACAAGGGGGAAAAGACTCAACGAGCGAAAATCGTTCGTAAAATGCGAAAATGACAGTTTTTCAGTGTCATGAGGCTTGGTCAGGTGACGGGTACTGAACCCCAGCCGATCACGAAGACGCAAAAAGTGCGGAATCGGCTTTCGATATGGCCGCGGAAGCTGTGATGTCGACTGCGTCACCGGGGGCTTGACCGCCGGTATCGCTCGTGGGGAACCGGGATTGCTCGAATGGACCTTGCAATGAACGCTCAAATACAGGAAGCCGAAGTGACGGATATCAACCTGCAGACCAAAGATGAGATGAAGCCCCCGCCGGGTGAAGCAAACGCCCTACCGGCAGTCATTCCGCTGGAGCGCTCGGAATCAGAGCGGATTTCAATGCTTCGCGACAGCCCGTTCCTGTCGCGGCGAGGATTTGGTTTGGGAGTGATCCTGTTGGGGGCGGCGGGGGTTTCCTCGGGTGAGTTGATTCCGTTTCACCGCAAAGCATCCAGTAAAGGCTTGGCCAATAACGCCGCAGACGAGATCAAGAAAGTCGGGACGATGGTGGTCGCTCCCGTGAAGATGGTGTTGCGAGCGACCCCCTTGGGAAGCTTGGCCTCCTGTCAGGAAAAGCAGCCCGCGTACCAATCAACGGCACCTTGAGTGGTCGTTGGAGAACGATCAAGCCAGGATTCCTCTTGCAATGAGATTGGGAAGGCCGTCTCCCTTTTTGCCCTCAATCGCGAAATTGCGCGGCGGTTTACGGAGCGTTTTGGTTACTATCTTAGCATGTGACCAATCGCTTTTTGTTGTGAGTCGCCATGGAAACCGACATTGAACTCTTGATCAACGAAGCCCGCACGGGGGACCGGGTGGTCCTCGGGGAATTGCTGGATTCGTATCAGAACTATTTGCGGTTACTGGCGCGGATCGAGATCGGGCGACGGCTGCAGGGGAAAGTGGATCCCTCGGATATTGTTCAGGAAACCTTTCTCGAAGCACATCGCCAGTTCCCGCTGTTTCAGGGGACCGCCGAACGACAGCTGGCAAAATGGCTCAGAACGATTCTCGCCGGGACCATGGCCAATGTGGTTCGTCGGTATGCGGGAACTCAGGCCCGAGACCTGCGACTCGAACGTCAGCTCGCGGTCGATTTGGACCATTCCAGCTGCTCACTGGAACAACTGCTGGTCGATCAGCGCAGTTCCCCAAGTCAACAGGCGATGCGGGGCGAACAAAGTTTACTCGTCGCGGCTGCGATGAGTCGTCTGCCGGACGATTATCAACAGGTGCTGGTGCTGCGACATCTGGAAGGGCTCACGTTTCCCCAAGTCGCCCTGCGAATGGAGCGGAGCGTTGACAGTGTGGAAAAACTCTGGTTACGCGGATTGACGCGACTCAAGAAGGAATTTGGTGAGGTTCATCCATGAGTCTCATTCCTGATGAACTCGATGAGGATCCCCGCATCCTCGAGCTTTCGCGGAAGTATCTGGCCGAATTGGAAGCGGGCAAGATCCCTGATCGCCAAGCCTATCTTTCGCAATATCCCGAATTGGAACACGTCTTGCCTGAATTCCTCGATGGGATTGAACTGGCCCAGACGCTGCGGCCTGCGATCCCGGTTTCAACACCTTCGGAATTCGCCGCCAGCCCGATCGGTGACTTTCAGATTCTGCATGAAATTGGTCGAGGAGGAATGGGGGTTGTTTACGAAGCCGTGCAACTCTCGCTGGGACGCCGAATTGCACTGAAAGTTTTGCCATTCGCCTCGGCACTCGACACGAAACATTTGCAGCGGTTCAAAAACGAGGCCCATGCTGCGGCCCAATTGCATCACACCAATATCGTCCCTGTCTACGCGGTCGGGTGCGAGCGTGGAGTCCATTTCTATGCCATGCAACTCATCAATGGTCGCTCACTCGCTCGTTTGATTCAGGAATTGCGCGGTGACGATCTCGCGGTCATCAGTCCCTGGTCGGTGATGACAACGGCCGCGAACGCCCCGGCCCCGACCGTCGCCACCTCGGACGTGCAGATCCCCTCGCGAACGACACAGGCTCGAGAGACCTTTCGCACCGCCGCCCTGCTCGCAGCACAAGTCGCCGATGCACTGGATTATGCCCATGAAGCGGGGGTCATTCACCGCGATATCAAACCGGCAAATCTGCTGCTCGACCTCAAGGGGGCGATCTGGGTGACCGATTTTGGGCTGGCACATGTCGTCGCCGATGTTGGGATTACGCAGACGGGTGATCTGGTCGGCACACTCCGTTACATGAGCCCCGAACAGGCTGCGGGACGTCGAGTTCCCGTCGATCACCGTACGGATATCTATTCTCTGGGGGCAACCTTATACGAACTGCTCACGCTACAGCCGATTTTTAATGGCCAGGATCGCGCAACCCTGCTGCAACAGATTTTCCACGAAGAACCCCGTCTTCCCAAACAGCTGAATCGACGCATTCCGATTGAACTGGAAACGATTGTTTTGAAAGCGATCGCCAAAAATCCGGTGGATCGATATGCCACCGCCGGTGACATGGCAGCAGACCTCAGACGCTATCTGGAGGAACGGCCGATCCTGGCTCGTCGCCCGACCTTGATTGATCAAACGCGCAAGTGGATGAGGCGGCATCCCGCCTTTGTCCGGGCGACCCTGGTATTACTGGTCTGCGGCACCTTGGGATTGGCGGTAGGCCTTGCTGCGGTTGCTCGAGAACAAGCCGCAACCAAAGAGGCGCTTCAGCGTGAGCAGCGACGAGTGCTCGAAGCCGAGGCCCGATTTCAACTCGCCCGTCGCGCTGCGGATGAAATGATTCGGATTGCGGAGGAAGAACTTTCCGACAATCCGTTTCAGGAGGGGTTGCGAAAACAACTGCTGGATACCTCGCTCGCCTACTATCAAGAGTTCATCGAACTCCGTGGGGAAAGCCCTGACGCTCAGGCCGAACTCAGTGTCACTCGCGATCGTGTCAAAGGGATTCTGGCAGATCTGAAACTTTTGCAGGACGACCGTCATACCTTTCTTTTGAGAGAAAACGAGGTTCTGGACGACTTGCAGGCGACGCCAACTCAACGAGCGAAGATCGCGGAAATGATCGAGCGACTCGAAGGAGATCGCCGGGGACGACCACGGGGTCCTCGCGAAGCAAACCCGGATCAGCATCGACAACGGGGGCTTGCCATCGCGCGGGAAAACGAACTCGAACTTTCCGGAATTCTCAACCAAACCCAGATTCAGCGGCTCCCCCAAATTGCCTTGCAATGCCAGGGACCCCGCGCACTGCGTGAGCCAGATGTCGTCAACGCGCTGAAGCTGACCAGCGAACAGAAACAACAATTGCGCGAGCTCGAACGCGAGGGAATGATGCACGCACGTGCCGACTTTCCTCAAGGCCCGCAGTCCCGGAATCGCTCGGATCCACGTATGAAACTCGTCCTGAAGCAGATGCTTGAATCGTTGAACGCAGAACAGCGACTGATCTGGGAAAAACTGACCGGCCCCCCTTATGTCGGGCCGATGTTTTTTTCCGGCCCACCCGGTTCACCTGGCCCGCCCGGTTCACCGGGGTCGCCGGGACCCCGTCCGGGTGAACCCAACAGAGAGGATCGCCCCCCGCGCAGGCCGCCCCCTCGCAACGAATGACGGATGAGTATTGCGAACCGACCGCACGCCGCACTACTCAGCAGGCGTTGCACCTGCGGAAGGGATGCGCGTGATCACCAACGAATCACCTGATCCATGGCCCGGTGCAGCGGCGGCTCCAAGGCGGGAATCAGCGGGGTTTTGGACGGACTGACTCGCGTATTGAACAGCACCGCCACATTGAGCCCGTCGTAACGGCGAATTAAGATACTGGATGTCCCCGGTAATGACCCGGTATGCCAGCTGGTGACTCGTTGCGCCCTGGCGACCGATCGAACACTCCAGCCCAGTCCATACCAGGTTTCCGGCGGTTTCGCTGGCGATTCTGATCCCAGTTCCTCGCTGGGGCAGGTAAACGTCTGTCGGATCGAATCCGCCGTCAGCAGGGGCGAGTGCTCGACATCCTCGAAGGCATTCGCGAATCGGACCAGATCCATCGCCGTTGCGAGCCAGCCTCCATGGGCATCCATCGCTTCCAGATAAAATGCTCCGTAGGGGAGCGACACCATTTTTCCGCGTCCCTTGGCAAAGACCGCAGCGTCCCGGCCAGGGTCGTAGTACCGCACTTCATTCTCAGCCCGCTCATCCCGTTTGCTGTGTCCCAAACGCATCGAACGAATTCCGAGCGGAGCGAGTACTTGCTGCTTGACATAATCCTCGTACGATTCCCCGCTGCGAGTTTCAATCACTCGCCCCAGCAGGCAATAGCCATAATTCGAGTAGGCAAATCCTTTACCGGGGGAAAAATCGAGCGGCATTCCGAGCATACAACGGATAATGTCTTGCGGTTTCGCCGGTGGTGGCAGGCCGAGCGAATCGGCAAAGCGGACCGACTGAAACATCGGGTCGAATGACTTGGCCCGATCCCAGCCCCCACGGTGCTGCAGCAACTGGCGAATCGTAATCTGTTCCTGTCGCGAATCGAATTCGGCTCCCGCCACAAGATGGGGTTTGATCTTCAGGATCGAGAACACTTTGTCGTCGAGCGAAAGCTTCCCCTGCTCGGCCAGTTGCAGGATGGCCACGGCGGTAATCGGTTTCGAAATACTGGCAATCCGAAACAGGCTCGATTCCGTCACGGGCTGTTTTTTTTCGGTGTCGGCCATGCCGAAGCTGCGTGCATAAATCATTCGGCCTCGATCAGCCAAAGCGACCGAGCAACCGGGAATCTGATGCTCGCGAATAAAAGCCGTGAACATCGGATCGAACAGTTGGTCAACCGAATCATTTCGTACAAAATCGTTGTCGCCACGCTCTTCGGAGATGACGGGGCCGTCTGCGTTGCAATCCGCGGCTGCGATCTCCGCAATGAGCGGCGGTTTGTAATCCTGTCCGCTACCCGGTTCGGCCCCCTGCATGGTTCGGGGGACACTCAAGGGGACCACCCAGGCCGAAACAACCAAGCCCGTCATCATCACTCGAAAGAATCGCCGCAGGAACATCAAACCTCCGCTCTCTACCAATTGCCACCCAGGCCGACAAAACCACCTGGTGTGGAAAACGAAGGATGGAAGACATTGTGGTATCGGTCGCGTAATTCCCGACGGTGAATCTGCTCGTCGTGGTCGAGGACTTCGCGAATCCATTGGTCTGTCGCCTGCAATCGTGCGGCGAGAATATGCGCCGCATTGGCGCCGAGATGGAAGGCGATACTGGAATGACTTTTCAGCAACTGTTCGTACGTGTCATAGGGCAGTTCTGCCAGCCGAGTCGGCTCTTGGCACCAAGCGGTGTTGTTGTGCTCGGCCGCATGGAAAAAGGTCGTCTCGCCAAAAACTTCGTTGGGACCAAGTACGACCAGTTTGGTTTCTTCCACTGTCTTTCCGATTAGGTCAATTTGAACTCGGCCACTCAAAACCAAGTAGATCGAACGGGTCGAATCGCCCACGGTAAAGACCACAACTCCCTCGGCATAATCCAGGAGCTTGAGTTGCGAGGCGAGTTCTTCCAGTTCCTCGGGTTGAAACCCCGCGAGCAATTCCACATTTTTGATGTCCGCCGCAGTGAGAGTTGCCATGGTGTGACTCCAGTCGAACAAGGTGCGCAGATCTTCGTCTGATCGAACCCAGATGCGGCAACAAGGACTTGAAGCCTCCGTTGGGTTTGACCGTATTTCGCGAACAACAGGCGATTATCCGAAGTCGTTTCGGTGGTGGACCTGGGCAGGTCCACCGGAATCCCCCCGAAACAAATCCGCATGAGCACTTGAAATCGCTTCACTTGATGATGTGGTGTCTGATCCGGTTTTGCAATCACGGATTGACGGAGGG
>CAMBQP010000303.1 GCA_945869955.1 Schlesneria paludicola DSM 18645
TGCGCCTGCACGGGGGGTGTTTTTGACACCTACGCTGTGGTTCAGGGGGTTGATCGCTTTATCCCCGTTGACCTCTACGTTCCCGGCTGTCCACCCCGGCCCGAGCAGCTTATGGCAGGAATCATCGCCTTGCAGGACAAGATCAAGCATGGCGGGACGTTGAATGGAACAGAATTTGGCAAACGGACGCAGCCCATGGGGCCAACACCTTTTGACCTTGATGAATTGATTCGGATTCGCGAAGGGAATGAAAAGCTGATTGCACTGAGCTAGGCTTTTTGTTGACGGTCGGCTTACGATTTGGTTTGCGACAGACACAATTCCAGTTGGTTGATCATGATGACTATTGAAGATGCCTTAAAATTGAAGTTCAGCGGTGACGAATTGTCGTTCAGTCAGTTCCGGGACAACCACCGCATCGGGGTTCCCGCTGTCAAACTGTTTGACATTCTTGCTTTTCTAAAGAACGAGCATCACTTTGACATGCTGGTCGAACTGACTGCCGTGGACTACCTCGAATACGAAGGGGCCAAGGATCGGTTTGGTGTCGTGTACGTGTTAGTGAGTACGATTAACGGTGCGAGGCTTGTGATCAAGACGCACGTGAATGATCCTGAACCGTTGCTCCCTTCGGTTTATTCGCTGTGGAAATCGGCAGACTGGCTGGAACGCGAAGTTTACGACATGTTTGGGATTCGATTTTCGGGGCATCCTGATCTGCGGCGGATCCTGACACCTGATGAGTTCACTGCTTACCCATTGCGAAAAGATTATCCTCTGAAGGGGCGTGGCGAACGACACAATTTCCCGGTGCTCACCCGTGCCGAAAGTTGAATTTCTTGCTTTGTGCTTGAGATGCTGGGGCCTGGAGATGCTGGGGCTGAGAATGCTGGCATCAGTTTGATCTGCTGAAGTTCGTTACTGGTTTGTTTTATCAACACCCGTCCAAGAGACGATCATGCCTTTTGAAGTTTCCGACCTAGCTGAACTGGATGCTCCCGACAAGGAATATCTCTGGACGCTCAATTTTGGCCCGCAGCACCCAGCAACGCACACCACGCTGCGATTGGTGTTGACGCTGGATGGCGAAACCGTTGTGAATGCCGTACCGCATATCGGTTACCTGCATTCCGGGTTTGAAAAACTGGGTGAGCATCTCGATTTCAACCAGTACGTCACGATCGTCGACCGCATGAATTATATTTCGCCGCTGCACAACGAGATTTCCTGGCATCACGCCGTGGAAAAGCTGCTGGGGATCGAACTGACTCCTCGCTGTAAATATCTCCGAACGATTCTGGCCGAACTGATGCGGATTCAGGATCACCTGTTGAATACGGGGACCTGTGCACTCGACTTGGGTGGCTTCACTGCGTTCCTCTACTTTTTCCAGCAGCGTGAGCTGATCTACGATATCGTAGAAACGGCCTCGGGGCAGCGATTTCACACCAGCTATACCCGTGTTGGTGGAGTTGCCTTTGATGTGAATAACGCCTGGGTGGACAAAGTTCGCAGCTTTGTCAAAGGCTTCGCGGCGGTCCATGCAGAAGTACATCGGCTACTGACTCGAAATCGAATTTTCATCGAACGGTTGAAGGGAATTGGTCATCTGAGCACGGAAGATTGCATTAACATGGGTGTCACCGGACCGTTGGCACGTGCCAGCGGTGTGCTGCGAGACCTGCGTAAAGACGAACCGTATCTGGCGTATGGTGATCTCGATTTCAAGATCGTTGCGTCCAAAGATGGGGATTGTTATGCGAGATATCTTGTTCGCATGCAGGAAATGGTCGAAAGCATCAAAATCATTGAGCAGTGCATCGAGAATATCCCTGAGGGCCCCGTCAACGTTGACGCAGGAAGTAAAGCGGTGATCCCTGCCAAGCCCTCTGTCTACCGCAGTATCGAGGGGTTGATTCAACACTTTGAAGTCATGATGCCGAATCGCGGATTTCCGACGCCGAAGGAAGAAATCTATGCGGCGACGGAATCGCCGAACGGTGAGTTAGGCTATTACATCGTTGGCGACGGTAGTCCTCGTGCGTATCGAGCGCGGACTCGACCTCCAAGCTACGTCCATTTTGCCTTGTTTCCGCATTTGATCAAGAATCATCAATTGAGTGATGTCGTAGCCGTTCTGGGAAGTTTAAATGTGATCGCAGCAGAATTGGATCGTTGACACGAAATGGAATGATCGTTGGATTGAGAAACTTGAGTGAAAATCAGCGGGCGAGATCGAGGATCATCCTAGAATCACAAATGAATGGTGGTGGGATGATTCGACCCCACTGGTATCCTGGTCCGCCACTGAAAACTGAAAACTGTTCAACCTAGTCTCGAAATGAGAGAACCGATGGCCGTCTTGAATGAGGAACTGCGAGACCAGATTCGGGCGCTGTTTCCCAATTACCCGAATAAACGAGCGGTCGTACTTCCCGCACTGCATCTCGTACAGGATGCACAGCGGTATGTTTCGATTGAGGCGGTGCGTGAGATTGCCGAATTGCTGGAACTGCACCCGTCGGAAGTCCACGACACGATGTCGTTTTACGAGTTTTTCAAAGACGAGAAACACAAGCTGGGGAAGCATCGCGTCTGGGTCTGTCGCAGCATCAGCTGCATGCTGCGGGGTGGTGAAGAATTGTTGCAGCACATGTGTGAAAAGTTGCATGTGCACCCCGGTCAGACCTCTGCGGACGGTAAAGTCACGATGGAATTTGCGGAATGTTTGGGTGCATGCGATGGTGCCCCCTGCATTCTGGTTGATGACGAAGCACACATGAACATCACGCCTGAAAAGGCGGATGAACTTTTGAAATCCCTGTGAAAACAGATGGAAACCATGTCTACTTTTGAACCTACACTCCTGGCGAGAATCGGCAGACCCGATTGTCAGCTGCTGGAAACTTATCAACGCGATGGTGGCTACGAGGGCTTCAAAAAGGCTCTGGGAATGGCCCCTGTTGACGTGATCAACCTGGTCAAAGATTCGGGACTGCGCGGACGAGGGGGAGCGGGTTTCCCGACCGGCTTGAAGTGGACGTTTCTTCCCAAGGATCATCCCGGGCCGATTTATCTGGCGATTAACGCCGATGAATCCGAACCCGCCACCTTCAATAACCGAATCCTGATGGAAATGGATCCGCATCAGGTGCTTGAAGGGATCGCAATCAGTTGTTATGCGATCAAATCGCAAAAGGCGTACATCTACCTGCGCTACGAGTACGGCCGAAGCTATCGTGCCCTGAAAAAGGCGATTGAGGAATGCTATGCTGCGGGTCTGTTCGGCAAGAATATTCACGGCAGCGGATTTGATCTCGATGTGGTGCTGCATCGTGGTGCTGCCGCCTACATCTGTGGCGAAGAGACTGGTCTGATCGAAAGCCTTGAAGGAAAACGAGCTTGGCCACGAATCAAGCCCCCCTTTCCGGCCATCGAAGGACTGTTCCGCAAGCCGACCATCGTCAACAACATCGAGACCATGGCGTGTGTGAAACAAATTCTCGATCGGGGAGTAGACTGGTTTAAGAGCATGGGTGTCCCACCGGATCCGAAAAATCCGCGCGATGCCGGCAGCTATGGACCGAAGCTCTACTGCATCAGCGGTCATGTCAACAAGCCGGGCTGTGTGGAATTGCCGATGGGGGTCACCGTACGGGAACTGATTGATGAGCATGGGGGTGGGGTCTGGAAGGGGCGAAAAGCGAAAGCCGTTGTTCCTGGCGGGATTAGTATGGGGTTTTTGTCTGCCGATGAACTGGATCTGCCACTCGACTTTAATGGCCCCGGTAAAGCCGGTTGTCTCGGCTTGGGGACGGCCGCAATCACCGTGATTGACGACCAGACCAGTATGGTCGATGTGCTGTTCAACTGTGCTCGCTTTTTTGCCCATGAATCGTGTGGCCAGTGTACGCCTTGCCGAGAAGGGACCGCCTGGATGCACAAGATCCTGACCCGAATTCGGCTGGGTGAAGGTCAACTCCGTGACCTCGATCTGCTGAACGAAGTTGCCAGTTCGATGGGGATTATCCCTGGAACGACGATCTGCGGACTGTCTGACGGAGCGGCCTGGCCGATCAAAAATGCGATTAAGAAGTTCCGCAGCGAGTTTGAAGAATATATTCAGACCGGCCGCAAGTCGGTCAAACCGTCTGAAGCCTTGATGGTGGCCCACTGATTGTTGCCTACTGAGGGTGATCATCAAAGATCCCTGATTTCCGATTCGACGCGGCTGAGTTTCATTTTCACTATCGAATAACTACTGATTTCCCATGCCAACAGTCATCGTAAACAACAAGCCGATCGAAATCGGAGCTTCCGAAAAGCTAAACTGCATTCAGGCAGCAGAGCGAGCCGGGGATCAGATTCCGAGCTATTGCTGGCACCACGATTTGTCGGTCGTGGCCAGTTGCCGGATGTGTCTGGTCGAAGTCGGGGACAAAAAGCCCGACGGCACAATCGTCATGCAGCCCAAACTGCTTCCCGGCTGTCAGACTCCGGTCAAAGACGGAACGGTGATCGTCTCGAATAGCGAAAAGGTGCTTGCCGCGCAGAAGGGGACACTTGAATTTCTGCTCCTCAATCACCCGCTCGATTGCCCGGTCTGTGACCAGGCGGGTGAATGCGGCTTGCAGGATTTTAGCTACAAATACGGTCGCGGTTACAGCCGGTTACAAGAACCCAAGAATATCAAGCCCGATAAGGATCATATCGGCGATCAGATCACGCTATTCACCGATCGCTGTATCATGTGTACTCGCTGCGTCCGATTCACCCGCGAGATCAGCGGTACTGCGGAACTGCAGGTGATCAGCCGCGGAACGCACGAAGAAATCGACATTTTCCCCGGCGATCCTTGCAACAACAAACTTGCCGGAAATGTGGTTGATCTTTGCCCGGTCGGTGCTCTGTGCAGCAAAGATTTTCTCTACAAGCAACGCGTCTGGTGGCTCAAATCCAAGAACAGCGTCTGTCCGGGTTGCAGCACTGGTTGCAGTATCACGGTCGACCAGAATGAAGATGTGCTCTATCGCCTGAAGCCGCGTGAAAATCCAGCGGCTCAAGGAAGCTTTATGTGCGATGAGGGACGGTTTGGGTGGAAGTATGTCCAATCGGATCGACGTCTGACATCGCCGATCGCTCGTTCCAAAGGGGAGACGATCGCCCAGGATTGGGAGTCGGTGCTGGCGTCACTTGAGACCGCAGTGAAAGCGACCGCCACACAGAAAACGGGTCAATTTGCGGTCGTGATTTCTCCGTGGGCGACCGTTGAAGAGGCTTATTTACTGGCAAAATTCGCCAGGAAGGCCAATCCGAATGCAAAACTGGCTTTGGGAAATGTGCGCGTCGACGGGGAAGATGATCTTTATCCGAAAGACGTTCACGGGAAACCCGCACTGCCGACCAAGTTTACGATTCGAGCGGAAAAATGCCCGAACCGACTAGGGGTTGAAGCGGTCCTGAGTCACTTTGCGGGTGGGGTCGTGGCCTTCTCAACGATCCTGGATCAGATCAAAAAAGGGGAAGTCGATTCGTTGTATGTGCTGGGAGGCGATCCCGAGGGCTGGATTCTGGACGGGGATCTCGCGACACTCGATAAATTAAAGCTTTTGGTAGTGCAAGATCTGCTCGCTTCGCCGGCCAGTGCCAAGGCCCAGTTCTTGCTGCCGGGTTCTGCTTGGGCGGAAAAAGAGGGAACATTTGTTAACCACAAGGGACTCGCCCAGGCGATCCATCGTGGGTTGCGGGGGCCGGAAGGATCACGTCCTGATGGTCGGATTTTGTTTGACTTGCTGGGTCGCGGCGGATTGTTCCATGCAGCCTCGTTGCGTCAGGAAATTGCGAAAGAGATTCCGGCATTGGCAGCGATCGGTGCTGGCGATCTGGGAGAACATGGGGTGTTGCTGAGTTCGGCAAAAACCGAAGTCGGATCGAGCCCTGTGGTGATGGCCTGAAGTGGGTGTCGAAGGCCTGTCGGGAAATCTGAGGCCGAGGAATGAAGAACTGATATTGCATCGGTTCACTGGAAGGGTACTGAAAGAAACAATGATTGCCGTCGCAATTTGACGGCATGAAGTGGTTTAAGCGACGAAATGACAAACCGTTGTCCTTCGTGACTTTTTTTACGAAATCCCTCACACCAGCCCGGTGAAATGCCTGGCGGGGGCGAGGGAGGAAAAATGACCTGAGACATGCTTGAACAAATCATCAACTGGTTTCCC
>CAMBQP010000304.1 GCA_945869955.1 Schlesneria paludicola DSM 18645
AGTCGCGACCAGCAAACCGGCAACGGAAAGAAGTCTTCAAGGGTCGTTGCCAGAATCCCCGACTCGGAATCCATCCTATTTATCAAAGAAGTTTTACCGGAGTGCTTACCGCTTCATTACCCAGATGTCGGTGACATAATGTCGGTCTCGCCAATTGAGATGGGATTCATCCGGGGTTTCCCATGTCAGTTTGATTCGTCCGTCACGACTCGCTTCCAGGGGAACCTCAAACACCTGTTCCGTTACCTTATCAAATGTTTCGCCGGTCTTCAGCAATCGGGCTTGGATGCCATCGATCACCAACGGGGATTCCCGCTGAGAAAAGAGTCGGATCACATAAGGGCTCGTGGTATCGAGGTTGTTGTAGGTGATTCCCGCAGGGACGCTGTCGAGGTACGCATGCCAAGCCTGGCGGTTGATGCTTTTGGTTTCACGCATCCAGCGCTGGGTTGGCATCGGCAAATCCTCTTCATGTCGCATGGCATCTCCCCCCAGCAAGAGCTTCACCACGCGCGGCGAACGACCGACATGCCCCAACACATCGTAGTAACCCCCTTCACCCGGATTTTCCCAGTGGCGGATCGTGTTGATCCGGTCCCATTGATCTCGCTGTTCGGGCATTTTGAGTATCCGTTCAAACTGGTCTTCAAGCCACCAGCGGTTATTGAGCGGATAATCAAGAAAATCAAGTACCGCTCCTCGTTGTGAATTCGATGCCTGATATTTGGGGACACTGGTTTGCAGTCCAATTTCCCGAAACAGGACTTCACCAAACCGGTTCAGCCGATCGATCGCAGCGGGATCAATGGGTTTCGTGATCGCGCGCTGCAGAATTTCGCGTGCTGCCACCAGAGTTTGTGGCACCCCGACCGAGTTTGCCTCGGCCAATTTTGCCAGGGCGAGGTGTTCCAGTTCCGTTTCGTTGATCAGTCGCTTGCGGGTGAGATCGACGTAAGCGGCGCGAAACAGATGCATCGTAAAACGCCAGGAACTTCCCGGAGCCGCAATCTGCCGTTCCAGCTCGTTCCAGAGCAGGGAGGTGGCCGTGACCGAACCCTGTTCTGCCAAGGGGCCGCGTGTATCGGACTCGAGCGCAAACAGTCCATCGGCCCCTCGTTCAGCCTGATCGGGCTGAAAGAAAAATCGGGCATACTCGAGCGCCACTTCACGCGGGTTGCGGTGGGGGTTCCAGCCCAGTTGCGACCAGAGGCTTTTGTTGAAATCGTCGTGAACACCGTCCGAGTAGCTGACAAAGCCATCTGTAAACGCGTAATCCATCCGATAAATTTCGGTGTAGTCGACAGGACGGGGATTGACCGGTTCACGGCCGAGTGTCATTCCCAGTGCCGGGTCAAGCCAGGGGATGGGGTACTGACACCGGACACTGTGCGTGATATCGGGGTACCAGCGTAACTGATAGGGTTTTGACAGTCGGCGGCGAGTCAATTCCATCGGCGGGCTACTGGGGCCCATTACCAGCCCGCCGAACCAGGTGGGGACGTTTTGATCGAGGTACTGATAGAGAAAGTCGACATCATCCGGTTTGAAGTGCTGGAGTGAGAGCCAGATTTTTGCGTGTGGATGGTGCTTGTTCAGCAGTTTGGCAATCCTTTCAAGATGCGGGATCAACACATTCGCCTTGTTGTCACCGGGGTCACCTCCAGGGACGAAGAGGGCGTCGAGGCGCTTGACCCTCCGAAAATAGTCTTCCTGCCGCTTTAAGACTTCCTGCTCTTTGGCCTCATCCGGGAGCTTGATCAGGACGGGAACCCAGATCCAATGGGCGAGATCGTATTTCTCGCATAATTCGGCGAAATGGAAATTCATCTCTTCGCGAGGATATTTCATGAGCGGCCCCGGCTTATCCTCCTGCCAGGGGATGTTTTCGACGGCGTTGGCCCCGAAGATCACGAGTTCACGAAAATACTGGTCAAACTGTTCGATGGTCCAGGCATCCCAGCTGTTTGCCGTACCCCGATAGCCAATCTGGTGGCCTCGAATCGGACGATCGGGGGCTTCGCTCGCCTGAAGGTTGCTGGGGCAAGCGACGTGGCCCGGCTTCCAATTCAGTTGACGCAGCAGTTTGCCGACTCCGAACATCGCCCCGCGCGCGTCGTGACCAGTGACGGCGATCGTAAGGGGCTGTTCGCGGGTGGCGGGAAGCACCTGAATGGAATAAGCCTCGGTCTTCCGGGGAACATTTTCGATTACGGCCTCGATCTGATGTTTCCAGGCAGGGGGGTGGTCGAGGGTTGAGATGGCAATGACGACCTCCGCCTGGGCGGGCCAGTGGGTAGTGACTTCCCACACCAAGCCGGTACGACGGCGGATTTCTTCGGTGAGAATGGTCGGAGCAATTTTTTCCGCTGCCGGGAGTTCTTCTGACCGAATCACGACGACCGCGTGGGTCAGATCGATCGTCTGCGCCTGGGCGGAAAGTGAAACGAATAAAGAGAAAAAAAACGAGAACAGACTCCATCGATGAGTCATCGGTTGACCTTATTGGGAAGCGGGATTGATCCAGGATTTCAAAAGCGGATGCCGAGGGACTTGAACCGCAGGGTGACTTCCTTCATTGTATGGTTCCAGTTGGACCTTGGATTCCAACGCGAGTTTTGAATGCAGGAAGGCTTTTTGCAAATGGTTGATGTCAGTCCGTTTCGAGGTTGGCGCTACGATCTCTCTCAAGTGGGGGATCTTTCGGATGTCGTGACGCCCCCCTACGATGTCATCGACTCTCGGTTTCAGGACCAGCTTTACAAGCACCATCCCTGCAATTTTATTCGGTTGGAGCTGAATCGACAGGAGCCTGCCGATCCGGATGCCAACGCCAAGTATGGCCGGGCCGCCGATTTTCTCAAGCACTGGATGCTGGATGGGGTTTTGCTGCAGGAACCCGAAGATGCGATTTATGTCTATTCGCAGGAATTCCGCTGGGAAGGGAAGACGCACGTTCGTGGCGGTTTTCTGGCACGAGTCCGGCTGGAAGACTTCGGAACCGGAAACGTCTTTCCACATGAACAGACACTGTCAGGCCCCAAGCAGGATCGCCTGATGCTGATCCGGGCGACACAAGCCAATCTTTCGCCCATCTTCGGGCTATACCCAGACGAGGAAGGGGCCGACTCGATCCAGCACCTGTTGGACGAAGCCTGTATCCCTCTTACCCCCTCTCAGGCAACCGACCACCTTGGTGTGATTCATCGCATGTGGGTGATCAAGGATCATCAGGTGATCAGCAAGGTGAAAGCGAGCCTTCACGACAAGCCGGTCTTTATTGCTGACGGCCACCATCGTTATGAAACCGCCTTGACCTACCGCCGGGAGTTGCAGGCTGCCGGAAAGCTCGATGATCTCTCGTCCGCCAATTCGGTGCTGATGCATTTTGTCGGGATGCAGGACGCCGGATTACAGATTCTGCCCACCCACCGACTGGTCTCGGGGCTTTCCCCCGAATTGACCTCGGCGCAGATTGCTGCGGCACTGGAACCGTACTGTGCCATCGACGTGATTGGCCAGGGGGACAAAGCCGCGGCAGAGACGTGGGAACTGATCCAGGCGGACGGGGGCCAAAATGTCTTTGGATTCGGTACCGCCGCCGATGGGACCTGGCTGTTCGTCCGCGTGCTGGATGCCAGCCTGATGGGGCAACTGGCTGCTGATCACAGTCAGACGTGGCAATCGCTGGGGGTCAGTCTGTTGCACAAGCTGCTGCTGGACGAATTGATCTTCAAGCAGGTCGGCGGGGAACCAAAATTCCAATACGTTCATCGAATTGATGAAACGACCACTGCTTTGAATGCCAAGTCACATCAATTGGGTTGCCTGGTGGCCCCCGCCACGATCGAGCATGTCCAGGAAATTGCGGAAGGTCGCGAGACCATGCCTCCCAAGAGCACCTACTTCTATCCCAAACTGCTGTCGGGGTTAGTGGTTCATTCCCTCTTGTAAGTCTGCGCGAAGCGCCGCCGTCACGAAGATCTGTCTTCACGAAGAAGTTGTCAGAGCAAACCGTTGTTACCCTCAGAGAATTTTCCACACCCTTTGCAGGAATCATGATGTTAATTCCCTTCCATCGACAGATTGTGTTCGCTCTGGTTGCGGCAGCTCTGGCCACTCAAGTCGTTTTGGCGGATGGCCCCTCTGATAACACGGAGGAACAAGTCCGTCGTGTCCCCAAGCTGGGGGTCGAAGTGACGGAAGCGGATCGAACGGAACTTAACAAAGGGTTGCAGTCACTGCAGGCTAAACTCGAAAAGTTGAGTCAATCGAATTCGTCTCAGGTGAGTTCGCTACTGCCGGACGTGCTCATTTTCCATCGAGCCGTCGATCAGGCGCTGCGGTTTCAGGAGTTTTTTGATCCCAAAGAGATCGCTGTGGGGCAATCGCTATTGCAGCAGGGACACCAGCGAGCGGATCAACTGCTGGCGGGCGACGCCCCATGGACTCGGCAGACCGGAGTCGTTGTCCGGGGATATCTTTCCAAGATCGACAAGACGGTTCAGCCGTACGGGCTTGTCATTCCCGCCTCTTACCAATTCGAGGGAACAGAAAAGCATCGACTGGATTTCTGGTTTCATGGCCGGGGGGAATTGCTGAGCGAAGTCAATTTTCTGAATGATCGCTCAAAGAATGTCGGCGCGATTTCGCCTGCGAACACCATCGTATTGCATCCTTATGGTCGCTATTGCAACGCGAACAAGCTGGCGGGAGAGATCGATTCTCTCGAAGCTCTGGATGCGGTTAAGAAACAATATCGCGTCGACCTCGATCGCGTGGCAGTACGAGGATTTTCGATGGGGGGAGCAGCCTGCTGGCAGTTTGCCGTTCACTATCCAGACCAATGGTTCGCCGCCAATCCTGGAGCGGGCTTTTCCGAAACCCCGGAATTTTTGCGACATTTCCAGAAAGAAACCCTGACCCCTACCCCTTACGAACGAGCACTCTGGCGGATGTACGATTGCCCTGGATACGCTGCCAATCTCGCTCATCTACCGACGGTCGCCTACAGCGGTGACATGGATATTCAAAAGCAGGCGGCGGATATCATGGAAACGGCGTACGAGCGGGAAGGGATGAAGCTATTGCATATTATCGGCCCTAACACGGCACACAGCATTCATCCTGAGTCGGGCAAGCAGATTGAAGCGAAGCTGGCCGAATGGGCGATCAAAGGGATTGATCGCACCCCTGCACAGGTTCAGCTCGTCACCTACACACTCAAGTACAACCAGATGCACTGGCTGACGATCGAGGGGATGCAGCAGCATTGGGATGAATCTCGAGTGGTGGTCAAGCCGGTCGGGAATGAGCTCCAGGTCACCACCGGGAATGTCACTGCTTTCACCATCCGGCCTCCGCAAGGCCATCCAGGCAAGGTCCGGATCGATGCGGGGGGAGCCATGGACATTCCCGCAGACGGCGCCTTTGTGCGCGAGGGATCGACCTGGAAACCAGGGCGTGCACACGGACTGCGGAAAAAACATGGTTTGCAAGGGCCGATCGATGACGCCCTGATGGACTCGTTTATTTTCGTCAAGCCGAGCGGTTCCTGTCGCAGTGAAGCGGTCGACAAATGGGTTCAGTCCGAGTTTACCCATGCGGTCACGCACTGGCGTCGACAGATGCGGGGGGATGTCGTGGTCAAACGCGACAGCGAGATTACCGACAAAGACATTGCCGAGTCGAATCTGGTCATTTGGGGAGACGCCCAAGCCAATCAACTGATGGCTCGGATCGCCTCGAAGCTTCCCATTCAGTGGGAAGCGAATGGCCTCACGGTTGGGGGCCGCAAGTTTGACGCGGTCAATCATGCCCCGATCGCGATTTACCCGAACCCACTGAATCCCGAGAAATATGTGGTTCTGAACAGCGGTTTCACATACCGGGAATACGATTATCTGAACAATGCCCGCCAAATCCCGAAACTGCCGGACTGGGCGATTGTGGATATTCGGGTACCGGCAAACAGTCGTTATCCCGGTAAAATTGTCGACGCCGACTTCTTTGGCGAACGCTGGGAAGTCAAGCCTGCCAAATCGCAGCCTTGAAGAGGCCGGATTGGCATTCCAGACGCAAGGGCTGAGGCTGCAAAGAGGCAACCGATGTGCGCAACGCCGGGATTCAGATACGGTTTTTGATGATGATCGGCGCTCGAATTGGGGTGTTTTGAATCGCGAAACGATTCATCGTATTCAAGATCGG
>CAMBQP010000305.1 GCA_945869955.1 Schlesneria paludicola DSM 18645
GCACCAATCCGGACCATATAACCGCCGATATCGGCGCTGTTGGCAAGTCGCTGGAATTCGTTGCTGGTCGAGATCAAGACGGTCCCAACGGCTGAGATGATCGTGTTGTCCGTGCCATCGCTTTCCAGGGTCACAATTGTGCTCGGGGATGAGGTATTGGTGACCCGTGCGCCACTCCCACCGATGATCGTGGCACTAACCGAGTCGGCATACGCATCATAATTGACATTGCTCGTGGCAGTGATCGTGGTGTTGAACGCGGCGGTGGTGCTTCCGGAAATATTGACCGCAACAACCGGCGAATTCGTGGTTGTGGCTCGGACCGCATCACCCCCCACCTCCGCACCAGAACCGGAAAGGGATCGCGCGGTGTTACTGATATCGGCGATGGCTTCCACCGTAAGGTTATTTGTCCCTGCATTCAGGTCTACGGCGGTAATGCTGGCGGTGACCGCCGGTTCTGTTGTGGCGGTGGTCAAATAAACTCCAACACCCAGCCCCGCGTAACTGATACTTGGCGTGTTCCCGTCCCCTTGGCCGCTGTTGGTCGCCAGTGTCGTCGTGTTGCAAGTGGCAATCACTTGCACGTTGCCTGCGGCCGTCCAGGTGGATCCCAATTGATCAGTCAGGGCTGCCGTGACGGTCTCTTGGTTTGTCACCGTGTGGGATTCACCCGTTCCCGCCAATACGCCAATCGTAATCGACCAGCCATCCGATGTCAGGCTTTGATCGGCGGTTGCGGTGACGCTCAAGCTGCCAACGTTGATCTTTTTCGGGTTGGAAATCTGGGCCGTTGTTTCCGCACTGGCAGCGCGCGTGACCGTGGAGAAAAATGCACCAATGGATCCCAAGCCCCCCACACCGGCGTAGATCTCGGCAGTCACGGTATCGGCGCTGCTGGCCGTTACGGACAGGTTACCGTAACTCGCAGAAGGTCCAGTGGTGACGATTGAGGCCCCAGCAGAGATCGTGGAAATCACACTGGAATTATCGGTGATGTTGGAATTCCCACCAGCACCTGCACCACCTATTGCAAGAGATGCTGACACCGGGACCGATTCACTGGTGAGGGTGTTGGTCCCGGTGCTGGTGACGGAAATATTGGTCCCCGCAGTCGTGACCGTCGCACCGGTGATCTGCGCCGTTGTCGTATCGTAATGGTCGACTTGTGAAGTCGAAATCCCCAGTGACAAGCCAACCACCGCGATAGCCAAGCCCCCCGCACCCACCTTGGCAGTATTGGAATTGGAATCGGTGGCTGCAACCGTGATCCCATTCCCTGCGGCTGTAACGCTTGTCGAGGTGATGGTCGCACCATATCCGATTTGGGCCGTGATCGTATTGGTCGACGTGATCTTCGAATACGCCTCGGAATAGGCGAGAGCGCCACCGAACTCCGACGCGGAAACGGCAGCCGCGACCGCAATCACCAGCGACTCGTTTGTCTCAGCGGCCTTCGCAGAGACCACAAGCGGCACCGCAGAGTTAACAGTGGTCAAAGTCGTTGCGGTGCTGGATAACTCACCAAGGTAGGCTTGAATCGTATTCGTGACCGAAATTTTACAGCCCGAAACACTCGGTGCGATTGATACGCCACTACTACCAGCCGCAACCGCCAAGCTGCCGGATCCACTTTTGGTCGAATTTTTCGATGCGTCCGTCGCAGAGATCGTCAATGTCGCGGTATTCGCACCGTCGGACCCAACATTCAGTGTCCCTCCTGTAACATACGCTTGAATCGTGTTCGTTTGGGTGACTCCGAAACCGGCTCCCGAAAGTGATCCGGCACCGGAAAAACCTAGGGCGATGGCGACCTCGACTGCGACTCCAAATGCAATCGATGAGGTGGTTGTTTCCAAGAGCGCCGTTACGGACAGGGAATTGGTGGCGTTTACCGTCGAATTTTCCACCCATGCGGCAACAGTGTCTGTGGAATGATAGCTCCCCGCCCCTCCCCCCACGGCGACCCCTACAGCGCTGGTGCTCGACATTTCTCCCGCCAACACGGCGCCCCCCGCGTCATGGCTCACTTGCAGGTTCTCGGTCGCGGTCACGGTGACCTGACCGGCCATGATATTGGTCGTTGCCGCTTGACTGATCACGTTGGAAAGAGTTTTCAGGGCGAGTGTTGTCTCGATGACGGCCCCCACGATCCCAATTGTTCCCGCGGTACGGCTATCGTTAAATTCACCTTGTGCACTGCCCGCGATTGCCAGCGAATAAATGTTGTTTGTTCCCAACTTGGCGAGTGGATCCTGAGTGGAATTTTGGGGGGCGCCCGAATAACTGTTGACGGTCACGGCACCGTTGTCGACTTTGATTGTCGAATCAACGACTTCAGCCTGAATGGAACCCGTAATTTTGGTGACCACCACAGCCGCTCCGACCCCAACGCTGATCGCCGGCTTCGTCGACAATGCCTTCCCGAAATCGACGGCGACATAACCTGCAATCGACATCGCGACCGGAATAAACTCGGCCGACAACGCGATGTTGGCAGGGGACGTGGCCGAATTGCCGGTAATCGTGCTTCCCTGAATCTTGGCGAGCGATGTGGGATTAATGTTTGTCGTCGTAAACATCCCTCCCACATTGATATCGATCCCTGCAGTCACTGCAATATCAACCCCAGAGCTAAACACAAAACTATGACTAAAGTCATTACTGGTCACCGTGACAGTGCCGGTCACGTCGTTCAGAGTGCTGTTCAAAATCAAGGCGTTGGTGGAATTTGTCAACGTGTTCATGGCGCCACTGCAGCCGACACCGATCACCGTTTTCGCTTTTGTTGGATCTTCTGCATCAGTATGGTCGTAAGTAAACGACAGCATGCCGGCTGCGGCCCAGGCACTGTCTTCAGTGGTTGCGATGATCGAGGGTGATGTCAGACTGTTCGCGACGGAATTTGTTGCCGCAGGATTCATATTGATCAGCTCGGCCAGCGTCGTATTTTTGACGGTGTTATAGGCAATCGAACCGTCGATATTGAACGTGGGTGAACTGACGGCCTCAACCTGCATCCCGCCTGAAAAGCTGCCAATCGTTTTTTTGTTATCCGCTTTGACCGTTAATGAATAAGCGGCGATCGTGGCGTAGCCGACGACCGCTTGAACGACAGAATCATAGTTTACAATCGATGCCGAACCGGCTGCCGCGACGGTGGACTCGGCATTGCCCCCCGTGGAGACGATCGTTGCCGAACCCGAGATCGCATCCACTTTTGTCAGATTTTTGCTCGTCACTTGCAGCGTGTTCGCCGCCGTGCCGCTGGCCGTCGTGCAGATGAATGTTCCCGAGTCCACCAGCCAGGCATTCACTGTGTCATCGATCCACGCACCAGAAAAATCACCAGAAACCCCCAGTCCCCAAGTCCCATTCACTTTGCTGGCGGCACCATCCACCCCGGCGTTGGCATTATCGTGGGCAGCCGGTGCATCGGCGTTTTTTGGTTTATTTGAGACATCTTCTCCAACGAGCGCGATCGGAATGATCTTCCCGGTGGCTGTCGCCGAAATCGCCACATCACCGGTGACCCCCGTTGTGATCCCCGGAGAAGTGGAATCGAAAGTAGAAGTACCAAAGCCCGCGTAGACATCACGCGTTAGATAGATCAGCGAACCGCTGAAGCCGATGTTTTTCGGAGCACCAATCAGGATTGCACCCGTGGCCACAATCGCGCGGGTATCATCCTCGGCGGTGATCGAGATCGATCCCCCCTCATTTTGAAGATTGAGCCCGTAGTTGCCGACCAGAATTTGTGCGGCCGTGGTTTGGGTCTGTGGATTGGTGCCGTTGGTCCCCATGTCAATCAGCCCGAAGCTGCCGTCAAAACCAAATGCAGAGCTCTTGCCACCCCCTTGTACGAGTACCACGTTCATCACGTCGGTGTTTGCAGAGAGCTTAAGATCACCGCTTCCCGTTCCGAACTGAACATTGGTGGGCCCCGACGCTTTTTGCCAAGTGGTGTTCTTGATCGGTTCTCCAGTGGCGGTCCCCCCGAGTAGCGCCTGAGTATTATTCTGTATCGCACTATACCCGAACGACCCACCCAACGAATATTTGCCGGAATTGACGGTCCCCAGATTATTGAACCAGTCATCCGAGGTTGGGTTCTTCATCTTGAGGGTATACAACAGCCAGCCAAAGTTTAATCCAAGATAGAGCATTCCGGTCACGCCGGTTTGATAAACGGTGGTGTTTGCGGCGATCGAAACGGACTGGGTCTTTGCCGGGATGACATCTTTCGATTGATTGATCTGGGCGCCGTCTTCAATTTGCGCGAGATTGGTATTATTGATCGTGATGGCCGAAACACTGATACTGACAGCCCATTTTAGGATGGCATCAGCTTTTGTCGCGTCCTCTGAGCCAATTCCAGCGTTTGCAGTGTTGTTGAAGAGCCAATTGCTGACTCCGAAAGCATTTCCAAACATCGCGGTTTTTAGGATGTTTTCAACGGTGGTGCCGATATTGCTATATGTTGGAGGTAATGTTCCGTGCGCAAATTTCCAGAGATTGGTCTGGGTGAGCGCGAAGGGATAGGTAATCGTCGATGTGACATCCACGCCATTTGCACCCGTGACATTGGCGTTGGATTGAATAATTGTCTGAGACGTGTTGTCAATAAAAGCCAGGTTGAGTGCGATCGCGATGGCCAGATCTGACTCACCGATTCGTGGTTTTGTAATTGAAGTTGTCGATTCTGTGTGCATGACTTCTGTCAAGGTGCTCGTGATCTTCACGTCCCCTGTCGCTGTCAATGTCGCGGTGCTGCCGATGATCGCCTGAACCATATTTTTAACAAAAAGTACCGCTGGAGCAGCTGTGATCTCGAATGGGTTCGATGTATTCAAATTCTTATTCTGTGGGATATTTTCCTGAAGTCGTTTTTCGATTAATTGAAGTTTTTCCGGCTCATCGGGAAGACCGTACAACTCGCCAATATTGCGCAGCCATTGCAAACCTGGGTCGTCAGTGGGTGCGGTGATATGGCTAGCCCAGTGATTGTTTTGAGACAAATAATACGCAAGCATGGGAAAGAGCCCCAAGTTTGCCGAAGAGGTGACAGAGTCGACGGATTGCAGGTCCGCCGAGATGGTAATTCCCGAATTGGCAACAACCTCGGTTAACGATTCGGTGGCTCCGGTCATTTGCCACCCGGTGGGGGCCGTGAACAGCAGATAATGCTGCATCGCAATGACGGTTGGCGTCGATTGAAGTGCCTCGGACTGGCTGGTTGTTAATTGCAGTTGTAATTGCAGGGAATTTGTTTGACTGTCTGAAATCACTGCGTAGCAGGTCTGTCCGTTCTGCAGTCCCATGTTGTACATGCTCCAGCAATCGGTGAACGTGAGTGCGTCACCAGTCTGGATCGAGAGATAGGCCAGCGTAATTTGCCATGGGGCCGTCGCCGTCCCTGATCCCGAGACGCTGGCCCGCACTCCCGGCAATGCATTCAACGCGGATTGGACCGTGGCGGCTGTCGCATTGTACGCCAGGGGCGTCGGAAGCGTCTCGGTGACACCGTTCACATTCAGTGTCAGACTGAATGTTCCGCCGGTGGCGGTCGTCCAGAGCTGACTAAAACTCGAGCTCATCGCCTGTTGAAGCAGATTCGTCTGATAGGTTCCATCCTTCAGTAAGCTGGAATCGACCGTCACCGCATCCAGATCCAAACCCGTGATAATCCAGGGCGAGCCGATCTGTCCGGTTCCCGTCACCGTGACCTGTACACTGGTTAATGCGTTCAATGCATTGGCGAGGGTGTTGGCATCCGCATTCCAGGCGATCGCCGCAGTGGTCTGCGTTGCGGTGGATCCGGTCCCGGTGACAGTCAAGGTAAAGGTCCCTGATGTCGCAAACGAAAAACACTGAAAAACCGGTGCCGCCCCGCCGACCAGAGTCGAGAGACTACCCCCGGTCAAACCGCTCGAATCGGTACTCGTCGGCGTAATTTGCACCAATTCGGGAAGGTTGAGCTGAAGCGTGTTTTGCGAGGCGTCGTAGCCGGCGACGGTGTATTGCAACCCCTGGCTATCGGTCATGACTTGTTGGTATTGAAAGGGGGTCGGGGTATTCGTCGAGGCAGAACTCGAAAGGGACAAGACGTATTGGGGCAGGTTGGCATTA
>CAMBQP010000306.1 GCA_945869955.1 Schlesneria paludicola DSM 18645
GACCAAGTGCAGTTCCGCCAAATCGCTTAAACCTTTCACTCAACATTTTGCCAGGAAAACTGTGCCCGTCCCCCTCGCTTCGCTCGCTAAATCGAGTTCGGTGCCATGGCGGCGATTGCCAAATTCGACCTCGTTGTGGGTGTCCCCGTTTTTTACCGGCTTTGCAGTACCTCCGTTGCCATCCGGTAATTTCGATCGAGAATCCCCTTCCAGATCCCCTCATACAAATTCGCATTCTGGCTATTGATCGAGACGGCAGGGAGCCAGAGGTTGGGATTGAGGTCCACCAGTTTCCGCACGGCTGAAACGAAATCGAACGCCTCGCGCCGTGAACCTGGTAACAACTCGGCAATTTCCGTGCGGGATTGCTGATCAATCATCAAGGGGATTCGCCCGGAAGCGAGCACCGTTTTTGCGTCCCACTGGATGACATAGGCCACCGGCCAGATTCCGCCGCTTTGCAGCGTGATCATCGAAACAGGAAACCATGCTGTTTGCGGAAGTTTCTCTGCGGAAAGGAGGGTTGTTCCCGCCGGGGACATTCGTCGAACAATCTCCAGACCCCCTTCTGCTGCAACGATCTTAATCCGGGGGTTCTGCTGAATCAGATCATTCAAGCCGGCCGTCTCTCGTGGTCCCACTGCCGTCAACAATACCCCCGATAACGTCGCCGAGGGGTGTCCCAGTTCACCAAGTTTCCGCTGGATGAATTCCCCCAATCCGATTCCGCCCGGTGCATCAATCGCGAAGAACTCGGCATTCGCACGAAGCACATACACGCAAGAATCCTGAAAATCCCCCAGATAATAGAAATCGTGTAGAAGTGGCTTTGGCCGATCATCGAGAAAGTTGGCCCCTTCTGCCGCGAACCGAGCGGACAATTTCTGCATCTCGTCGATGCCACGAGATAACAATTCACTCCATTCTAACGATGTCAATTGCGGACTCTGCGGCACGCGACTCGCGTTGGGGTGCCCAGGCAATACTAGGTCTGGGACGGGGATTTCATTCAACTTTTGCAGCGTACTCAGATACTGGTTCACATCTCCCCGGTAACGGGGGGCGAGGTAGGCCGAATAGGTCCCCAGTGGCTTATCTCCCAATCGGAAAATCACATCCCCCGAAAACAAAATCCGTCGCCCTCGACGCTGCATCAGGAAGCAAGTACTTCCTGTCGTATGACCGGGCGTACTATGGACCTGAAATTGAACTTCGCCAAAGGTGAGCGTTTCCCCTCCCCGTAGCGGAACATCGACCGTGGTGGGATGAGTCGCGTGTCCCGGCATCTTGAAGGTACTGAAGAAGGCATCCCGAGGTTCCCCCGCAGCCAGAATCAAAACCTCGTCCTGCCCAGCATACACTCTTGCACCGGTCTCGCCTCTTAATCTCTCTGCACCACCACAATGGTCTCCATGAACATGCGTCAAGAAAATGGCTCGCAATCGCTTCCAGTCGAGTCCCAAACGCCCCATTTCCGCCTTGAGTCGCTGCGCATCGCTTTCGAGTCCCGTATCGATCAACACCAGCCCGTCAGAGGTCTCGACGACATAGGCGGCAGCGGGGCCTAAGCCACCAATCAGATGAACACCGGGAACCACCGTGGTTGTCGAGCCATCGAGCAGCGGGGCCTGGAGCGGGGGGCTGAACAGAGATGTCCCCAAATAGCCGCAGACTCCCAGCAACAAGAGGACCAGTGTCACCACCCATTTTCGGCGTCCAGCAGGACCTGTTATCAAGACATGGCTCCCGAAACGAGAATCGGTTGACGGAATGACAATTGCGGCAAAGTCAACCGGGATTGTGCCCGGCTCCGAACCACCATGCGGCCAGAATCGAGGCGGTATAAAGGCCGAGCAGCAACGCGCCGCGGGGACGACCGAGTGTCGACCCTGCAATCGGTATCAGCGCCAAAACGGTCAAGACTCCGAAAACGACACTGGGAAGAACCATCGAAATCGCTTGAGGAAACGGATGGATCACTCCTGCCAATCCGATGATGAACAGGCAGTTAAACAGATTACTTCCCAGCACCGTACCGATCCCGACTTCATCATGACCGCGTAACTTGGAAACCACCGCCGTGGCCAATTCCGGTGACGAGGTACCGAACGCAACCACCGTCACCCCAATCAGGAACGAACTGACCCCCAACATTTCACCCAAGGCGGTCCCGCCGGTCACAATCAGGTTTCCCGACAGCACTAGCGCCCCTAACCCCAATATACCGTAGACCAAAGCGATCAAGGCTTGTTTGCCGGTCGAGGTCGCCTCAATTCCATCACGAGCCTGCAGGGAATCTCGCAAAACCCAGAGAAACCAGCCGGCGAAGCAGGCCAGGCAGACCCAGGAATCGACGCGTGAAAGAACGCCGTCCATCAGCAAGAGACAAAGCAAGATCGGTGCGCAAAGTGCCGTGATAAACTCGCGTCGGTAGGCAGCCCAGAGGAACGAGATGGGGCCCATGATCATCAACACCCCTAGGACCAGGCCAATGTTCACGACATTGCTCCCCAAGGCATCCCCCAATGCAATTTGAGGCTCCCCCGCCAGCGCCGATGTCACCGCAACCGAAATCTCAGGACTGGAGGTTGCGAATGCCGCAAAGGTCGCGGCGGTCACGGCTTTTGGGATCCGCAACCAGCCCGAGATCCCCAACACCCCACGCAGGAATAACTCGCCCCCAATGATGGCGCAGATCACCCCAGCCAGAAACTGCAATACCGGATACATTCCAATTCCTTCAATCTCATCTTCAGCAGATAATGGCCGGGTAAACAGGGATTTGCCCGAGTTTCATGACAGTCGCCGGGATGAGGGTTATCACCCGGATCAGGATTCTCTCTCGCATCGCCGCATGATAGCGAGCGATTTCCAGCGGGGCGAGGGGAGCGTTTTCATATCACCATTGGGACTGGTACGATCATACGATCCTGACGACCAATTGCAGCGGGCAATCGGAGGAGGCAATCTCGACAGGCGGGTCTGTTCTCGAATGGACGGAATCCCGATAAACTGTTGTGGCGCAGACGGAAAAACAGTCGGTTCCAATTGAAGAGTCATCTGAAATGCGATTTACCAAAATGCACGGTGCGGGGAATGATTACGTCTATGTCGACTGTTTTCGTGAGCCGCTGCCGCAGGATATCCCCGCAGCAGCGATCGCGGTCAGCGATCGACATACCGGAATCGGTGGAGACGGACTGGTTTTGATCTGCCCCTCGCCTGTCGCGGATGCTCAAATGAGGATGTTTAATGCCGACGGCAGCGAGTCGGAAATGTGCGGGAATGCCATCCGTTGTGTCGCCAAATTTGTCTACGATAGAGGAATCGCAAAAAAGCCCGAGCTGAAAATTGAAACCGGTCGTGGGGTCCTCACCATGCAGCTCACACCCGGTCGGGA
Organism: Schlesneria paludicola DSM 18645; assembly: GCA_945869955.1. GTDB lineage: Bacteria > Planctomycetota > Planctomycetia > Planctomycetales > Planctomycetaceae > Schlesneria > Schlesneria paludicola_B. The sequence goes on from CAMBQP010000306.1 coordinate 3,401, forward strand.
TGGTCTGATCGACCGAGTTCGGGTCAATATGGGTGTGCCGATTCTGGAATCGGCACGAATCCCCACCCTGCTGCCCGGTGACCCACCAACAAATGTTCTGCTGGATGTCGCAGGCCAATCGATACCGGTCACCTGTGTCTCGATGGGAAACCCTCATTGTGTCACCTTCGTCGAGGAAGTGAATGACGATTGGGTGCTGCGCGTCGGCCCCCAGATCGAACGCCACCCCGCTTTTCCGCGTCGCGTGAATGCCGAATTTATCCAGGTCGTTTCCCCCCAGGAATTCATCATGCGCGTCTGGGAACGAGGGAGTGGTGAGACGATGGCCTGTGGAACCGGTGCCTGCGCAGCGGCGGTCGCTGGGGTTCTCACAGGACGGACCGAACGAACCGTCACCGCGCATCTGCGTGGCGGCGATCTGTTGCTGGAATGGTCAGACAGCGGAGAAATCTTCATGACCGGCCCCGCGACCGAAGTTTTCAGTGGCGACTGGACTATGAATCGTTCGTGAGGGTCCCCAGCCAGTGGGTTGTGACAGGCAAAGGTTGAGGAAACCTACTGGTAAGAGAGCGACCGATCCAACAAGACAGACGCGACTCAGATCCCCCCAGTACAACCGTCTTTGAGCAACCGAAAGTCCAATCATCGACGCCGAGAATTGGACAACCCAAGTGAAGCTGGGGACGATCATCCCGACGATCAGCACCTCGACAGGATCGATGTCGTGTGTCAGTACCGCCAGCGATCCTGAAAAGAGGGCAGTAATTACTGCCCCACCCAGGAACCAGAAAATCGTGGCCAGATAAGAATACCCTTCCAGAAAATCGACAGCGTTTTTGTTCATACAATCCCTCGCATGGTCGAATCGCTGCTGATGACAAACGATTAATGGGACGGATGAAGGATCTGAGTTAACAGATTATCATGGGGATACGGATGCCCGCGATGCTGGGTAAACGCTTCGCCGTATTCCGCCCCAATTTCTTTTCCCCGAGCGGCAGACCAGCGGCGGCAGCCGTCGAGATATTCATCCAATCCGTGCTGCCGACGCAGCCAGGCGCGCTGGCTTTCGTGGCAGGCCAGCATTTTTAGTTTTTGCTCAAAGGTCGACGTAATGTCGACAATAAAATCGGTCGGTAACGGATTGCCAAAATAGTCGATCCCCTGAATCGCATCGACATAATAAAGATACGGGATTTTTTCGGTCGGTGGGGCCGGGTCCCACTGATGGGTGGTGTAGTTTGGGCAACTGGCGTTGAAGCAGGCATCGCGTACCAGACGACTCGTCAATTCGTGGTCACTCATGTAATCAATCGGAGGAGCGGTGATGACGAGGTCTGGCCGGGCGCGCCGAATCAATTCCGTCACCCGACGTCGACTGTCATTATCGACCACAATCGACAGATCGCGAAATTCGAGGCAGGTATAGTCGGCACCGATCAGATCGGCAGCACGCTGGGCCTCCATCCGGCGCACTTCCGAGATCTCCTCGGGTGACAATTCGGCACTGCCGCAATCGCCAGGGGTCATTGTGGCCAGCGAGATCGTGCATCCGAGCTGCTTGAGCTGCAGCAGCGTCCCCGCACATTGCAGCTCGATGTCATCCGGATGCGCATGAATCGCCAGAACTTTGATCACTCCAAAACTTACCGTCATGACGGTGTCACCTCTCGTTAGTCTATGAAAATCAGAAAAAGCGATCTTAGAAATTAGCGATCCCGCCGTCCCCGTCGAATTCGCGCCAGCCGATCTTCCAGCGGCAAAGAGTCGACGGACAGATTCGGTGCATCATACAAGAAAACATCGGTTCTTCCGACCCGTTTGGCAAAGACCTTTTTCGCACGGGACAGCAGGGTCAGGTAAATGATTCCCACGAAAAAAAAATGAGCCAACAGAGGTAGCCAGTTCCCCGGATACCAGGGTTCCGCAGTGAGCACGGTGACCGGGCTGATCCAGCGAATCATTGTTGCCAGCATCGTACTCAACAAATTCAGGAAGGTGAGGTCACGAGAAGCATGCAGAAATGCGTGAAATTGAATCGGCATGAGAATCCACGAAATCATCAGCGGGACAGTGCAAATGACCAGCAGGATCACCATCGTCAAGAGCGTCGCTTGCGTCTGTGTCCGACAACGCAAACCTTGATGAAAGCCGAGCCAGGCCAGCACAGGAAGGTAGAGACCGACGGCGAGAATGCTGCGGAGACTCATAAAAAACAAGGCGTTCAGCTGCAGAACCGGGATTGGTTCGGAACTCCATTGCTGTAAATAGGGAGGTGGGTCTTGAATCCCGATTTGAAAGCCGATTTGAAAGAGGTAGGCGGTGGCAAAAGGGATCCAGAGCATGTGAGTCATCCGCCAGACTCCCGCAAACTTTTGCTCAATGATTTCATCACTGTCAATCGGGGTCGTTAACAGGACATCCAGCGATTGATGGGATCGCTCTGCCCCAATCAAACCGGTTGACTGAATGACAATGACCAGCGCTGCAACGATCCATAAGACCAAAATGATGGTGATTACGGGAAAATTGGAAGTCGCGTCAAAAAGATGATTGAGGTACCAGACGATCATGAGCAGCAGAGGTAATTCCAAAATCAACAGAAACCGAATCAGAGACCGGGTGGTCCCCAACGATCGTTTTGTTGTTTCTCGCCAGCGGATGGGTCGATTGGCTGGTAAT
>CAMBQP010000307.1 GCA_945869955.1 Schlesneria paludicola DSM 18645
TGAAGGCAATACAGTCAACGTTCGGACTGCCGACGAGCTCGGGCCCAATCTCTTCACCCACACCCGGCAGAAAGCTGACCACCCCGTCCGGAATCCCTGAACTTTGAATGATCTCGAGAAACTTCATCGCCACCACCGACGATTGCTCGGCAGGCTTCATCACCACCGTATTCCCCGTGACCAGCGCCGCCGCAGTCATCCCTGCCAGAATTGCCAGCGGAAAATTCCACGGTGCAATCACCACGACCACTCCGCGCGCCCGGTAGAAATACCGATTCTCTTCCCCCGGCAAATCCATCTGCTGCGGAGCATCCAGGCTCCGCATCTGTTGTGCATAATACCGGCAAAAATCAATCGCTTCGCAAACGTCCCCATCCGCCTCGGCCCACGGTTTACCACATTCAATCACCTGCCACGCCGCCAACTCAAACCGGCGCTGACGCATCTCATTCGCCATCAACTCGAGATATTCAGACCGATACTGAACTTCGGTTCGTGACCAGGCTGAAAAGGCTCGACGAGCCGTATCAATCGCCAACACCGCATCGTCGACGTTCCCCGCAGCCACACGGCCAACGACCTGCTTTTTATTTGAAGGATTTCGCGAAATCATCATCGGACGGGCGTGAATCGCCTTCCCCCCGATCACGATCGGATATTCCTCACCCAGTTCATCCCCCACGGTTTCCAGAGCGGTCAGCATCGCATCCCGCACTTCTTCACGTGAAAAGTCAGCCACCGCTTCGTTCACGAATTCAGGCAGGGGAAATGGTTTTTTCCGGGCGGTCTTTTGGGCAACATCAGCGGGTTTCATCAGCAGGTCCTCGATCTTCACACTTTCGTCGTAACTCTGTCGCAGAAACGAATCGTTCGACGTATTTTCTAAAAGCCGACGGACGAGATACGCCATCCCCGGCATCAATTCTCCAAAAGGAGTATAAATCCGAACTCGATGCCCGGATTCACTAAAAACCCGAGCTTGCTCTTCCGCCATCCCATACAACATCTGCAGCTCGAAAGCCCCCTCGGGAACTTGCAACTGCCGGGCACAAGCGACCGCGTACGAAAGGCTCCGCAAATTGTGACTGCCGAAAGCAGGACGTAGCAGCGTGTAGTTTTCCAAAAGCGTTTTTGTCAAACGTTCGTAACTGTCATCCGATTCCCATTTTTCCTGAAAAACCGGTGTGGGCCAGTTGCGACTATGAGCCACCACCGTCTCGTAATCCCAATACGCCCCTTTAACCAGCCGAATCCAGACCGGAGTCCCGCGGTTCCGCGACCATTCCAGCAACCCCGCCAGATCACGCGCGGCATCCGGTAAGTAAGCCTGAACCACGATTCCGACATCAGGCCAGTCGCGGAATTCCTCTTCCATCAACGTCTGCTTGAAAATCTCGAGCGTCAGATTTTTGTAAGAATACTGTTCCATGTCGACATGCAGGTACGCCTGTTGTTCGCGAGCCTTTCTCAACAGCGGTCGCAATCGTTCCTTCACCGCATTCGAGGTGCCGACCACGTCCATCGGCCGGAAATGACTCACGAGCGCTGATAACTTGACCGAAACATTCACCCGTGGAATCGCCCCCTCATGATCAAAGTCCGTCTGAGCGTTCTCGGGCCACGCATTGACGATCGGAGCCAGCCCGTCAATCAATTCCAGATACGAAGCCTGATACGCTTCCGCCTCGGCTTCACTGATCACCGCCTCACCCAGCAAATCCAGCGTAAACGCGAATCCCTGCGTCCGTAACGCGGTAATCGCCGACAACACTTCGCTCACACTCGTCCCAGCAATAAAACGACGAGCCATCCGGGTTGCGTTACTGCGAGCATTGTAGGCGAGCGCCCGCGACAACACCGAATCGGGCGAGAGATGCTCGATCCCAAACCGAACCATCTCGATCGCAAATGGGAGATGTTCTTTGACCTCGAGGAAGTACTCTTGCAGATGTCGCGTGACATCCCGATGAGTCTTCAACCGAGGAAGCACATCGACGAAACGGAACATCTGGACTTTTAATGACTCGTCCGCCATCGCGGCACTCAGGATTCGATCGTCCCACCACCGCCGTTCAAACATCGACGCCCGTCGACGTGACAGCTGGTTCCAGATTTCGGTCCCCAATCGATGTGTTTCCGCCTCAACCTGGGAATCATCCCAGCGGATTGCCGACGCATCGACACCCTTCGTACGGGACGAAGTTCGCGGCACCGAACTGGTCGGTGTCTCGTTATCAGAGGTCTTTCGAGCAGACTTTTTGGCCAAGGTCGCATCCGTGCAGGACAGGAAAAAATTGTCAGAGATCGCCGATTCTATGCGAGTACCAACGGGATTGGGTAGAGTATGCCCCAAATCGATCAATTTCTCGGAAAAACTGTCCTCCGTTCGCCCGTCGGGACCCGAAAACCGCACCCCGACCACCCATGGAAACCCAAAGAAATGCCGTCAATTCCGCAACCCTTCTCGAACCTGCCGCTTGAAGGCTGGATTACGCAACTTCAACAGGCGGCACAAGCCGAAGACCGTCTGCGAGCCCTGCAAGCGATTGGTTCGCTCGCCAATCCTGCCGAAATCGCCCAATCCGCAGCCAACTCGCTGCAAGACGCAGACCCGATGCTGCGAGCACTCGCCGCCAAACTGCTCGCCAATGCCCCCTCCCCCCTGGCCACCGAAACCGCAGCACGACTCGAATTCCTACTGAATGATCCCGATCCGGACGTACAATTCGAAGCCGCACGGACCCTGATTCGAAAAAATTCTGCCAAGGACAGCCGTGCGATACCGACCCTGCTGGCCTTTCTCGACGAAGCGGAAACGCAACCGCTAATGGTCGCCTCGATCATCAACCTGCTCGCCGCCAACTCACCGATCGCAGGACTTAACACCACCGACCTGTTGCCCCGATTGCAACAGCGAATCGAACACGATCGAGGAGAAGTGCGCGAAGCGGTCGCCATCGCCTTCGCCAAATGGCCAGCCCTCTGCCAGTCACTGGTCGACCAACTGTTGCCACTGCTCGATGATAGCGAACCCGTCGTGCGGGAATAGATCGCCGAGGCATTCGGACAGGCAGGACTGACCGAAGAAAAAATCCAATCCGCCCTGAAAATCGCCACGCAAGATGAAGACACCGAAGTCGCCCGCGTCGCCACCGAAGCCCTGCAGCGCCTGCAATCCTGAAGAGAAAACCGGGTTCACCACAAAGGCACAAAGGCACAGAGAAGACCAAATTCAGGAGAAATACAAACGCCTCAGCCTCGAAAAAACCGGATTGAAAACGACGGCCTCGACCGAAAGAGTCCCGACGGAAAACGAGATCAAACCCGATTTACCAACTGCAAAAATTCGATTTCGAATTCATCCTCATGAGAAAACAGACCAACGCGAAGAGGTAGGCCAATCCATTCTACCTGTATTTTCAGTCTTACTTGGTTACCTTCCTCACCTTCTGTTCAATCTCTTCCTCTTCGATTTAATCTGATCTCGGTGAAGTCTCCTCAATCGCGGTATTTCCCCGCATCGACAATTCACCAATTTCTCTCTGTGTTTCCTCCCAAATTTCTCTGTGCACGGTATTTGAACCAGATCCCGGCATCAAAACGCCAAAGCCCGCGTTGAGCGTCACTCAACGCGGGCCTGTCTATCTTCATAATTCGCGATACGACAACGCCAAATCAATTCTTGCGTGGGGTTCCGGTTTTGGTTGGGGCTTTGGCCTCGACCGGAGCAGGGACCAGTTCTTCGGCTTTATCGTAATCAATCACCTTCGAAATCAGTGTTCCGTCTTCCATCACGATGATTTGGTACTTCGTTTTCTGGATCATGACATCGGCGATGAAATGCAATCGATTTCCTTCGGCCACTTTCTCAACCGCCTCAATTTTTGCCCCTTTTCCCTCTTCCTTCAATGTTTTCAAGACCGGGGCAGGGCATTCATCGACCGCGATATCGCCACTTTCCATCTGCAGAATTTTTTCAAGCAATGTCCCGTTTTCAGCGACTGCCACTTCGTAGTTTCCAGCCGCCATGCCGATCAGTGCCTTGTAAAAAACACCACCGTCGTCGTTTTTCCCTTTTCCCAGCAACTCAATTTTTCCCCCTTTGACTTCGTCCAGGAAAGTTTTCTGGACGGGAGCAGGAGCCGTGGTAAATTTCACCACACCCGGTGGTAACGCTTCGTCCGCAGGCTTCGTACCATCTGCTGACTTGGCATCTGCCGCAGGCTTGGTACCGACCGCAGGCTTCGAAGCCGGATCTTTCACGGCGGCCGGATCTTTCGCGGCAGCCGGCTTGGTTGCTTTGGCCTTGGGTTTTTCGTCAGCAGCGCGCAGAGCGACCACAGTCGAGACCAACAGTGCCGCGACCAGTGTCGACATCCCAAGTGAACGAAGTTTCATCGCCAATCCTTTCTTGATGACTGCATTTGATGTCGGGATACCACCAGATCCTATCCAAAGACTGCAGGCTCCCTCCATCGCTTTCGATCTGCAAAATCTACTCGATAAGAAATACTCTGAAAAGATGGATTCGCGGAATAATCTCTGGCCCGAAAAGTCGATCTGCAGAACCGCTCGGCAGGGATTCACTTGTCGTAACCTCTGCGGTCTTGAATCCCGTGATGCACGGGACTTCTGACCACAGAAATCAACCATTCAAAAAGCAAAAGAGGTCCAATCGACGAATCGATGAACCTCTTTGCGACTTCAAATTTGCCGAATCAGACTACCGCGAAATAAGGAACTCGCCGCGACGGACCAAGAAGTCCATTTTTTCCAACACGCTGCGAACCTCACCGATCACGGCATCGAAGCCGGCGCCTACGCAGTCTTTCAGCCTTTTCAAGCTTTTGCAGCAGCCAAAGCGGCTTCGTAGTTCGGGTGATCGGCAATTTCACCGACGTACTCAACATACGTCACTTTGCCAGCGGGATTGACCACGAAGATCGCTCGTGAAAAACAGCGATCGAGTGGCCCACCGCTGATCAATACGCCGTAATCGTTACCGAAATCGGTGCAACGATGAGCACTCAGCGTCTTGACAGTATCGACCCCTTCAGCGCCGCACCATCGCTTGGCTCCGAACGGCAAATCCATGCTGACAACCAGAACTTCGATATCCGAATGCTTCTTGGCTTCATCATTGAAACGCTTGGTTTCCGCATGACAGACGGGAGTATCGAGCGAGGGAATCGTGGCAATGATCCGAGTCTTACCAGCGCTCGAGGCGAGCGTAATCTCTGCCAAGCCATTGTCTTGGAGTTTGAAATCGGGAGCGTCATCCCCAACCCGCAGTGCGCGGCCCTTAAGATCCTGTGGCCCACCCTTTAATGTCGTTGCCCCTGTTCGCTTCATCTTATCGTCCTTCAGTCTTGTGAATAAATGGAATCCGTTGATTCGTCCAGCAGTATTACAGTTACCCACAGACTTTCAAGCAGACAGCCCCCACATCGGTAATCTACTCCCGATCCGCTCCCGATCCACTCCCAATTCCCGTAACCGCTCATTCCGCACCCGCATCTACGGACCATCCCAGGCTCGTATCCTCAGTTTTCGCAAGAAACAGGCCCAGTTCCAATACTGTTCGGCACGCCGATTGCCGTAAATCTCAAATTATTTTACAGCGTGGCACGCTTTTTGCGCAAGACTTCCCAGCAACTTTTGTTGGTTCATGGAGAGCAAACCGACTCGAACCGATTCGCGTAAACTGGCACTGGACGCTCAGAACGACCTCAGCCCAATCGCATCTTCTGCGGCAGTTTCGTCGACGCCACGATTGACCGAGAAGGACATCGTCGGAATCAAGTACTTCGACCAGTTGCTCCCACTTTTTCAACGACTGCATGACGAGGGATGCGCACGAGACGTGGTAGGGAACCGCGTGCTGCATAACGACCAGTATTGTCTCATGGTCCTCGTGTTCTGATTTAACCCGATCTGCTCTTCGTTACGTGCGCTGCAGCAGGCAAGCGAACTGAAGAACGTGCAGAAGAAGCTTGGATGTGAACGCGCCGCTCTCGGTTCACTGTCCGAGGCCGCC
>CAMBQP010000308.1 GCA_945869955.1 Schlesneria paludicola DSM 18645
ATCGGTAGGTCTGCTGGGATTCCTCATCGGAATGAAAATCCTCCGTATGCGATGTCGGGCTCATGCAGGCAACTTCCAGGAGAGATGGTAAACGGAATCTGAACGCTTTTAGTTTAATTTCCCCACGCCGCAAACACCATCCGCTACGGTGCTCACGGGGCCGATCCCCAGACATCGGTCGACTGCGGAAACGAAGGACGGGTTTTACCTGCGGTCACACGTTGGATTTGTTGTTGATTTTTCCGCAGGATCGATCCTCACAAAACCGACCGGCTTGCACTGGATGCAAACTTCCTGCATCCTACTGACCGCGAATCTGGGTGAGGCTGACACTGACACGATTGGCTGGCAACCGCGATCGAGGTAAAGGGTGTTGCATGTTTGTCGGATTGATGCTGTTTCTGGCCTTGATGTTGTTTGCAGGCTACGCCAAGCTTTCGACAGTCATCCTGAACCGAATTTTGGCGCGGCCCCTGCCAAAGTGGGCCATCGCCGCGATCGAGGTCCCGCAGTTAGGACTGCTCCCGTTGTATGCCGTCCTGCTGATCCAGTGCCTCTTTCAGCATGGCCTGTGGTTACGAGATCGCACCTGGTTCGATCTGACTCCGTTTCAAGGTCTGCTGATTGTCGCCGGGATCATCGGGTTCCTGCTTTTGGTTCGTTCAACTTGGATTTTTCAACGTTATCGTCCCCCACAGTGCGAACGGGCGCATACCTCACGACTCGTGGATTTTCGTCATTCCTCAGAGGCCCAAACATGGCAAGCGATTTACCTCGGACCGGGACCGATGCGAGGTGTCGCTTTGCTCCCCGGCAATCAGCAATTCACACTTGAGGTCAGCACCAAAACCTATTCGCTACCACGCCTGCCGTCGGAATGGGATGGGTTGTCGATCGTGCATCTGGCAGACACGCATTTTCGCGGTGCAGTCACCCGTGCGTATTTCGAAGCGGTCTGTGACCAAGCGATCGCCATGCAGCCGGACCTGTTTGTCTTTACCGGCGACCTGCTGGATGACGCGGAACTCATCGATTGGCTTCCAACAACCTTGGGCCGACTGCGGGGAAAGATCGGCCAATACTTTATTCTGGGAAATCACGACTGGTATCTGGACTCAAATCGCGTTCGAGCCGAACTGGAACATCTGGGCTGGTTGGATCTGTCGAGTCGATGTGTCGAGGTTCGGCCACCGAATTCCACGAATTCCGCCCCCGCTCTGGTGCTAGCGGGTGACGAAACCCCCTGGATGGGGACTCACCCCAACCTCAACCAGACCTCGACCGACAGCTTCCGGATCTTACTGAGCCACACACCAGACAACATCCAGTGGGCTCAGAGTCAGCAGATCGACTTGATGCTCTCGGGCCATACGCATGGGGGACAAATCCAGCTCCCTCTGATTGGCCCCGTCTATTCCCCCAGCCGCTACGGTTGCCGCTACGCCTCGGGCGTCTTCTGGAAAGCCCCGACGCTGTTAGTCGTCTCACGGGGGATCAGCGGACGCGAGCCGATCCGATACCTTTGTCGACCCGAATTAACAAAAGTCGTCTTACGGACGATGTCGGCGCAGTAGCAGATCAGGGCAACGGAACGGTGCGCAAATCCTGGCTACCATCGGCGGATTGAACGATGACGACCACGTTGTCTTCGTTGAGCTGATCGAGCTGAACAACCCCCTGAAGCTCTTTAATCGTTTCGTAGGCCTGGCCCGCGGTCCCTGGTACCGCCGTCGTGATTCCCTCGTTGCGAGCAATGTTCTCAGTGCTGATTTTCATCACACCACGAGCCGAGTTTGACAGTAACAGGAAATCTTTGCCATCCTTGCGATAGGCGATCATATCCAGTGGTTGATTCCGATTACCAAGCTCGGCAACAGTAGTGCCACGGGTTTTTTCCGCAGGCTTGAGGTCGCTGATTGGGAACCGAACCAGTGGTGTGCAGATGAATCCCGCCAAGAGGCTTGGCTGCCCATTGATGTTCATCGGGACAAATGTTCGAATCGCGGAAGTACTTTCCACTTTACCGTGGGCCCCATGGAAAATTTCCACGCTGGTCCCGGTCAACCCTTCCGCAAACGGGAAGGGAATCTGATGCACACTCGAAGGAGACGCACCGGCTGCCAGTCCCGAGGCAAAAACTTTTCCCTCGGCATAAGCCAGGTCCGTAATCGAATCCATCCGGGCATTGCGCGTGCGACCGTTGACGGTCACCTCTTTGTCTTCCGGTGCATCGGGAAGAACGACTTTTTGGAACGGGATCTTTTTCAGCGAAATTTCGGTCAGCTTGTTCGCTTCGCTGACACGAACAATCGCTGGGGTCGCTTCCGCACCCTTCCCGTTGGAGATCGACAGAAACACCGCTCCGGTTAAGGGATTGGTCGCCAGATCATTCACCGTGATATTCTCGACGGTGGTCCCCAAGAGTGTCGCCACTTGCTTGTTGAGGCCATCGAGTTTCAACCTGACGTTCGCACGGTCACCTTGGGTGTCCCCGGTTGCCAAGGCAAAAATCGTCGCGTTTTTACTGTCGCCAACAAACAGAATCCCATCCGGCCCAAATGCCAGCGAGCCGGCAGACTTGAGCCCAGGAGCCCCTTCCTTCAGACCCCAATCGGCAGTATGACCGACCGTCGTCGAGATCAATCCAAAAACGGCAGCATAAAAACAGCAGCTCAGAAAACGCATGTCAGGCTCCTTGGAGAAAAATTAGTTTTCAGTTTTCAGGGGTCAGGGGCGACTGGTCAGTCTCTCTGCGGGGCTTCAGGGATTTGTTGTATTGGAAAGAGTATGCCGCATCCGCGAAAGAATGGGAAATGGCACCGCCGGACCGTATTTGAGATTCATCAAAAATTCAGGTTGCCTCCTTGCCATTCGACAAGACCAATCCCTGATCTGTCGTGTCAGGCTGGCTTCCACCGACGCGATAAGATTAAGGATAAAAGACCCAAGATGATCGCGCTGCCGCACAGCACGAAAACCTCGTTTTGCAAACTTTTGATCGGAAGCTGATACCAGAAAACTTTCTGATAGCCATCGATCGCCCAGGCATTGAATGTCCACTGACCAATCTCTTTCATGCGAGTGCTCATCACAAACCGGGGAATCATACTCCCCCCCAACGCAGACATACTCAGAATGAGCAGTACCGATAAGGCACTCAATTGGGCGCGTGAACCACTGACTGTCGCCAGAAACATCCCAAAACTGGCAGTTGCCGCCGAAGTACTCGCGGTCATCACCAGGAACCCCGAAAGATGATCCCGCAGATGAATTCCAAAGACCAGATCCGCCCAGGTGAACATCACGGTAATCTGCACGACTCCCAGCACAAACAGCCATAGCCATTTGCCAAAGATCACATCGATCAATCCCGCCTGACTCCCCAGAATTCGATCAAGCGTACCGGTCTCTTGTTCTTCCAGCAAAGTCGCCGCATTACCCGTTGTCGAAAACAACAGGAATAGCACCGCAATCCCCGCTGCGTACATGGCCACTTGCGGGTGCTGCTGGTTCCCCGATTGCGGATTCTGCACGACAAAATCGAGCTCTTCCGACGCAGACGCATCAGAATCCCGAGACACTTCCGCACGATTTTCGTCATCATCAGTTGGATTCGCAGCAGTAGGATCAGCAGGATCGGCTCGTTGAGGCCAATTGATCGTCTGCGAGTTGGTCTCATCGGTAAAATCCGTCGCTTCCTCGGTGAAGACCTCGTCCACATCGCGAATTTTCGACAGGGTCTTCAGACTCATCCGCTTATGACGCGGAACTTGTTCCGACGGATTTGAAGGGGGTTCTCGGGCCTGTTTCTCGTCCGGACGCTGGCGGAATTCTATCGCCGGCAGCCCCGCCAGTCTCGCTTCTGCGGCCCGTTGTAAAAAAAAGCCCTGAACAATCGCCTGAACGATGGCCAAAGCCATCGGGTTCTGGCCATCCGTAATGAGTGTCACTTGCGGGGACCGACCTGACTGGCGAGACCGCGATTGGGCGGGTTCTTCCGCAATTTCTTCCGCAGGTGGGGCCTCGGGCGGAACCACTTGCACCAGCAGATCAAATTGTTTTGTCGCCTGAATTTCCAGCACAAAGTCCTTGATTGACGTTTCCTCGTTCCTCTTCGTGGGATGTTGACAATCGATTGCTTTGTTTTTCTCGAAAACCTCAACCAACTGACTGGCCAGCTCACTCTGACCAGGATCGATGATCCCCACGCGAACCCGTTTATTTTCGCTGGTGGCGATGCCATGACTGAAGATCATCGCAAACAAGCTGAAAAAGGCGACGGGAACAACGAAGATCAAGACCAGTTCCAGCGGGTTATTCCACAGCCTGAGCAGCATGATCCGAAAAATGGTGAGCGTCATTCGCGCAGTCTCCTGCCGGTCAGTTCAAGGAAAATATCTTGCAGACCAACGCTGCGAACGTGGATTTGAGTTGGCTCAATTTCCAGAGTTTCAAGGACCCCCAGCATGCGGGGAAGTTCCCGCATGCTCTCGAACTCGCAAGTGGCCAAGGTGCGCGTCTCGTCAAATTCGAATGTCGCGGCATCCTTCGGGCAGGGTTGATCAAACTGCAGCGTGACACGGTGCGGTTTGCCAATCGAACGATGGATCAACTCACTTAACGTTCCGCTGGCCACGATCGTACCGTGGTCCATCACAACAATCCGATCGCAGCGGGTTTCGACTTCATCCAGTTGATGCGTCGTCAGCAGGACCGCCGAACCCCGTCCGACCAGGTCCCGAATCATGTCATAGATCCGTTCACGGCTTTGTGGATCAACCCCCACCGTCGGTTCGTCGAGCAGCAGAACATGCGGTTGATGCAGCACACTGCAGGCAATATTCAGACGACGTTGCATCCCCCCCGAAAGAGTTTTCACTAACGAGCGTCGCCGATCGGTCAGCGCAGACCAGTCCAGAACACTCGAAATCCGCCCAGCCAGTTCTCGCCGGGGAACCCCTTCCAGCCGGCCAAAAACCTGCAGATTCTGTTCCACCGTCAGGTCTGGATAGACAGCCAGACTTTGCGGAACCACACCCAAACGTGACGGAGTTTTTTGCTGAGGATCTTGATGTTGATCATGCAGGCTCACCGACCCGGAATCCGGCCTGAGCAATCCGGCGATGCAACGGATCATCGTCGTTTTTCCCGCCCCGTTCGGCCCGAAAAATCCCAGTAACTCGCCCGGAAATAGCTCTAATGAGATCCCATTCAAGGCCTGACGACCACGATAGCTTTTTTTGACATCCACCAGCGAAAGCAGGGGGGCTGGTCCCCTGTTCAGGTCGTCGTCGTTCCGTAATTCCGACTTCTCCATTCGATACCTCGGCCCCTCAAACGATGGAACCAAGCCTCCCACTGAATCAATAAAAACAACACAATCGAGAGCGGATTCAACAGACATCCCAGCCAGGCATGGTCAAACCGCACGCAGCACACCACTCGTGGCAAGTACCCCAGCATTGCCGCAACCATCGCCAACCTCCATTGGCTCGAGTCCATGATACCAAATGCCGAAGCGAGCACGACCGATACAGGGTAAACATAGACCAGAAACATCACCAGTGTGATAAACAACAGCAAGGGCATGTTCGCAAACCCTTCGTGTGCGTTCTTTTTCAAGCCGCTCCAAGTTTCACGCAACGACCCATACATGCGACAGGTAGCCAGATCCGAGGCGTCGAACAGGTCCGTCTTCAATCCGTGGCCACGGTAAGATCGTGGCAGCATGATCCCATCATGGAACGAGTCGCGAATCGATGCATGCCCCCCCGCAGCCTGATAGGCCGTTTTTGTCGTCAGAAATAACTGCCCGCATCCCGCCGCCGCTCCCCGTTGCCGCGAGTAACGCATCAACGGAAACGGGAGAAAACAAAGCAGCACCAGATGAATCAGCGGAATCAATAGCGCTTCTCCCAGCGTCACCACCCGTTGCAACGGAAAACCACTCAGCAGATCAACCCCCGTCGTCCGTCTCAGCGAAACCGCACGCTTCAGCGCATC
>CAMBQP010000309.1 GCA_945869955.1 Schlesneria paludicola DSM 18645
ATAATCCATTCAAGGTTTTCGCTGACAGACTGGTTGCTCAGATCGTTGGCGCGATTTTCTGAGAATGTGGCGATGGTTGCCGTGCAACCCCGAGCAACCACAGATCGGTTTTGTCACCGATTGCGCTGATCTCGGTGGATAAAAACCGACTGGGGCCGCAAGCCACTCTTCCCAGCGATTTCGTTGCCATGACAATGATTCTCTGGTCAGTGGCCCAGCCGATTGACTTCGAAAAGTCAAATTAAGCATTCCCCCTACTCAAAAAACAGGTGATCAAACCGAACAGGGCGAGCTCACTTGAAAGTCAGCTCGCCCTGTGTTTTTATTCGCTCAAGGCAGTGAATTGTCATCACGGCCGGAATCATCGCAACTCGATTGACCTCAGCTTGGGTTGACCCGAGCACCATTGACCCGAGCACCATTGCCCCGAACTCGGCCTACCCGTTGGCAATTCACTCGGGCAAGCCTCGTGTTGACGTGTTCAGGTAATTAGAAATCACCGCCACCACTGAAATCGCCCCCTGAATCTCCGCCGCCAAAGTCGCCCCCTCCTCCAAAATCTCCACCGCCGCCGGAATCATCGCTGCCATAGTCCCCGCCGCCGCTCATGCTCCCTTCGTCCGTCCAACCCGCATCGGTTGATGCGTTATCGTCTGCAAGGCCCGATTGGTGTCCTGACGAGAATCCGTCTTGGGCATGCGCTGAATGGCCCCCGAACGAATTGTACAACCAGTTCCCCGCAACCGCTCCGAACAGTCCACCCGCCAGACCACTCATAAATCCACCACCGCCACCACCCCCGAAGCCTGGTTGGCCACCATATCCACCACCACCACCACCAAAGCCCCGGTTACCGCCACCGCCGCTAAACAGACGTGACAGCATGGAAATCACGAAAATCCCAAACAGGACCGCCAACCCAATCCCAATGAACGATGACCAGCCTGCCATTTCCGGTGCGGCAGCGCGAGGCCGATTGGCCGCAACAGGGATCGGACGCAGTGCCGTACTTCCGGCTTTCGGCAACCGTCCCGGAGCGACCGTCAGCTTGGCGTAGACCGAGTCCAGCTTGGCAACCACGTCATTCAACGCCTTGTCGTTATCTTTGGCTTTCAGTCCGGCAACCAACACCTCGGAAATTTGATTCGTATCCGCTTGAGTCAGTCCCGCATCTTTCAACTTTTTGTTGAATAAGGTTTTGGCTTGAGACGGTTCCTTGCAGATCAGAATCAAGGTCCCATTTTCCCTGACTTCCGCCGCACGAGTTTTGATCCAGTTCCCCATAAACTTCTGCTTCTCGTCACGATCCATCTTGGCAACCGCTTCGACTTGATCGGCTGGAACCGTCGCATGGGTTTCAATGCGGATCTCGTGACCGGACTTCTTTTCAATGCCGCGAATCGCGGTATTCGCTTTTTCGAGAGCCGCTGGGCTGAAAAAGTGTCCTGCATCGGACACGTCAACGGCGAGTACCAGTGATGGCATCGCCAGCAACAGAAAAGCCCCGACGTTCATCCCGGATTTCAAAACTGCATTCATTCGTTGTCCCAACATCTTCGTGGGCTCCCGCAAAAGTTTTCTTTCGGATGACCACTTGTCACCCCTACGAAAAGCATAACGTTGGCTTTCCGGTTTCGGATCACGCTAATAATTCAGGAATCACATGGGCCGGTTCGACACCGGTCAATCGCTGGTCAAGCCCCTGAGACTTGTAGCTGAACTGCTCGTGGTCAAAACCGAGCAGATGCAGGACCGTCGCATGGAAATTGTGAACGTTGACCGGGTCTTTCACAATATTATAGCTGAAATCGTCAGTTTCCCCATAAATCTGGCCACCGCGACAACCTCCCCCCGCCATCCACATCGTGAAACAGCGTGGATGATGGTCACGGCCGTAGTTTTCTTTGGACAGCCCCCCCTGCGAATAAATTGTCCGGCCAAACTCACCACCCCAAATGATCAACGTTTGATCGAACAAACCCCGCTGCTTCAGATCCTGAATCAGTCCATAACAGGCTTGATCGATGTCACGACACTGGCTGGGAAGCCGGCCAGCCACATTCGCGTGCGTATCCCAATTGTTGAGATAGATCTGCACAAAGCGGACACCCCGTTCCACTAACCGCCGGGCCAGCAGCACATTGTTGGTGAAGCTTCCCGGTTTTTTCGCTTCATCACCATATAACTGAAACGTCGATTCGGGCTCGGATGCGAGATTCGTCAGTTCCGGAACACTGGTTTGCATGCGGAAAGCAAGTTCATATTGTTCAATCCGGGTTCGAGTCTCGGGGTCACCCAGTTGAGCGTACGTCAGTTCATTCAGTTGCTTCAGTCCATCGAGTGTCTTCCGTCGGATTTCACTCGGGACACCCGGTGGATTATTGATGTACAGGATCGGATCCCCCCCACTGCGGAACGAGACCCCGGCATGCTCGCCCGGGAGATACCCCGCCTGCCACAACCGCGCCGAGATCGCCTGAACCTGCTCGGTATTTGTCGGTTTGGCGACCATCACCACAAACGAGGGAAGATCGTCATTGAGCGAACCGAGTCCATACGAAGCCCACGCACCCAGGCAGGGTCGTCCCGTGACCTGGTTGCCGGTTTGCATGTAACTGATTGCCGGTTCGTGATTAATCGCCTCGGTATTCATCGTACGAATGAAACAGATGTCGTCAACCACTTTTTTCGTCCAGGGCAACAGCTCGGTCACCCACATGCCACTTTGCCCCGCCTGTTCAAACTTGAATTTGGACGGCGCGATCGGAAAGCGGGACTGCCCCGAAGTCATGGTGGTTAACCGCTGACCATTCCGGACCGACTCGGGCAAATCCTTGTCATACCAGTCATTCATGAGCGGTTTATAGTCGTACAGATCCATCTGCGGCGGGCCACCCACCATGTGCAGATAAATCACATGCTTGGCTTTTGGTGCATGATGTGTGAGCAGATTTTGCAGATTCGGGCCAGGTTCAGCCCCCTGCAATACTCGACCACCAGCCGACCCCATCAGCGATGACAGCGCCGCCCAGCCGACTGCGTTCGATCCCTGTTGAAAAAAGTGACGACGCGTCAGATTGCGAGCATATTGCTGGAACAGATCCATGGTCTCGTCCTTTGCCTCACGTGCTTTGCCTCAAGACGGTGGCGAATTGTCCTGTGTCGGATTTCATTTCGTCTGGATGGCTTGCCGTCTTTCCCTCAAGACATCCGTTCCGCGATACCACCGCTCATTGATCTTCGAGAATCGTCGAGCAGCAGATCCCGGCTTGGTAATGGTAACAAACTAATTGTAGCAAAACGGACGTCAGGTTTTCGCGAATACGGGGTTCTTTTTCGTTTCAAGAAAATTTCCGGGTATCGGATTGCAGGGAAAAATCGGTTCGGAGCCACCGACGGCGCGTCTTCGACTTCCCTGCAATCGCTCAAACGAGTGACTCGGTTTCGCTCCGAACGGCCAAACGTTCGGCTGCGGAACCACTCAGCCTCCAGAACAGGCCCGGATGGACGACGTATTCACAGATGGTCGAAGTGATCAGCCCCCCCAAAATCACCGTCGCCACCGGGTACAGAATCTCTTTTCCCGGTTGCTGTCCTCCCAGCACCAGCGGCACCAATCCGATCCCGGCGGTCAGGGCGGTCATCAGCACCGGGGCCAATCGTTCGAGGCTTCCGCGCAGAATCATCGCCTCAGTAAATTCCTCACCCTCTTCACGCATCAGATGCAGATAATGCGAGACCAGCAAAATTCCGTTTCGCGCCGCAATTCCTCCCAGAGAGATAAATCCAACCAGACTGGCGACCGTCAGTGACTGACCCGTCAGCCATAAGGCACAAGCCCCACCCACGAAGGCAATTGGCAGGGCCGACATGATTTGCAGCACGATACGTGTGGAGGGAAACAGCGTATAGAGCACCAGAAACACGCCGACGAGTGACACCAGGCTCATGATGGCGATTTGCCGCGTTGCTTCTTGCTGGGCCTCGAATTGTCCCCCATATTCCACGAAATACCCTTCGGGCATGTCAATTGTCTGAACGGCTCGGCGAATGTCAGCCACGACACCCCCTAAATCTCGTCCAGCGGCATTGCCGCGAATCGCGATCCGTCGGCGTGTCCGTTCGTGGTTAATGGTATTGGGACCTCCCGCTTCGTACACCCTGGCAACCGCCGACAGGGGAATGTGTCCCCCGGCGGGAAGCGTCAGTGACAGGCGGTTGACCGATTCGAGATCGATTCGAGCCGCCTCGTCCAGACGAACCACCAGATCAAACGTCCGCTGGCCATCGAGAATCGTCGAAACCACACGACCATTCATCGCCGTCTCGATGAAGGTGTTCACATGACCTGCTGTCAGCCCATACAGCGCCAGTTGTTCGCGGTTCAATTCGATGCGAAGCTGCGGAATCAATTGTTGCGACTCGACCACCGGCGGCAACAGGCCGGGAATATCAATCAGCGCGGCTTTGATTTGCTCGGCCTTTTGCCTGAGCACATCGAGATCGTCTCCGAAAACCTTGATCGCAATCTGGGCCGTGACACCCGAGAGCATGTGGCTGATCATGTGGGCCAATGGTTGTTCGACTTCGTATTCGATTCCGGGGACTTCGTCGAGTTCTTTCCGCAACGTCTCGAGCCCCTTGGCACGGGTGAGCCCACTTTGCGGATTGAGTGTGACAATGTATTCCGTCACGTTGACCCCCTCGGCGTGCTCATCCATTTCCGCCCGACCACTGCGCCGGACAAACGCAGTGACCAGTCCGTGCGGATTTTTGTCGTGTGAACGCAAATGGGTCGCCAGGGCCGCATCCACCATCGCACTGGCACGATTCGAAGCTTCCAGCGAAGACCCCGGCGGCAAGGCAAAGTTGATCTGTGCCGCCCCTTCATCAAAGGCAGGTAAAAAATCGCTCCCCAACCGCATCACCAGCACACCACTGGCGATCACTCCCATCACAACCACCGACAGAATCACGGCTAAACCTGTGCGAGATAAACTGGTCCGAATGACGGGGGTCACCCACGTTTTCAACAGCCGCAACAAGGGGCTGTCGAGATGCGGATGATCCGGTTGCTGCGGATGCGAGTTATCGGTCTGTGGCGATGCGAGTTGTGGCGATGCGGTCTGCGGCGATGCGAGTTGTGGTAACACCCGTTTCGGGGATAACAGCAGGCTGCCCAGGACCGGGGTCACGGTGAGTGAAACCAGCAGCGAGGCGAGAATCGAAACGATATAGGCGACCCCCAGCGGAGTAAACAACCGGCCTTCAATACCCGACAACGCAAACAGCGGGACAAAAACGAGAATCACCAGCATGGTTCCGAAGACGATCGAACTGCGAATTTCCAGACTGGCGTGATAGACCACGTCGAGTGCCGGTTTGGGATGAGGCAACCGCGCATTTTCATTCAGGCGGCGAAAGACATTCTCGATGTCAACGATCGCATCATCGACCAGTTCTCCCATGGCGACCGCCAGTCCCCCGAGGGTCATCACGTTGATCGAGACTCCGCAGAGATAAAACACCAGTCCCGTAATGACGATCGACAGGGGGATTGCCGTTAAGGTGATCAAGGTCGTCCGCACATTCATCAGGAACAAAAACAGCACAATCAGGACCAGAATCGCCCCATCACGTAACGCCTCGATCACATTGTGAATCCCCCGGTCGATGAACTCGCGCTGTTGATACAGTTCAGTGACCAGTTCCAGATCCTTGGG
Source organism: Schlesneria paludicola DSM 18645 (assembly GCA_945869955.1). Classification (GTDB taxonomy): domain Bacteria; phylum Planctomycetota; class Planctomycetia; order Planctomycetales; family Planctomycetaceae; genus Schlesneria; species Schlesneria paludicola_B. The sequence goes on from CAMBQP010000309.1 coordinate 5,724, forward strand.
AAGCGACCCCCGTAAACTCTCGAACGTCCGCGTGATTTCATCGGTCAGTCGACGCGTATCCGCTGTCGGTTGTTATCCGATGGTCAAGACGACGGCGGGATGCCCGTTGACCGACGAATCTCCCCGTTTCAATTGCGGCCGCTCTTCGACCGTGGCCACATCCCGCAGCAAGACCGGTCGTTCGCGGGAACTTTTGACGACCGAGAGGGCAAGTTCATCCTGACTCTTGATCCGCCCCAGCCCT
>CAMBQP010000310.1 GCA_945869955.1 Schlesneria paludicola DSM 18645
GCCAGACCAAACAAGCTGGCATATGGGAGCAACAGCCAGTCGACAAGAACGATTCGCCCCAGAAAACAGACTCCCCCCGCAGACGCGATTCCGATCCAGTTCACCAGATTATTTGCACCGATGATCCGCCCCTTTTGCTCACTCGGCGCCTTCGATTGAAGGTAGACTTGGAGCGGGACGCTGTAGAATCCCGCGAACAGGCCGACTGAGATCAAGGCCAGCGCACTGCCCCAGGGGCCAAGCATTGTCCCGCGAAAATAGTCGCGTTGGATTTCGGCGGGATTTCTCGGGGTTTGTGGGGTCGCTTCGCGACTACCAACCTGTTCCACGGTGGTCAGCTCACCGAGCGTACGATCCTCGGATTTTCCCTGAGATTGCTCGTGAATTGATGCGGGGGATCCCAAACGCAATGTCCGGATTTCTTCGCGGACTTCATTCCAACCTGGTCCGGGCAGTGCTAACGCGAGCAGGCTCAGGGTCAGTCCCCAGGCTCCCAGGCGGACGATTCCGCCTCGAACACGATTCTTCGACAAGACCCCGGCAATCACACACCCGACAGCAATCCCCACACCGGTACTGGCGGCGAGGATTCCGGCGATCATATCGTTAAAATGGAATTGCTCTTTTGCCAAGGCGTTGATCGCGGGGGGATAAATCGTTCCACCCACAAACCAAAAAACGCTCGACATCAACAGTACCCAGAACAATTGGTGGTTCCCACGCAACAATTTTCGCGTCTCTGGAGCGATCAACAGTGACTGCACATCGAATTTCAGGTTGGGTTGAGCGATCGGTGTCTGGCGAATGGTGAGCGAAGCGGCCAGTCCCGCCATGGCGATGAACAGGCAGGGGATACTAGCCAGCCAGAGTGTTTCCGCAAAGAAATGCTTGGCGGCCCCCGCAGCGGTCAACCCGAAGATAATCGCCAGGAACGTCGCCATCAGGATCAGGCCATTGGCGCGGGGGAGATCCTCGTTTCGCAACATTTCCGGCAAAATGCCATATTTCGAAGGACCAAAAAAGGCGCTGTGTACCCCCATCAGGCACAGCACCATCAGCAGAAACGGGAGGCTGTGCAGCCAGAACCCGATCATTCCCAGTAAGATGATCAGCACCTCCGCTACTTTGCAGGCCACAATAATGGTACGCTTGCGGAAGCGATCGGAAAGAAAACCGGCATAGCCCGAGATGAAAATAAAGGGGACGGCAAACAGAATTAAACCCAGTCCCTGCAGGTCCTTGCCCCCTTGACGGGCTTGATCGAGCAGGCTCAGCATCACCAGCTGTTTAAAGAGGTTATCGTTGAAAGCCCCAAAAAACTGGGTCAGATTCAGCCCCCAGAAACTTCGATCCTGAAGCAGTGGAGGTCGCACGTGATCCGTAGAGGCATTCATCGGAAATCATTCCTGATCAAAAACACAAAACAAAAGGGACGTTCTCGACGCTTCGATCGAGATTCTTGCAGGATTGACATACCGAGGAAAGCAGGAACGGGATATTGATCCGTCTCAACCGTTGTTGGAGTCTTTTTCAGGTCTTTTTCCGAGTCCCTGTTCACGCTGAAAAAGGGGCCGTGAAGACGAAATTGTTCTTGTTGATTGTCAAAGTTTACCAGCCTGCGCTAACATGATTCGTGTCGCCTGTTGATTTGGTTCAGTCCCCGCGACCTGCGAGAAAAAAATGTCGATTCAGATTCCCTGTCCGAAGTGTGGTCGAGAACTCAAGCTTCCTGATCGGAGTTTGCTGGGCCGAAAAGGAAAATGCCCCAAGTGTTCCCACACCTTTGTGCTGGAAGAACCACCAGTCGTCGCTTTGGAACTCGCCAACCCCGATCCCGTCGTGGCTGTGCCTCAGGCAAGCACCACCCCCCTACCCTTCATCTCTCCAAAACCCGATGTGGTCATCGCAAAATCACCTGCCGTTTCCAGTCCGGATCCCGTCGATCACAACCCTGCAGTGCTGCCTGAATTTGCCGCTTTGGATCAGTTGGTAAAACCGAAGGGAACTGCGGCTCGGCTGAAAGAGTTACACCAGAAAAGTGTCAAGCGTCGGAACATCGGCCTGGCGATCGGCGGGGGAATTTTGCTGGCCGTTGGTGCGATCGCCCTGTTTGCACCCCAGTTTGCCGCCAAAAACCTCGGTGCGAGGCCTGCTGAAACACGAAACGAATCGCAATCCCCTGCCAGCGATGCCAGCGAGGGCGTGGCCATGAGCGAGTATGCCCGGTTGGGAGCGCCAACAAAAGGGACGCCGATCGAGCTGCAGTATATTCCTTTCGGCACTCAGATTGTGCTGAATCTCCATCCTGCGGAACTTTGGCAGGCTGAAAGCCTTGGCCAAGAGCTGCTTTACTGTATTCCGCCGATCGCCAAGTTGATCGAAACAACGCTCAATGACTTATTTCAGCGAAAACCGGAAGAAGTGGAAGAACTCTTAATCTGCCTGATTCCCGGCATGCGTGGCAGCTGGCCTGACATTGCCGCTGTGGTTCATCTGGTTGAAGATCAGAAGCGCAGCCAGTTGATCGAGCAATTGGGCGAGCGGATCGATACCTACGCCCAGCCGGTCTATATCAAGGGGGAGCGGGCATATATGATTATTGATCCGCGGACACTGGTTGTTGGTCCGCGCAGTCAGGCTCAAGAAATGGTGCAGGCGATTACCGAGCGAAATCCGGTGGAGCAACTGGATCCTCTGCTCCCCCTCACCGATCGCAGTCGTCACATTACCGTCCTGTTCACACCACTTACATTGAGTTTGCAAGAGACTTGGTTCCCCGAGAATGTTCGGCCCTTCGTCAAAAACGGACTGGAATGGCTTGGCGAACAGACCGAAGCGGTCTCCTGGAGCATTCATCTCACCGAGCCCCTCTTTTATTCCGAAATCCTGTTAGGGGTGAAACGGCCTGTCGCGAAAAATGCGGCCAAAAAACTGGAACAGGAGTTCACCGACAAGTTGGCAGAATTAGCCGGAAAGCTGGTCCCGCAATTCCAGCAGATGAATCCACAAGAGCAGGGAAAACGGATGATCATTGGTCGGGTTCCCGCCATGGCCGAAGTCTTTGCGCTCGCCACGGTTTCTCAGGTCGGGCCGCAGCATGTGCAGTTAGTGACGGCCCTTCCCGATCGAGCCGCTCCGAATCTGGCGGTGGGGACCTTTCTGGCGTGGGATGAATCGACCCGGACCGATTTTTCGAAAGAACGAGTTAAGCCGGTTGTCGTCCCGACAAGTACCCTACCCGAATCGATTGCCGATCGACTGAAAATGAAAATCGATGTCGACTTCCGTCGAACGCCTTTAAACGAAGCCTTTAGTTTTATCGGCGGAGAAATCCGAACTCCGATTGAAATTGACGGCGACTCCCTGAAGCTGGGTGGATTTACCAAAAATATCGCCCAGGTTTTCAAGCTCGATGGCGCGCGGGCTCAGGATGTGGCACTAAAGATCTTCGAGGACTCGAAAGGGGTTAATCAAACTCCGGATAAGACGCTAATCCTGGTGGTCGATGAAACGAAAAAGCAAATCCTGGTCACCACACTCGCCACAGCGAGTGAAAAAGGGTGGACGCCGTATGATTTGACGAAATAAAATCCTCGCTTGACCTGCGGACCGGATGGTTTTGAGTCCATATGATGATCGCTGTTTTGAAGCCGATACTGTTTTAAAACAAATACTCTCTTGATTTCTGGGATCTGATTCGATGTCTGGTCGGTCCTCGTGTCCTGAATGCGGTACGATCTTGCGGATACGCGATCGGACGTTCGTCGGTCGACGGGTGAATTGTCCCGAGTGTAAAACGGGGATGAGGATCACTACGGAGGACGCGCAAGGGGACTTCGTGGCACGCCGACTCACCCCCGATGAACTGGCCAGTAGCAATCAGCGTTTCCAGGACGAGGCAAAGCGACGAGCCGACAAAATCTTGTTGCCCACCCCACAACGGCGTTCCCTCTGGGGTCGCTTGCTCGATTCGCCCCTGACCGTTGCGTGGTTGCTCGCCATCGGGGTTGCGCTCTTCGTCGCCGTGCTGACGCTGTCCCCCAAGTCCCGCCCGAGCCCTACCCCACCGGTTTCGCCGGCGACACGGTCTGAACCGCTCCTCAATGTCCCCTCCGCAACCGACCCTGATCCGGAGCAGTCTGCCGAGGAACCAAGCCGCGAACAGTCTCCCCCTCCGGAAATCGTCGTCTTGATCGAGCGTGAACCTGCGGCGAGTCCGGTTTCGGCACTGGAGCCCGCCAATCTGGACGAGGTGCTCCCCTGGTCTCCTCTTGATGACATGGTGGAAGCGGTGTCACAGCGAGCGGAAGACCCCTCCTCTCCACCAGTGAAAATCGATGTCGAAGCGAGACTGCTGCAGAAGCTGGTCTTATACAAGCAGGCAATACCCGCCAAGCGTTCCGAGCTCATCGAGGCGATGGAAGAACATCTGGGTGTCCCGATTTTTTACGACCGCGAGGAACTCGGCCCGGAACGTCTTGACCAAACGATTACCTTTGAGCTCCAAAACACGACTCTTGGGGGCGTGATGCAAAAAATTGCCGAGTCCACAGGCTGGCAGATTCAGGTGGAAGAAAAAGGATTAAGGCTGATTCGTTAATCCGAGGCTCTCTTTTGGAGGCGGTCAGAGCATTCGCTGGAGTTGCTCGCATCAGAGTTTTCCGATATTGTGAAGCTTACTGCTTTTGAATTTGATCGGCTCTTCAACGCTCGGAGTTTGGCCTGATGTTGACTCTGCTGGATTCCCATCCGCGCTACGGCCGTCGGGAGATGCTGAGAATCGGTGCCAGCGGCTTGGCGGGTCTTGGAGCGGCGAATTGGCTGACTCACCCGGTTGCGGCTAGTCCCAAGGGACTCCCGATTACCAACAAGTCGGTCATCCTGCTGTTTCTGCATGGTGGTCCCAGTCAGATCGAAACGTTTGATCCGAAGATGAACGCACCGGTGGGGATTCAAAGTGCGACGGGCGAAATCCAGACTACCCTTCCCGGTGTGACGTTTGGCTCATCGTTCCCACAGCTTTCGCAACGAGCCGATCAGTTCAACATTGTTCGCTCGTTCGTGACTGGCGACGGCAACCATGACATTAAGCCGGTCGTCTGCAAGGAAACATCGGGTGCCAATGTCGGTTCGTTGTATGCGCGGGTTGCGGGGGTTAATCGTGTCGGCACAGGAATGCCGACCAGTGCGATGCTGTTTCCGCAATCGGTCGATGCGACGACCGGCCCGGCGATTACCTCGTTCGGCAAGTTTGAGTCGACCGGTTTATTGGGGAACGGTTATGCTCCGTTTGTCCCCGGTTCGGGGGGGGATCTGCAGCAGAATCTGGAACTGAAGGTTTCGGTGGATCGGCTGGGGGATCGCCGCACATTGTTGTCGGAACTGGATCGCCAGCGATTTCGGCTGGACGCGCGTGGCTTGCTGGAAAGCATTGACCCATTGCAAGCACAGGCCTTCAGTACGCTGCTGGGTGGAGTTGCGGGTGCGTTTGATTTATCGAAAGAGGATCAACGAACGATTGCCCGATATGATACGGCGCCGCTGGTTCGGCCTGACCAGATCAATCGGAAGTGGAATAACTACAATCACTATGTGGATAATGCCAAGTCACTGGGGAAACTGTTACTGCTGGCACGTCGATTATGTGAAGCGGGTTGTGGGTTTGTGACCGTGACCACCAGTTTCGTGTGGGACATGCATGCCGATGTGAACAATGCGACGGTGGAAGAGGGGATGCGGTATATGGGACCGCCGCTGGATCATGCGATTGCGGCGTTTCTCGACGACGTGCAGGGACGAGGATTAAGTGACCGCATTCTGTTTGTTGCGACGGGCGAGATGGGACGAACTCCGCGAATCAATCAGAATGGGGGACGTGACCACTGGGGAAATCTGGCCCCGCTACTCATCGCCGGGGGAGGCTTGAAATCAGGGCAGGTGATCGGCCAGTCGAGCCG
>CAMBQP010000311.1 GCA_945869955.1 Schlesneria paludicola DSM 18645
GTCGTGTTGAGATACCGATAGGCGCTCGCGCTGGTGCTGGCTCCATCGCTGGCCCCGATCGTAAATCGCCGAATATTCGGCGTTGGGTTCACGCTGGTGTTTTGGTACGTGATGGAGCGCAAGGCGGTCTGGTAACTGGCCACTGCGTCTGTGCCGGTCAGTGTCAAAGTTCCCGTGGATAAGTCGAAGCTGCCCGTAATCTGGGAAGTGTTGGTAAACGCCAGCAGATCTTGCCCCGCCTGGTACGTGGGGCCCAGGCTGACGGTCGCTCCGGTGAGCCACATGCTGCTGGAGTCAGTGACAGTTACGGTTGATGTCACGGGTACAGCCGTTCCACCCGCCATGTAGCTGCCTGTGGTTGTTTCCACATTCGACACCGTCACAACTTCCGGGATGTTGACTTTCTGGAAAATGAGTGAGCCATCGATAACCTTACCATTCGAGGCAGTGACGAGCAGGTATCCGTATCCGCCGGTGTAAGCGTTATCGAGAGGGGCTCCCGCCGTGCCGACGATCGTTTGTGTCAGGCCTGGGACTTTATCGACTGGAGTAGTCGGTACGTAGATGTGCGCGTGACCGGCAAAATAGTATTTCCCATCCAGATTGACGAAGTTCTGGAACAGACTGACCGCTGTCGCTCCGGAATTCCCGAGGAGCTCCGTAGCGGGCACGTGGCCGTGCATCACCGAACTGGTGTATTGACCGTCTAACAACGTCTTCAGGGAAGCCAGTGCATCCGCCTGTCGGCTCGTGGCATGGCCATCAATGGGGCCGTATTGCCCAGTATGGTCCGAGCTGGGGCCGTAGTTATCGAGACCAATGAAGAGAACGCTTTTGTGGATAAAGTCGTAAGAGAGTTCCGCGTTGGGTCTTTGTTGTTCCGTTGACTCGAACAGCAGCGTTGTACTATCGCCGGACCCGAGCGGAAAGACCTGTGTGGGGAAGGCATTCACATAGTTGGTTGCGGGGTTTGCCCTGTTCGCGATCTCATGATTGCCCAGCACGATGTGGTAAGCCGGCATATGATTCGTGTCGGCCGCTACTCCAGAAATGGTGTGCTTCCAGAGCTCAAAGGCCGCCGGGGCGCCGTCGGTGTTCTGTCCTCTGTGTACCAGGTCACCAACGAAGAGTACGAAATCCACATTGTCGCGGAGAATGCCGCTGGCCACCTTCTTCAGAACAGTCGTGTTAACCTGGTGAGTCAGAAGCATGCCCCGATCGTCACCGGTGACTGCGAATTTCCACACCGTTTTGGGAGGGGTCACGTCGAGCGTGACTTGGAACTGATCACTGAATTGTTCTGAATGGTCTGCCGTGTTCAGGCCAGTCCGCACGATCGTCGTTCCATTGGTATTGACGAAACGGAGGCTCGCGATGTCACCCGCCACGAGGCCGGATGAGGCGCTGTGCGTTGCGTCTGACAAGAGGCCCAGATCAATCGTACCCAGATGCCGAGCCGCCACAACAGGGCTTTGGGATGTGGCGGCAGAGACAGAGCCGATCGTTGCGTTGGCGATGAAATCGACCGCAGGGTCGGGGATCGGCGCAGAACCTGGGTTCACGCCAGCGTAAATGTTCACCGAAGACAGCAACCCGCCCACCGTCACGCTTCCGATGCTACCGGCGCTATCGATCATCGTATTCTTGAGCCCGTCCGCGATAGCGATCGTCCCGATATCGGCCGCTTGAATGCTCATGCGACCGATATCGAAACCCATCCACGTAGCGGCTGATAGCGACCCGATCGCGCCCCCGACTTGAACATTGAGTCCTTGAACATCGTGGAACGACAACGCCCCGGCAGCACCGTCGATCGTGAGCAGGAGGGAAAGCGTCGTCGTGACGTTGTTCATCGCGACCGAATTGACGGCACCGTGGATTTGCATGTTACCGACGAGGTTAACGGGGGATGCGTCGATCGCAGCCACCGCGCCGTAAATCGAGATTGAGCCGATCGTCGTCGACGGGCCGGAAGTCACGATCTTCAACACAGACTGATTCGTCGTGCCGCTCAGAACCAGGGATGTCGCATTGCCTCCACCCTCCGGCACGAAGATGACGCCCGTTCCCGGCCCGGCGAGAGTCACCGTAACGTTTACTCTGCTGGAGTCGACGTAGTGCGCGGCGGTCCCGTTCAGGAAACCCAATGCGTTGGTCACGATCTCAACGGCGCCGATGTCGGCCCTTGCACCAGAGACTCGCGGATTGCCCGACTGATCGGTCGAGGTGTTCACCACCAGCGGCCCGTTATTGATCAAGGGGCTATCGGAAACCGGCGGACATGTCGGAGTCGTGCCTCCGTAAAACCCCAGCGGCTTGAGGAGAGGAGGAAGACTTTCCAGGTTATATTCGCCTTCGATCGAACCGTAACCGTCAATCCCCGGCGTGGCGTTCGAGTCGGTGATCTGAATCAGGGAGTACGTCGCTTGAATTTCACCGGAGATGTCGGTGCCTCGGCCACTCGCCACATTCCCGCCCACGGCCGTTGCGCTGAGAGTGATTTGGCCTCCCTGGAACGGTACGTTGTAGATGCCACCGCCGTCATTTGCCTGATTCGCCACAATCGTACTGAAATCGATGGTGACTGTACCCTGGTTGCCGCCGATCCAACCGTCGTTAAAGATACCACCGCCGCTTCCGTATCGGGGACCAACGTTCAATTCGGGGCCGTCATCCCCCCCACCTTGACCGTCGTAATAGGTGTTGTGTAACGAACTGACGGCGATATTTGCGACAATCGTACTGTCACGAACAGCCAGATTCGGTGCGAACTTTTGAACCTGGTGGTTCACAAGGTTGGCGATCGCACCGCCGTTGTCTGCCGCATTGTATGAGAAGGTGCTCCCGGTCACGACGACACTACCAAAGTTGGCAAGACCGCCGCCATTACCGACTGCGGTATTCGACGTGACCCAGCACTGCCGCAGCGTGAGATTCCCCCAATTTGCGATCCCCCCGCCGTCGCCAATGCTGGCTTTGCCGCTGGTGATCGTCAGTCCCGAGATCGACGCGGTGACACCAACATCAACGTGGAATACCCGGCTCACGTTGTTGCCGCTGACCGTCACGCCCGCTGTCGGGCCCGTAATCGTAATCGTCGCCGTCCCGGTCGTGTCACGCAACTCAAGCTGGGCGCCTCCCAGCGTGATCGTCTGAGCCGTTGCGAAGACGATTGCGTCAAAAATAATGGCCTGGTTTCCTCCGTTGGTATTCGCCTGGGCGATCGCCTCGCGCAGGTCGGTGAGGCCCGCCACCGGCGTGTCAGTGGGGTTGTTCACGACGATCGACGCGGACAGCAGAATGCGGTCCTCTAATGACACGATGGCTGGAGCGAGCGACACCTGAAAACCGGCGCGTTTCCGCCCGTTGCCTCTCGAACCCGGATTGCGAAAGCCAGCAGAGCCGAACTGGTAGAAGTCGAGGGGCAACGGCTTGATGAAACGGCGCGACAATCTGCTGAGCAGTTCTTGCAGCATGAATCAGGTCCATTCTGGATGGGTGTCTTCGAGGAAAGTCAGCACACGAGCAACGAGAACATGGTCTATAGCCAATAAAAAACGCTGACACTTTCGTCCATCGAGGGACCTGTATAACCTGATTAACAAGCCCCAGGTGAAAGTGAATGTCAGCGTTCTCGATTAAGGGGATTGCCCGATCTTGTCGTTCACGTCGATGGAAAAAACCAGCTATTGTCCATTTCGATTTCCTAAGGTTAGGTGGTTGGTGGGTTCGCCCACCTTATGGTTCAATAACAATGCCCGAGCCGTTATTGCACGGCCTGGATATCGTAACCGTCCTCCAACAGGTTCGTGGTCATTAAGCGAATTATGTGCCGTATGAACGAATGCGACCAAACGTCGCTGAAACGTGTATACACAATGTGGAAAGCCACTTTTTTCAGGTTCCACAATTGGCGATTTCAATCCACATGGAGCGTCACTTTCCAAAGCTCGCCCAGCAGCGTAAGCGTCGGGTGAATTACATCTTGCCACTTCGTCTATTCTGGACGGGTTTTATTACCCATTCAGAATGGAGATCAGTTCCATGGCGAATGAGTTAGAAGTCGCAGCGAAAGAGGCATTTTGGCGTGATAGCGTGTGCGTAGCGCCATCACGCCGCGATTGAAATCGCCGGCCGAGATTCTAAGGCCTCGTTCACGTTGGAATCGGTGATTTCGTCACCTGACAAGGTGCAACTGCTGGAGCAGGCTCGGCAACTCGGCTACCGGACATACCTGAATTTCATCGCGACCGACGATCCTGCGATCAACATTTCGCGTGTACAAAATCGAGTGAAACAGGGGGGGCATTCTGTTCTGGAAGACAAGATCGTCAATCGCTACCACCGCTCACTGGAGTTGTTGCTTGATGCGATCCGTCATGCGAACCGAGCCACCATCTTGGACAACTCCGGCTACAATCAAGACGGCAAATGGCCGGCGGCAATCACCGATGGACACACCATGGAGATCAAAGCCGATTTTGTTCCCGCGTGGTTTTCGACTGCTGTTCTCGAAAAAATCTCGTCCGAGCTGCCGGAAGAATGAGGGGAGACAACGGTATTGGGATCTCGCGAGTTTTCTGGCGAGTAAACAACGGTCCCATGCATCAGGGAGTTGGCCTTAGTTGCCCGAAATGGGAGAGGATCGTCCGAAATGCGATCGTGATTTTTGACTCAACATCAAGAGAAAAGCGGACTTCCGGTTGACATTGGCTCTCGTGCGAAATATAGAACAGAGGCTCAGCTTGAGATCAGAAGTTGAAAAACCGACGTTTTTTCTGCCTCTGATCCCGCGCTGGAGGATTCCTTCACGTAAAAACCTTCATGGTTGGGGAAATTCATGTCTTCCGCATTCGGGTCTTTGGATCTCGAAGAAAATCTGTCGGCCTGTGAACAGGCACTCAACTATCAGTTTCAGGATCGCGCGTTATTGCTCCGTTGTCTGACGCACTCGTCCATCGCCCGAACGCGCCTGGATTCCAACGAACGTCTGGAATTCCTGGGTGATGCGATTTTGGGGACGATTGTTTGCGAGTTGCTCTTTCATCGTTTTCCCGAGAAAACCGAAGGAGAGCTGACGCGGATCAAATCGGTGGTTGTGAGTCGGACGACCTGTGCCAAACTGACTCTTGATTTGAACTTAGGAGATTTCTTGAGGCTGGGGAAGGGGCTTGCCGAGGGTAAGAAAATTCCCCCCTCGGTACTGGCTGCTGTGTTTGAATCGATTATCGCTGGCCTTTATCTGGATGGGGGAATGGATGTCGTCAAGCCATTTCTGATTCAGCTGATTCAGCCCGAAATTGAGCGGACGATCGAATCGACACATGGGCGGACCTACAAGAGTCTGCTGCAGCAGGTGGTGCAAAAGCACCAGCGAGGAACGCCGGTCTACCAGTTACTGGAAGAGTGTGGTCCCGATCATTTGAAGTGCTTCAAAATCGCTGCGGTGATTGGCCCCGAGATCTACGCGGCAGCCTGGGGGCCAAATAAGAAAGAGGCCGAACAGCGGGCTGCCGAAAATGCCTGGCATCAATTACGGGGGGAATTGGCACCCTTTTCGGCGGATGAGATTCCGATCCCCGCCCACTGATCCGATCCCCGAGTGAACGACACTGATTGCGAATTCTGAGTGTCAAATCGCGTGTTTTGCGTAGGTGCGGTACCCAGGCTGGGTCTGAGATCGATTTCTCCAGAACTCGTCCATTGATTGCGTGTCGCTGATTTCATCGGCGACGAGTTGCAACAGCGATTCGGATCCGCTGTCACTCCAGAACTTTTCGCTTCCTTTGATGCGTCGATTGATTTGTTTCACCGTGGATTCCCTGTGCGCGGAGGTGATTGGGAGTCCCAACTGACGGTACTCAGGGTAATTCATTCGGGACTTCTGGTTTTGAAGA
>CAMBQP010000312.1 GCA_945869955.1 Schlesneria paludicola DSM 18645
CGAGGCATCGTCGAGTACGATCCGGCATGACGGATGACGACCAAGGATCATGGTTTCCGTTGAGAGAGGAATGATCTGAGTTTTGCAACCGCTTTTAATGAGTTTTAGAAATGGCACGGTTGGAAATCTCTCTACAGAAGAGTCCGGAAACTCGCTCACACTGCAATGGCCTGAAATGAATCTCCTTTGAAAAGGTTATCAAAATCACATCAATGCTTCAATCAAGATTGAGCAGATCAAGACGCCAACAGCACGGCGAACTCCCCCCAGACTCGGGTGATTCGCCCCTCTCCTCGCCACAGAAAGCCAACCTCTCTGCAGCAAGAAACAGACATCCGTGCATACGGGTGACAAAACCAGCGGCTCGAATGACCCTCCCCATTTTCCCAGACTAACGGTTGGATGCCATTTGCTCGGTCGCCAGTTTTGGTAACAACTGTTGTACGAATAGAATGGCTTCCTCAACCTGGTCCGCCTGAATGAGCACCAGATCACCGGGTTGCATTTTCCTCAGTGTCATCTCGATCGCCTTCATTTCACCACGAGTTTCAATAATATTCTCGGATTGCAGGCGGGTTCCCCGTTTGAAACCCTCACGCATCAACCGGCAAATTTCTCCATCTTCACGACCCCGAGTACAGGCATCTTCGTAGAGAAACATGACATCGAATGCGTTCGCAATCAGTTCCGCCTGCCGCAGGATATCTTCATCGCGACGATCTCCTGCAGCCGTATAGACAATCAATCGTCGCTCGTGAGGCATGGTATCAAATGCGTCACACAACGCTTTGAGTGCTGCAGCGTTATGGCCGTAGTCAATCACGATCGTTGAACCACAAAATTGAATCACATTAAACCGTGCAGGAACTTTCTGGGTATCGTTCACAAACGATTCCAGTGCGTGGCGAATCATTTCAAAGGGAACTCCGAGTGTCCAGGCCGCCGCGGCGGCCGCCATGGCATTTTCAACCTGAAAACCAATCTGACCTCCAAAGGTCAACGGTACACTATCCAGCAATGCGACCCGCGCCTCCCAGGAACCCTCTGCCGCCATCAGACAATTGTTTCTCACATACAGGACTTTTCCCCCTTTGGCTCGATGTGAAACAATCAAGGGGTTCGTTGGTGACTTGGCAAAAAACAGCACCTTCCCCGGACAGTATTCGGTCATCGCTGCAGTCAGGGGATCGTCGGCATTTAAAACGGCGTATCCACTGGCAGCCACCGACTCAACAATCACTCGCTTAACACGGGAAAGTTGTTCAGGAGTGTCAATTCCATTCAAGCCGAGATGGTCACCTTCGGCGATGTTGGTCACGACAGCCGTATTGCAGAAATCAAAACCGAGCCCCTCACGCAGAATGCCGCCACGTGCTGTTTCCAAAACGGCCGCCTCGACAGCCGGGTTTGCCAAAACCATTCGGGCACTTTTCGGGCCACTGCAATCACCCGTGTCCAGTCGGCGATCATTCAAGTAGACCCCGTCGGTACAGGTCATCCCCACGCGTTTCCCCATGCAGCGCAGAATATGTGAGATCAAACGAGTGGTGGTCGTTTTTCCATTGGTACCCGTTATGGCAACAATCGGAATCCGACCATCATCCCCTTCATCGAACATCGTCCCCACAATCGCCTCACCCACCGGGCGTCCTTTACCGAACGAAGGTTCAAGGTGCATCCGCAATCCCGGTGCGGCGTTGATTTCGACGATAATTCCACCCTGTTGTTCCAGCGGACGGCTGATGTCCTGACAAACCACATCGACACCGGCAATATCTAACCCGACCATCCGGACGCCATCAATCACCCGAGCAGCCAATTCCGGATGAACCAGATCTGTGACATCCGTTGCCGATCCACCCGTACTGAGGTTGGCATTGCGACGCATCAAGACCAGTTGACCGGCAGCAGGAATCGAGTCAACCGTCAGGCCTTGCTCGGCCAATACACCTTTGGCAATGTCGTCCAGCCGAAGCTTACTCAGAGACGTGGCATGGTCCTCGCCACGACGAGGATCCTTGTTGGCTTCGGTCACCAACTGAGCAATCGTGTGCCGACCATCACCGGTCACCTGTGGGGGCTCGCGCCGAGAAGCTGCAACCAATTTGTAACCGATTACTAAAAGTCGGTAATCGGCTCCGTGAGCAAACTTCTCGCAGAGGATTTCATTCCCCTCTTCCTTCGCTGCACTGTAAGCAGCAACCACCTGTTCTCGTGTATTCAGATTGCAGGCGACTCCACGTCCCTGATTGCCGTCTTGTGGCTTGATCACCACTGGGACACCGATCTCTTGTGCTGCCGCCCAGGCATCTTCAGCACTCGTCACCGGACGCCCTTTGGGGACGGGAACTCCCACCGCGTCCAGTAGCTGTTTGGTTAATTCTTTATCCTGCACTATCGACTCGGCCACCGCTGAGGTCCGATCCGTTTCCGCCGCCAGGATTCGATGCTGTTTACATCCGTATCCAAGTTGCACCAAACTGCGATCATTCAGACGGCGCGCTGGGATCCCGCGTCCGAGAGCCGCTCGAACAATCGAGCCCGTGCTGGGACCCAAACGAATCTGTTGATCAAGGCTGCGAATCTCATTGATGCGAGACGTGACATCAAAGGATTCTCCCTGGATCGCGGCACGAACCAATTCCGCCGCAGTCAAAAGTGCCATCCTTCCCACGGGTTCTTCGCAGTATTGAGCCGCAACTTTACAGGTTCCGGCAGATTTGGTTTCGGCGACTCGTGCGAACTTCACCGCACAGCCAGCATCTTGCTGAATCCGAAGTACTGTTCTTGCGAAGAGTTCAGACAGACGCATGGCAGGGGTTCGCTGACCGGTTTCCGCAGACCCCTCCCGACCCTCTTCCAGAGAATGGGCTTGTACCGAATCTTTCGACGGTGCACACAGCATGCTCGCCGCCCGATCGCAAATCGTATCAATCTCTACTATTGAACGGAGCAGATGGGTGGAAAAATCGATCTCAACTTCCAGTACGGTAAGCTGTGACCAAATATTTGGACCTCGTAAAGCTCGTGTTGTTCCGAGATTCATGATTCGTAAGCCCTTCAGTGCATTTCAACTCTGTTTTTTGTTTCAGTGAGCCACGCGGCCACCGCTGCTTGATCCGAGATGTTGGTCTCTGACGCTTGAACCCCGCCTCGCCTGAGAGATGCATCCTGAACTCAATGAGGAAGTCTACTCGTCAGGTGGCTTGACTGCTCTTTTTCATCCGCCAGACAATCTCACCGATCTCAGTCACTACCGATCTTTAGCTTGACAATTTCCTGTTTCGCAATCTCCATGCCGTTCTGAATTCGCTGCGACAAATTTCATCATTCCAGGAATTCGTTGGTCGGCAATCGATGCCTCACTTTGCTGTTCATTTCCCGAAATTCCCGTGATTTTCCGTTAGACTGAAGTTTCTGCCGGTTCTAATCCCAGCATCGACTGCAATTTTTTCACGGTTTTTGAGACCTTCGTTGACTGTATCAATAAGAGCTCACCTGTCTGCAACTCGCGCCACCCCTGATCGACTGCTTGAGTCCAGTCAAGAACCTCCGTAATCTTCCCGACCCGTTCCCCCGCCTCGACCCCTAACCGCAAAAGTCGAGTCACCTCACCCGGTATCCGGTCAATCCCTTGTTCAATTTCACAGAGAATCACATGATCAAAACTAGCGCCCAGCAACCGGCCCTGCTCAATGATCTCTCCGTCGCGCCGATCCTCTTCTGCCGAATAGATCACAGATCTTCGGGTATGCGGAAACTCGGCGATTGCTGCGATCACCGCTTGAAGTGCCGATGAATTTCGTCCATCCATCACCACAATCGTTTTTTCGGCCGACTCCAGCACGGTAAACCGCACCGGATCATCCTGAAGATTCCCCTGAAACGACTGCAAACCGGTGCGAATGTCACTTTGTGATAATCCCAAAGCCCAGCCCGCTGCCGCAGCGGCCAAGACATTTTCAATCTGGAAACCAACCCGGCCACCATGGGTACACGGGAGATCTTCGAGAGCGACCAGCGCAATTTCCTGATCTTTTTCGGCAAAGATGACGTGCGAGTTTTTGACAAACACAACCCGCTTGCCGTTCGTGAGATGCTCTTGAATCACCGGGTGCAGTGGATCGATGGCAAAAAACGTCACGCTTCCTGCCGACAATTCCTGCATTTCCACGACCAGTGGGTCGGTCGCATTCAACACGGCTGTTCCCGTTGGCATCACCACATCGACAGGAGTCCGCTTGACTTTAAACATGTCACGGGCCGAGTCAATGTAATGCTGGCCAAGGTGGTCAGCCTGGCCAATGTTGGTGACGATCGCCACATCACATTTATCGAATCCCAAACCCTCACGCAGAATCCCACCACGGGCCGCTTCAAAAACGGCCGCATCAAGGGTGGGATTCAGCAGTACGTTCCGGGCGCTGCGCGGTCCAGCACAATCTCCCAGATCAATTGCTCGGCCGTCGATGAAGATCCCGTCTGTACAGGCCAGACCGACCGTCCGCCCGGAAGCTTTCAGTAGGGCTGTCACCAGCCTGGCGACGGTCGTCTTGCCGTTCGTTCCCGTCACCGAAACCACAGGGATACGCCCGTTATCGGCGGAATCCGGAAACAGATGGTCGATGATCGCCTCGCCCACGGGACGTGGCCTGCCCGTCTCGGGTTTCAGGTGCATTAACAAACCTGGACCGGCGTTGACTTCCACAATCACCCCCCCTTGCTCTTCCAGAGGGCGGGAAATGTCCTGTGTGACCAGATCGATCCCGGCAATATCCAAACCGATCACTTGCGCCGCCAGCACAGCATGCTCGGCAATGGACGGATGGACTAAATCAGTCACATCGCGAGACAAATTGTCGTTACGGCGCACAATCACGTTGACGCCCGGTTTTGGTATCGATTCGGGCTCATAGCCCTGGTTGGCCAAGGCCACGATCGTCAGTGCGGTGATGCGGACAGAGTCGAGCGGCTTGGTTTCATCTTCTCCCCGACGAGGGTCAGAATTCAGCTGAAGTTCGATCAATTCCCGGATAGAATGCGTTCCATCACCGCAAACTGCGGCCGCATCACCTGCCGCAGCGGCAACCAATTTCTTGCCAACAACCAAGAGTCGATGCTCCGATCCACTGGCAAAACGCTCGACAATGACCCCAGATCCCTCTTTCAACGCTTCATGAAACGCGCGCCGGACCTGCGCCTCTTCGGTCAGGTCCATGAATACCCCACGACCATGATTTCCGTCGACCGGCTTGACCACGACAGGGGCTTCGATCGATTTTGCGGCTTCCCAGGCATCCGCGTCATCCTCGACCTCACGACCATCCGGAACCGGTATCCCCGCTGCAGACAACATCATTTTCGTCAATTGCTTGTCCTGCGCAATCGATTCCGCAATCGCACTCGTGAAATCCGTTTCGGCTGTCCAAATGCGTCGCTGCTTTTTTCCCTGACCAAACTGCACCAGACTGCCAGTGTTTAATCGGCGAAAGGGGATGTTGCGAGCCCGAGCCGCTTCGACGATCGCCGTGGTACTGGGGCCGAGGCAGACCCGATCCGCCAGTTCACGCAGGCGTTTCAAATGCGACTCGATATCAAACGGCAAATCAAACACCGCCGACATCAGCAGTTCTCGTGCGGTTTCCAGGCAATTGCGCGCCAAAGTCTCGTCCTGATAGCGGATGGCGACTTTAAACAAGCCCTCTTCCGAGGTTTCGCGCGCACGGCCATACCCAACCGGAGTCCCGCACATCGATTGCAACTCAAGAGTGGTGTGTTCCAAGATGTGAGCCAGGTAGGTTCCCCAGCGCAGTCGCTGGAAAAATCCCCCCCGT
>CAMBQP010000313.1 GCA_945869955.1 Schlesneria paludicola DSM 18645
CCTAGCAGCAGCCGATCGTCAGCAAACGAGATTTCCAAAGCATACGCAACCTCGGCCACCGCCGGCCCATCCGCCAGGTCAACTCCCTGCTGCAAACAGGCATAAGCAACAGCGCGGTACATGGCACCGGTATTCAAAAACTGAAACCCCAGTCGGTCGGCCAGCATGCGAGCCACCGAGCTTTTACCTGTCCCTGCCGGACCATCAATCGTCACAATCATACGAATTCACCCGAAGCTTCCACCGGATCCCCTTTGACAGCCAGTGCCAGCCAGCAATCCAGCTGCCAATCCAGCTGCCAATCCAGTCACCAATCACAACCCCGAGTTTATCACGCCCGACAGCTCAGAAACATCCAGACGATGATTGGATGAGAAGAATCCGGGGAGACCAGTTGAGCCGATTTCTTGCCGAACATTCTGATGATGGGTGTCGGCATTCGGTACCAATGGACCCACCATGGTCTTTCATCAAATCAGCAGCCCATTCTCAGGCCCACACGAAAAAATTCCCCTTCAGAAATTCACTCCTTTTCTTCCATTCGACACTGCGTACTATTGCCCGACAACCGGGGAAAACAGATCGATTTCCTTCGAATTGACAGTACTGGGCTCCGCGAAGCAAGACCGATTCCGGGCAGGAAAACCTCGCCCGTGTTTCGCGATGGTTTCGTCGAACTATTGAAATGACTCAAGGTACGCAGGCAAGAACGGGATGGCAGTGAACAGAGTGAATCAGGACGATTTGCCGGTTGCAGTAAAAGGGTTGCTCGAGAACCGGGGACTGAACGGCGTCCCGGTCGTGCTCTCAACCCAAACCGACCTGGGGCTGCAAGGTGACTTGCGCAAGCATTGGCTGGTGATCACCCAAGACAATCTCGCCGTCGTCACCGACGGAACCACACCCGAACTGGTGAATCATCTCCCCGTCTCGCGGGTCGACCGGTTCCGTGCGGTCGGTACGGTTGGCTCGGGATTCCTTCAGGCACATGTCGACGGTTCGTGGGTCGACGTACTGCGGCACTCGAATGCACTCGCAGACCGATTCCACAAAGTTGCAGGCCAATTGGAAGACCTGCGAACCAAAGGGGACGTGTCCGTCATCGAAGACGACGAGACTGATCGGCTCCACTGTCCCAAATGTGCGATTCGCCTCGCCGCTCAAGGAGAACCCTGTCCCCGCTGCATCCCCCGCAAGGCGATCATCGGACGGCTATGGCAGATCCTGCGTCCCCACTGGCGCGGGGCACTCGCCATGTCCGCCCTGATGCTGGTGGGCGTGGCGATGGAACTGGTTCCTCCGAAACTTCAACAGTACCTCGTCGACGACATTCTGGCGAAAGGTCAATCGGCTCCCCAGGCCAGCGAACTGCTGATGACCCTGCTGGTGGTGGTGCTGGGACTCGCCGGAACCCGCGTCTTGCTGGGAGTTGTCAACTGGGCCAAGGGAACTCTCTCAACACGCGTGGGGGTCGAACTGACCTTTGATCTGCGATCGCAATTGATGCAAAAGCTGCAGACGCTGGGAGTCGGTTACTACGATCGCCATCAGGTCAGTTCACTCGTCAGCCGTGTCGCATACGACAGCGAAGTGCTGCATACGCTGCTGCAGCAGGTGACCGGGGGATTCCTGCTACAGATCGTACAGGTTGTTGCGGTCGGCGTGATGCTGTTTACTCTCAACCCCAAACTGGCGGTTTTCACCCTGATCCCCGCACCGTTGGTCGTTGCCGGGAGCCTCTATTTTTGGCGTCGGGTTTATCCCGTTTATTACCGTTACTGGGATTCCAGCAGCAAGCAGGCGGGAGCCATCTCGGGGATGCTTTCCGGGATTCGGGTGGTGAAAGCCTTCGCCCAGGAACCGCGTGAATTTGATCGGTTCACGAGCTCCAGCGAATACCTGCGCGATTCACGCTTACAGGTCGACAACGCCAACGCCACATTCTCGGCAGTGATGGCCCTGATCTTCAGTCTGGGAGGACTCATCGTCTGGTACGTCGGCGGACGAGACGTGCTGGGGGACACCATGACGCTCGGCTCACTGATGGCGTTTCTCGCCTACCTCGCCATGTTCTATGCACCTCTGTCGACCCTGTCGCAGCTGACAACCTGGCTCACCAGTTTTCTCACAGGCTGCCATCGCGTCTTTGAACTGCTCGATGCCCCAGTCGAAACGAAAGAGCCGCACCAGCAAACCGAACTCGCAAACTTAAAGGGGGAAATCCGGTTCGAGAATGTCACCTTTGGCTATGAACGCCATCGCCCCATCCTGAAGGATGTCAGTTTCACGATTGAACCCGGCCAGCGGATCGGCATTGTTGGGCGAAGTGGCAGTGGTAAAACCACCCTGGTGAATCTGCTCAGCCGATTTTACGATGTCAATCAGGGGCGAGTGCTGCTGGATGGCATCGACCTGCGAGACCTAGCCACCCCGACTCTCCGCCAAAACGTCGGAGTTGTCCTGCAAGAGCCCTTTCTCTTTCGCGGAACAATCTTCGATAACCTGATCTACGGTCGCCCCCAATCGAGTCTGGAAGAGACCGTCACTGCGGCCCGAGCGGCACAGGCTCATGATTTCATCTTGCGTAAGCCGCTGGGCTACGACACCTGGGTCGGGGAACGGGGTGCTGGACTGTCCGGAGGCGAGCGGCAGCGAGTTTCAATTGCCCGTGCCTTATTATACGATCCCAAGGTGCTGATTCTCGACGAAGCGACCAGCAGCATCGATACCGAGTCTGAACAGGCGATTCAAGATGCCCTTCGAGTGCTGGTGCGGGGGCGAACGACATTGGCGATCGCTCATCGCTTGAGTACCCTGCGCGATTCTGATCGGATCTTCGTGTTCGACGACGGGCGATTGACCGAACAAGGGTCGCATACCGAATTGATGACGATCGACGGGACCTATGCCCGACTGGTCAAAATCCAGACTCAGTTCGCCCGCGACAATCAGTTTGAAGCGATACTCGATGCCCCCCCTGCGGCGGCGGCCATCCCCGTCACGAACGAGACCGTAACAACCCCTGACGAGGTGATCGACTTCACCCCACACTGGCTCGAACCGGGCTGGGCCACCTTCCGTGCGGGGGCTCATGACTCGCTCGATCTCGAACTGGCGAATGGAACGGTCCATCACGGAATTGCGGCCGTTCGTTGTTTTCCCGCGACACAGGCCGAAAACTTTATTAGCCTGGCGGTCAGTGATCAGGACGGCAAAGAAAAAGAGGTTGGCATTGTCCGAACATTAACGGCATGGCCCGCAGACGTGCAACGTTTGCTGCGAACCGCGCTCGACCGTCGTTATCTTCACCGGCGAATCACGGCCATTCATCGCATTGCGATGCAGCATGGCTGCCTCGATCTGGCGGTCGAAACCGAGCAGGGGCCTGCCGAGTTCACGATGCGTTGGTCGCAAGCTTATGTCCAGAACTTTGGCGAGCATGGAAAGGTGCTGCTCGACTTGGAAGACAACTGTTATTTGATCGCCAACACGAATGCATTAATCCCCAGCCAGCGAGAATTGTTGCAGCGGTTTATTTACTGGTGAGTAAATGATTGCGATGCAGAGTGTACAAGGAGCCCGAGACGAGGGAAGTGTAAGGGGGGTACTCCCACTCGCCCCGGTGCTCCAAGTACAAATAAACTGAAAGCCGTTCCAACCCTCGCCCCGGTACTCCGGGGAGAGGGCAGGGTGAGGGGTCTTCGCTTCTCAGCAAGGTCAATCCATACAGCAAGGTCAATCCATTTTCGCCAAGCGCGGGAATAAAACGTCTGATTCCTGTTCGGATGGATTAATGAGGTTTCGAGCAACGTTGAATGTTCTGACTGGTCGAGACAAGATATTCTTGTGACCGGACTGGGAAAGGTGATGTGCAATCTCTTCAAAGTTTATGATTACGAAATCATCCTCATCCTGACCCTCATGCTCATCCTCATCCTGACCCGTTTCCAAGGCAAACAAATCCGTTCTTGGAAAAACAGGAAAACGATGATTAATTTCCATTGGAGGAATATTCCTGAGTGCCGACATTGGAAATGCGACTTTTACGATTGATCACACTGCTCTCCGCGAGCACTCTAAAGAAACAGTCGACACGATTCCACATCGTTTCCCAACAAAGTGGTGAAACCCCCGTTTTCGGTGGTGAATCGACATGCGGATGACAAAATCCCGAACAAAATTTCCAATCCAGGGACAGCGAGTACACACCCCAGTGTAAGTATCCCCCCCCCTGAAGGATTCGAATATGCCCCAGCAAGAAGAACTGAGTGACAGCCAAGCGGACCCTGTTCAGAGAGTTCCGCCGCCCCCCGCTTTCAACAAAATCTCACTCCCGCTTCGTCTTCTTCTCGTACCGGGCCATTCGATGCCGGCGGAACAAAAGTTTTGAATTCCACCCGCAATCACAAGTTCAGCAATCACAAGATGAAATCCTGCGAGGCAAATCCAGGAACATTCGTGGCGAAAGGAATCACCCCGCAGCGCTGAATACCACCTATTCCTGGTCCACCCGAGGTGCAGGTTTTCGTGACAGCCTGAGCGAGTCGAGTTGGAACCAGGCCTGGCCGTGGGTCGCTCTTACTTCAGCAATCAACTCGACATCCTTGATCTCTTCGGCAACGGTAAATTCAAACTCCAGACGGGTCCAGACGGTCGAATTTTCGAGGTGGTTCGCTCGCTCGGCCCCCGAGATTCGGATCCCCGCGCCACTCCCCTTTTCGTCTTCCATCGGGGTCACATTGATCGTCCGTAGCATGGCATGAAAAGTATAATCACCCTGTGCCAAGAGGACCCGCCGCCGCAGCGACGCGATGCAGTGGCCGCTCTTTCCGCACAGGATTGCCTGGACTTTCTTTTCACCGGGCAGCTCAATCGTCTCGATGATCGTATCTTCGCTCTCGGCAACTTCGGCCCAGTCCGCAATCACCTGACTCCCCGATTCATCGAATTCAAGCGGCGCGGGGTCGGGTTGGTCGTGCTGCTGCTGCAGCGACTCGCCCCGGGCGATCAATCGCTGTTTCAGGTCCTCGACGTGGTGATCGTGTTCGATGGCCCGCTGTGGGTCCATCGCTTCCAACAAGGGGCGGATCCGCTGGTGCAGCACATCCACCTGTTCCAACAAGTGATCCGCCGGCGAGAATCGTGGCAATAATTCGTTGACTCGCTCGCGATACCGCGCACGCCACGCGGTGTTCTGCAGCACCGTTGCCGCCACGATCGAGTTTGGGTAATCGAGAATCGAGGCCCCGGTGTCCCCAAACATTTGATCCATGCCATGCGGGAAAAAATGGACTTTGTGTCCGGAGGGATCAAAGTAAAGGCGATAATTATTGTGGTTTTGGCAATACCCATCCCAATGGCAGGTCATCAGCTCCAGCGCCATAAAGGTGATGAACTGTTCGACATCGAGTAACTCGTCAACCCGCTTCCAGCGTACCTCAGGTTCCGCTATGCGGCAGGCTTGGGCGAGTTCCTCAAGATCGCTGCGATCGTCCACGCCAGCACCAGAATCTTTTTCGAGTTCGGCGTCAATATCTTGAACAAAACCCCCATCGTACAGATTTCCGTCGGCGTTCTCGAAGTGCCGCTTTAAAAATGTCTTGTCGAAACCTTCTTTCAGGACGTACAGACCAACATCACGACCATTCAGCCAGACGCGGGCATGGGTAGCATAGGCTGCCGGAATCCCGGCCGAGCGAAACAGGTCTCCGCAGAGCTGTTCTTGTAAATAGGTTTCGTCCTGGACGGAATTGTTCAAATGAAATTTGGAGAGCCCATGGAAAGTTTGGCCTTTTTGAAACTTTTGCACATTCAGCGTCAGTGCCGG
>CAMBQP010000314.1 GCA_945869955.1 Schlesneria paludicola DSM 18645
CTGCGGGGGATTCCGTGTTTTCTGCCAGGGATTCATCGATTGCAGGCTCGGCAAAATCCTTGACCCGGACTGCGAAGGGATCTTCGAGATCTAAAGGGTCAGGAATTAGTGCGGCGAGATCTTCTTCTGGGGACGCGGTGACTTCTGCTGAAGGAGACGAAGATTCCGCCAGTTCGCCGAGCGAATCGTCGAGCGGTGATGCGTCCTGTTTCTGATCCGCTTGTGTTTCGGCCAGTTCTGGAAACGGATTGGGGAAATCATTTCCATCAGACGGCGGCGGAATCACGATTGTCGGCGGATGATTGCTCGCCTCCGCCAACAGCGGTGGTGAATCCGGGGCGGTTTTCAGCAGAGGAAGCCC
The DNA here is from genome assembly GCA_945869955.1 of Schlesneria paludicola DSM 18645. GTDB lineage: Bacteria > Planctomycetota > Planctomycetia > Planctomycetales > Planctomycetaceae > Schlesneria > Schlesneria paludicola_B. The sequence continues at coordinate 362 of CAMBQP010000314.1, forward strand.
GGCGATGATCGGTGATGCTGACAGCGGCAGAGGATCATGCGCCAGTGGCGGCAGAGGGAGGGTCGGTGGTGGGAATCCCGTTGTGCTGCGCGGGGCTTCGAATGATTGAGACAGCTGCGGTTGCCGTGACAATTGCGGATTGAGCACGGGAACCGGCGAAAGTTCCGGTTTGGTGGCCAGCTGCATGGTCGGCCGCGACGGAATCGATAACGGTTTAGCCAGATTTGCAGAATTGGTGGCATAAGGGGATGGCTTTGCCGGGGTACCCGCAGCCACCTTTTGAGGCAACGCGGAAGAGACGGGGGGTGCTCCTGGCAACCGATTGGCATAATCGGGCGGAATGGGTGGTGTGGTTGGTACCGGCTTGAGGCTGGCTGGAACAAGACGTTTAAAGAAACCAGTGACCGGATTCGAACGGGCAGGAGAATTGGTGGAAGCCAGCGGCTTGACCGGAGTCACCGTCGGCCCATAGCTTCTTGTCCCCTGTGGATTTGACGGGGGAGCTGTCGCTGGAGTCGGCCCTGGGTACTTTTTATAACCCGAGGTCTTTGGCGTGGGGGTTGAGGTTTGCGTCTCTTGAGGCGCGGTGGTTCCGGTATTTTGTGTGAAATTCCCCTGATTCCCCATAGGCCCACTCCCAATGGGCTGAAGATTCAGCTTGATGTCGGGCATTTCACGCCCGTCCTTCTCATAGAGCAATTCCAGCTGTTTCTGGACTTCTGACTTATCATTCGCCGCGATCTCGACACCCGAGGCGGGCTGAATCTGGCTCGCCTCGGGTGGGATTTCTTGCGGCACCGCCATCAATACGGGTGGAGCTGTTTTTTCTGCAGCAACAGGAGCACCAGCGGTTTTCTTCAACGGAACCAGAGGAGTTCTGGCCTGTGCGAGCGCAGGGACTGAAGGAGACAATAGTCCTGTAGCCACCGCCCCCAATACCCACTTTCGAACTCCAACACCCGTTTGTTTACGCATCGCCATCCCCTCCGAGCAACCCGGCTATCCGTCTGCAGATTCCGCCGATGGAAACCACTTACAGACATTTCAACGACACCGTAATGATCGTCGTAACGGCAATGCAGGGTTTGACGGTTCTAATGATCGCAAGCAAGAATCCCATCGTAACAATCAATCACCCGGCATGATCCGAAAAAAAACAAAACTCAACCTATCTAACCTAGGTTGCCAGTTTTCAGTTTTCAGTTTTCAGTTGTCAGTTTTCAGTTTTCAGTTTTCAGTTGTCAGTTGTCAGTTGTCAGTTGTCAGTTGTCAGTTGTCAGGTTTTCCGTAGTTCAAGCATCCCCCGAAGAGTTCAGTCAGTCTTGAACAGAGCGTGAGCCTGTCACGATTCCAGTGTGACCCGCAAAAATCGAAAGCCGTATTTTGAAAGCGGTTTCCTCATCATCAGACTTTACGCGGGGCGGTCTTTTTTAATTAGCATTCAATTGGTATTGAATTCAGTGCGAATTAGAAGCGTAGAGAGAGCGAGAGAGAGGGGAACATGCTTAATTTGGGGAATGGGATCGACTCACTTACGAATTTCAAGCGTCAGACAGCGGAGTACTTGCGGCAATTACATGCCACGGGGTCGCCGATGGTGCTGACAGTGAATGGCAAGGCCAAAGTCGTTATTCAGGATGCCGCTGCGCACCAACGGTTGATTGAACAGGCAGCCAGGGTTGATCGTGAAGAAGTCGTTGCTGCGATCTGCGGGGGGTTAGCCGACGTGGAGGCGGGGCGAATCAAACCAGCGCACAAAGCGATCAAAGCCTTGGCAAAAAAATACGGAATCCCCAAGACGGGCGAATGAGTATCGGCTGTTCTTCCGTATTGATGGCAAGACGGTCCAAATCCTGCGGGTATGGCATTGTTCCAGAGACGCCATCACGTCAGAAGAATTCTGAATTTCGGCAGAGAATTCGGTAGAGAACCGGATATCGAGCTGGTATCGCCTGTAGATCAGGCCGTCTGTCCTCATTTCGCTGGTTCTTGCGATCCGCAGACGATTGCAGATGCATTGGCGGAGTTCACTTGACCACCAGCGATTTCGATTTTCAGTTGCTGCAGACCTTGATCAGCGGCGGCCCAAATTGAATGAAATTGGGCCGGATGTTCTCGGAAAGAATAAGCTTCGAGTGATTTCGGATGGACTTTCAGTTCGGCTGACGACGCCATGGATATCCCTTGGTACCGTTTTCTTGATCGACATCAAGGAACTTTGCCCCCAAATCAAACTGCGGCGACAGCAGTGCCATTCAGTCCTCTTCGGTTGAACTTTTCCCACAATAGCAACGACCAGAGAAATTCAGTTTGGTCACTGCGGAATCACCGCTCTCAACCCGCCCACCGGAGATCCACCCTTTATTTTTCAAAAATTATTTTACAATATAATTTTAAATTTTTACATACACAAATTTCGCAAACCTCGTCCGTTTTCTCGAACAAGTCCCTTGACGTCAACATACCTGGCAGTGATATTGCACATCTTCGCGGCGATCGCGTGAGTTAAAATCCATCCAAATCAACTCGCTTCACTCATTTGTTTGCACTGAACGATCGTTACTCGCCAAAACCTGCAACACCTCCAATCGATTTATTTTTAAACACTCAATAGACCACATCGCACAAAAACGTTTAAAAATCTCTAAAAAAGACAACTGAATGAAAAATCAATGGCTGTCCGGGTTTTGGTCACAGGTCGCTGCGAAGTTAAACCGCCGCTATTTCGCCTGGAGGCGTGCGGAACGATCCATTCGCCGAAATCGCCGCCGAGCAAACCGTCTGCCACCCACCGAACCGCTCGAGTCGCGCATGCTGCTGACGGCTCCGGCAGTAGTTTCGATCAATGACGTTCTCGCATCACCCACGAACCAGAGTACCATTCCCTGGACGGTGACCTTCAATCAAGTCGTTGCCGGTGTTGATCCGACGGACTTCGTTTTGGTGAAGACCGGCACGGTCGGCGTCAGTCTACTGCAAATCACAGGCAGCGGTTCTGTCTATACGATCACCGCCAGTGGCGTTACGGGAAACGGAACGCTGGGCCTGAATCTCGTGGACAATGACAGCATCTGGAACTTTAACGGTTACTTGGGGGGGGGCGGGACCGGGAACGGGAATTTTACCGGTCAGGTAGAAACAATCGACACGATTTTCCCGTCAGTCGCCTCGATAACCACGCCATCGAATATCACGAATGCAACCAGCCTTAATTACACCGTTACATTCAGCGAACCGGTGGCCGGTGTCACTTCTGGCGCATTTACGCGATCCGTAACAGGGACGGTTGCCACATCGACAATCACCGTCGCCCCGGTCAGCACGTCGGTCTACACGGTAACCGTCAGCGGCATCACGGGGAACGGGACATTGGGTCTCAACCTGGTCGATACCAACAGTGTCAAGGACTTGGCGGGAAACCCACTGTCGAGACCAAACGCATCGGCTGGTTTCGCGACCCAGGTGACGTTCGGCACCGCTACGCAGCCGGCTTCCGTTGCTTGGGGAGATGTCAACGGAGACAGCAAGCCCGATCTTGTGATTGCGAATTTAGGCGGTTCGGTCAGTGTTTTGCTGGGGAACGGAGATGGGACATTCAAGGCGCAGGCCACATTCGCCACAGGGGCGATCATGTCAGTCGCATTGGGGGATGTGAATGGGGATGGAAAACTCGATATCGCCACAGCAAACTGGTCCAGCGGTAGTGTGAGCGTACTGCTGGGGAACGGCAATGGGACATTCAAAGCCCAAGCCACTTTCGCAGCCATGAATTATCCGGATTCTGTGAAGATGAGTGATCTCAACGCGGATGGCAAACCCGACCTCATTGTTTTGAACGGTAGCGGCTTTATTTCCAGCGGCAACAATACTGTGAGCGTGTTGCTGGGAAATGGGGATGGGACCTTCCAGACGCAAACGACGTTTGCGACCGGGGTCAATCCGACGTCCGTGGCCCTGACGGATGTGAATGGGGATGGAAAGTCCGATCTCGCCGTCGCAAACTTTGGCAGTGATACCCTCAGCATTCTCGTAGGGAACGGGAATGGGACCTTTAAGCCACAAACGACAGTTGCCACGGGGAGCGGTCCGAGTTCCGTGGCCATGACGGATGTGAACGGCGACGGCAAGTCCGACCTCGCCGTCACGAACCAAACAGTCAATACTGTCAGCGTGCTACTGGGGAACGGGAATGGGACCTTTAAGGCGCAGACGACATTTGCCACAGGAACCACTCCGAGTTCCGTAGCCCTGACGGATGTAAACGGCGACGGCAAGCCTGATCTCGCCGTCACGAACTCTGGCAGTAGTACCCTCAGCATACTACTGGGGAACGGAAATGGGACCTTTCAGGCGCAGACGACATTTGCCACGGGGAGCACCCCGAGTTCCGTAGCCGTGACGGATTTGAACGCTGACGGCAAGCCCGACCTCGCCGTTACCAACCAACAAGCCACTTCGGTCAGTGTGCTGCTGGCCAACGGCAATGGCAATTTTACCGGGGAGGTGGAAACGATCGACACCACCGTACCGACCGCAACCATCACCCCGTTTGTCAACAGCGGCTATACAAACCTGGCGAGCCCGCAGTTCACAACGGTGGTGGGGACAGCGGCTGACAATACCGCTGTCGCCAGTGTGGCGATCAGCCTGAAGAACAGCGCCGGGAATTATTGGAATGGAACAACCTTCTCAGGGGCGACCCAAACCTTCTTGATCACTGCAACGGGAACAACCAGTTGGACAGCCAACATCCCGACCTCGTTAGCCGACGGCGTTTACACGGTTCATGCCCAGACAACCGACACGGCAGGCAACACGGGCCTAAGCTCCACGTCGACATTCAGCGTCGACAAAACGAATCCCAACGCCCCCACGATCTCATCGTCTCCCGCTTCGGCCACGAACAGCACGTCCGCGTCGTTCAGCTTCGCTGCGCCCGATCCGACGACAAGTGCCGTCAGTTCGGGCGTCGTCTCCTACCTGACAAATCTCGACGGTGCGGGATTTGTGACGACGACGAGTCCCACGAATTACGCCAGTCTCGCACTCGGCGCCCACTCGTTCCAGGTCAAAGCGATCGACAAGGTGGGAAACGTCAGCTCGGTCACCAGTTACAATTGGACGGTCGATACCACCGCACCGGCCGCAACGATCACCTCGTTTGTCAACAGCGGCTACACGAATCTGGCGAGCCCGCAGTTCACGACGGTGGTGGGGACCGCGGCTGACAACACCGCCGTGGCCAGCGTGGCAATCAGTCTGAAGAACAGCGCCGGGAATTACTGGAACGGAACAACCTTCTCAGGGGCGACCCAAACCTTTTCGATCGCTGCAACGGGAACAACCGGTTGGACGGCCAACATCCCGGCCTCGTTCGCCGATCGCGTTTACACGGTCCATGCCCAGACAACCGACACGGCAGGCAACACGGGCCTGAGTACCACATCGACCTTCAGCGTCGAC
>CAMBQP010000315.1 GCA_945869955.1 Schlesneria paludicola DSM 18645
GAACGGCAAATTGATTCAATCTGTGGCAGAGATGATCGTCCGTTTTCATGGTGATGTCTTTCCAAAACTCGGGGAATGCGAACAGCGTCTGAAAGCGGATCCCCAAATTTTGGACACGCTCGAACGGGAAGTTCAGCAGGAATTTTCGCCCGGGGCCGGGTTGGTGGTTGCAGGCTTGATCGCGGTGGTGATGCAAACGAAGGAGTTTGCTGCGGATGCCGAACGAGTGCGGCAGAATTATTCGGTACCGCTCGCCAAAGGTCGCGAACGGATAATGAATTGCGGGACAGTGTTCAACGTCATCGCGACGATCGTAATCGAATTTGCGCGGAATCGACACCGAAATTCCGTATCACGTCGATGCGCGGATTTCAGACAGCTCAGAACGAGTTTCTTTCGGTTTTTGGATAATCGCCACAAATCTTTAACGGGCATCCGTTGAATTCGATGTCGATGTTTTTAAAACCCATTCGGAAATCATGACGTGAATGGATCTGGAGTTCCCCTTCTGGTATCGATACTAAGGATAGCGGTGCATTCGGCATGATTTGGATGCCAAGTTTGAATGCGATCCGACGCCACCTCACGATATCGTATAGACTCGCTGTTGGGGATCGAATGACACTCACGCGACTGGCAAGCGAGGATCAACTGCGATGGGGTTCGGTGGCTGGCAACCCGGCGACGTCCGGTTCGTGAAGGGGTTCCCGACCAGTGCCCGCACTGCCCTCGTCGAGACCGACCGGGGATTTGGCTACCTTAAGGCAATGGGCGGACCGGAAGGGCCGCATACCTTGGCGGCAGAGGTCGTCGCGACGCAGCTTGCAGAGTGGTTGGGGTTGCCGACATTCGACTGTGCTATCATCACGATCGACCAAATGGACGAAATTCCTTTTGTCGACAAAAATGGCAATCAAACCGGAATGGCTCATCCTGGCCCAGCATTCATCACTAAGTACGAGCGCGGTGGGACTTGGAGTGGTGGCAAACAGGATCTCCTGAAGTTGATCAACCCAAGGGATATTTCTGCCCTCGTCGTATTAGACACTTGGGTTTTGAACTGTGACCGGTATGAACCAAAACCGAACGGGGAACTAGGAAAACCTCGAACCAACCGCGAAAATGTCTTTCTGAGTGAAGAGGCACCTCAAGGACAGTTTCGTCTGAAGGCAATGGACCACACTCACTGCTTTTCGTGTGGTAAATCTTGGACGCAGGCGCTGTCGCATATCGCTAAAATCAAAGAGGAACGCATCTTCGGTCTGTTCCCGGAATTCCGGCCTTTCCTGAAACGCGATGCTGTGTTAGGAACCGCTAACAAAATGCGAACAATTGACCGCACGACGGTCATCAAAATGGTAGACTTCATTCCCAAAGACTGGGACGTTTCCAAAGGGGCATCGGATGCCCTGATCGAATTGATCCTTGAACGCGCGATATTCGTGGCAGAAACGATTGAAAAACGGATCTACCCACAAGGTTCGCTGCTGGCTGAGGAAGACTTGGAGCTGACATCATGAATCCATCCAAAGGCTACTACTCAATAATCCAATACTGCCCCGATTTAATGCTCGGCGAGGTTGCCAATGTCGGTGTTTTATTGTTCTGCCCAGAACGGGGATTCCTGAAAGCCCTCACAAACCGCAATAACCGCAGGATCAAGCAGATCTTCGGATCAGAGGGGCTTGATTTAACTCGGATCAACACGCTCAAGAAGGGTCTGGAAGAACGATTATCCCTACTCGGGGAGGAGATACGTACCGTTGAGGAACTTCAACAGTTCATATCCACGCGTGCGAACCTGTTCCACCTGACAACCCCACGGCCGATGAAGGTCTTCAATCCAGAGGAAGACTTACAATCGCTATTTCAGCGAGTCTTCGGTGTTCCGGTCGAAAAAGGGGAAGCGAAGAAAAATTTTCGGGATTTTGTGGGCGAGCGTCTGCTTGTTCCCGAATTGGGGTCTAAAGTCTACCAGGACATCAAAGTGAATGTTCCGGCGCTGGACAAGGACATGACCGTTCCTTTCGGTTATCAGAACGGCCGCTTTAACCTCATTATACCCGTCCAATTTGAAGCGGCAAATCCGGAACAGTCTGTCAGTCATGCCTGCAAGTATACGGTCCAAGGACGTTCGCTGTATGACAATCCACACCCTCAGTACGGTCCGCTCCAGTTGCTGATCGTCGGCAAGTTTCGGGCAAACGACAATGAGACACCCAACCGCGTCAAGCGGGTCTTGGATTCCTGTCAGATTAAAAACTTTCGCAATGATCAGCTCAACGCACTGACGGACGAAATTCGTAAAACGGGAAAAGACAAGGTTTCGTTACCCGTCGGAACGAATCTTTGACGATCGTATCTCGAGGGAAGTACGGCACGCTTGCTTCTGCTCTGCTCAAATCTTGACCTGCGATGTCGTCGATTGCGGTGGTTCTTCCGGTCCCAAACCTAGGCAGGTACACCACCAGACAAAACCATTGAGGCACATCATGAACGCCATCGAGGCCGCCACAAACAGGCGGTGAAACCTGGTTGGTGAGCTTCCCAGTATCACACAGAACACCATCACGGCAATGGATACCGTCATCACCCACGCGAGAAACGCGGACGTTGATTTTGAGAAAGCGGGTTTTGTGGGCATCGAATCACGCTCCGTACCACGGAAATGCTGTCACTTGAAAGGCTGTCACGCTGAACTTAAGCGGTTTTGGCTGATGATTGCACTCTGGCTCAAATCCAGCAACTGACATTCAGGCGCTTTCCGATCGGCTCGGGGGTCGGATACACTCGAACGATCGACAGTGGTCCTGTTTCCAACACTTTTCTGGTCCTCGCCATGATCAAAATAGACTCGGCTGTTTCTGGGAATTCTTTACTTCCGAACCTTGTGATACGAATGCTGGTGCTGATGCTGATGCTGATGCTGGCTGGCTCGACCAGTTTCGCTCAGGGGACCCGCGCGGACTATGCCCGGTCCGAGGCGCTCCGCGGACTGTCGAGTGGACGTGTTTTTAAAACCACCGTCAAACCAAACTGGCTGACTGGTCAAGACCGCTTCTGGTATCGGAACGAACTGGCCAACGGGGGGCTCGAATATCTCCTCGTCGATGCGCTGGCCGGAACACGAGGGCCTGCTTTTGATGCGGGGCGATTGTCCGAAGCACTCAGCCAAAAAACAGCGAAACCTTTCGACCGCAATCGGCTGAATCTGACCAATCTCGAGTTTGCCGCTGACGGCAACAGCATGACGTTTGAGCTCGATCAACAAGCCTATCGTTGTGATCTCGCCCAGTACGAACTGGAAGAGACCACTGTCACCACCAACCCGGCCGACGCCGAAAAGGGGGCTCGGATGAGTCGCCAGACGGGTGATGAAACCGAACTGGTGCTGACCAACAAAACCACCGGCCCCGTTCGGTTAGTCTGGCTTGATGCAGAAGGACAACGTCGGCCCTACGGAACGGTCGAACGGGGGGCCACGTTTCGGCAGCATACGTTTGCCGGTCATGTTTGGCTGGTGCTTGATCGTAGTGGAAAGGAAATTGGCTTGTTCGAGGCGACGGTCAAGCCTCGTGAGGTCGAATTGGATGACAAGTCAAAGCCTCCGGTTCCGCAGGCTCGCGATGAGGCGAGTCAAAATCGCCGTCGACGAAATGGTGGCAGCAACCAGTCACCGGATGGTCGTTATGAAGCACGGATTACCGAGCACAACGTGGTCCTGCGGGACCTCAGCTCGCAAGAAGAAATTCGGCTCAGCACCGAGGGGACTGCCGCAGATTTTTATCGCGGCCCGTTTTTCTGGTCGCCTGATTCGACCTGTCTGATCGCCTTTCAAGAGCAGCCCGCAGAAGAGCACAAGATCACCATCGTCGAATCCTCCCCGCGTGAGACGCTGCAGCCGCGCGTCAAGACGCTCGATTATCTCAAGCCCGGCGACAAGATCGCACATTCACGTCCCAGACTGTTTAACGTGGCTCAAAAGCAGCCGATCCCGGTGGACGATACTCTTTTTCCGAATCCGTGGAGCCTGAGTGATTTCCAATGGATGTCCGACTCGGCCCACTTTACGTTTCTTTACAATCAACGCGGCCATCAGTCCCTGCGCTGGATTTCCCTGGATGCCACGAACGGTCAGTCGCGGGTGATCATCGATGAAAGCAGCCCCACGTTTATTGATTACTCGAATAAAACGTTTCTCCGTGTGCTGGAAGAGACGAATGAAGTGATCTGGATGTCTGAACGGGATGGCTGGAATCATCTGTATCTGATCGATCTGCAAACCGGAGCGGTGAAGAATGCGATCACATCGGGTCCCTGGGTTGTGCGGCGTGTTGATGACGTTGACCCCGTCACGCGTCAAATCCGGTTTCGTGCTCTGGGTCTGTTTCCCGATCAGGATCCTTACGCACTCCACTTCGCCCGAATCAATTTCGATGGGACCGGTTTGACCCGGCTAACCGAGGGGGACGGGACACACGATTTACAGACCTCACCCGATGGCCGCTTCTTGATTGATACCTATTCACGCGTGGATCAACCCCCGGTGACCGAGCTGCGGCGTGAAAGCGATGGGGCGAAAATTTGTGAGTTAGAGCGAGGTGACTGGTCCGCATTGCTTTCGACCGGCTGGAGGGTTCCCGAGCGATTTGTGGCGAAGGGACGGGACGGCACGACGGACATTCATGGCGTGATCTGGCGACCGACGAACTTTGACGAATCTCGTTCGTATCCCGTGATCGAAATGATTTACGCCGGACCACAGGGGGCTTTTGTTCCCAAGTCTTTTTCGGCCTATTATCCGACCCAGGGACTGGCGGAACTGGGGTTTATCGTCGTGCAGATTGACGGCATGGGGACGAACTGGCGATCGAAATCATTTCATGATGTTTGCTGGAAGAATCTCGCCGACGGAGGTTTTCCGGATCGGATTCTCTGGTTACGGGCCGCCGCCGCTCGATATCCCCAGTTCGACTTGAGTCGCGTGGGATTGTACGGCGGTTCGGCGGGTGGACAGAATGCATTGGCTGGTCTGCTGCATCACGGTGATTTTTATCAGGCGGCCGCGGCGGATTGCGGCTGTCACGATAACCGAATGGACAAGATTTGGTGGAACGAAGCCTGGATGGGATGGCCGATCGGACCAGAATATGCCGCCAGTTCGAATGTGACCCACGCGGCAAAGCTACAAGGGAAGTTGCTGCTAACGGTCGGGGAACTTGACCAAAACGTCGACCCCGCATCAACGATGCAGGTCGTGAACGCACTGATCCAGGCGAACAAGGATTTCGAGCTGATCGTTTTTCCGGGGGGTGGCCACGGGAGCGGTGAAAGCCCGTACGGTGATCGCCGCCGGAAAGATTTTTTCGTCAAGCACCTCCTGAAGGTGGAACCGCGATCGAATTGAGTTCGACGTGGATCCGTCCTGATCGTGTTCTATCGGTCTAATCTTTCAGCGTTGAAATGCGGAAATTCGTTTTAACGCAAAGGCGCCAAGCCGCAGGGACGCCAGGAAAGCGATCAGCCGATCGGATTTTGTCTTCTTTGCGTCCCGGCGTCCCTGCGCCTTTGCGTTAAGATTTATGGACAATCCATACCGTTGAGGCCAGTTGCTGTTTGGCCGTGCGAATTACTCGATTCGTACGCTTCGATCAATACTCGGGGGTAGTCATGATTGTGGCCAGCTCGATTAATAAATTCCGGTTCCAAGCGACTCAATAATCGACACGCATCAAATAGAGTCCCTGTGGTGGAGCGGTTTCTCCGGCGTGGGTGCGGTCACCGGTCGTCAGAATTCGATTC
>CAMBQP010000316.1 GCA_945869955.1 Schlesneria paludicola DSM 18645
TTTTCGAGATCAATCGTCGAATGTTGTAACGCGAGCAGTGCGGATGCAACACCCATTTGAATTTCGCGGCACATAGCCTTGAGATTCTTCCGTTGTTCCTTCAAGTAGGTTTTGCGGGCGGATTCGTCAGTAAAATCTCGGACTTCCGCACCGACACCATCAGGAGCTGCGAAGCCCGGAAACAATTCTCCGACTCGCACACCGGATCGACTGGCAGAAAGACTCTCCCAGAATGGATCAACGCCAATCCCGATCGGGCTGACAATGCCGATTCCGGTAATTACGACTTTCCGAACTTCAGAGGATCTGGTCACAATTAGGTGCTCATTTGCAGCCAGTCATCTGCGTTGAATCGGCCATACAGGGCAGACCTGACTTTGGGAAAGAACGCAGAGACCATATCAATGGAGGGGGAAAATAATTCGCGTCAGGCTCGCTGTCGCGAACATTCAACAGCGAACCATCACATTTCTTAAAAAAATCCGTAAATTGAAATACTCAACCGAATCGCTCAGTAAACTCATCAGTGGACATCGAGGAATCAATATCACACAGTTTCATCTCAACGCCCAACCACCAGGCAGGCATTGTGACCCCCGAAGCCAAAACTATTCGAGACGACTCGATTTACACGCAGTTCACGTGCTTGATTCGGAACATAATCGAGATCGCAGTCGGGATCGGGATTGTCAAGATTGATGGTCGGGGGAATCAACTGATGCATCAGCGTCAGAATCGCAACCACGAATTCAACTCCACCCGATGCACCCAACAGGTGCCCGAGTTGACTTTTCGTACTTGAAACACAAATCCGCTTGGATTCGGCTCCAAACACGCGTTTGATTGCATTCGTTTCCGCCTTGTCACCCAAAGGGGTGCTTGTGCCGTGAGCGTTAATGTAATCAATCTCGCCAGTTGATAATTTCGCATCCTTCAGTGACGAACTGATCGCACGAGCAGCACCTGTACCCTCAGGGTCGGGTGCGGTCATATGCGAACCATCTGAAGACATTCCGTAACCGAGAACCTCTCCCAAAATCAGAGCTCCCCGTTTTTTTGCGTGTTCGTACTCTTCGAGCACCACCACTCCAGCCCCTTCGGAGAGCACAAATCCATCGCGATCTCGGTCAAATGGTCGACTTGCCGCTTCAGGGGCATCAACTCTCGTTGATAAAGCGCCCATCCGGGCAAATCCCGACAGACCCATCGGAGTAATTGCCGCCTCGCTTCCTCCGGTGACCATGACATCCGCAACATCATGCTGAATTAATCGAAATGCGTCACCAATCGCGTTACTGGCCGAAGCGCATGCGGTCGCGACGGCACTGCTTGGACCTTTCAGCCCAAATTGCACCGAAATATTCCCGCTTGCTGCATTCACCATTAACTTGGGAATCATAAAAGGAGAGACTCGGGTAGGGCCGCGATCAAACAGCTTGGAATGCTGCTCTTCGATCTCGTTCAGCCCGCCAATGCCGCTCCCAATAATCACACCGCAGCGATAAGGGTCCGAGATCGCCTGAAAATCGATTCCGGATTGCTTGATCGCATTTTGTGCGGCAGCAAGTGCAAATTGACTAAAGCGGTCCAAACGCTTTGCTTCCTTCGAATCAAAGTGGTCATTTGGATGGAAGTCCTTGACTTCACCTCCAAAATTGACTTTAAAATCGGAGCAATCAAATCGTTCGAGCCGGCCAACACCACTTTTTCCGTCGCATAAGCGACGCCAGAACTCGTTGATTTCCGAGCTCAAAGCGGTGATGACAGACATTCCCGTCACCACGACTCGTCTAGACATCGGTCACTGTTTCTCCGTGCTGTACTTGTTCTCCATGATGTACTTGACAGCATCACCTACTGATTTAATTTTGGATTGATCCGCCTCAGGAATCTGGATTTCGAACTCGTCCTCAAATTCCATGACGAGTTCGACAAGATCAAGCGAATCCGCCTTCAAGTCAGCCACGAAATCACAGTCGAGCTTACATTCTTCCTTGGGTATGTTCAGTTGTTCACTGACGATCCCAATGACTTTTTCTTCAATCGAAGACGCCACGCTTCACTCCTTTGGAGCCTACTCACGAAATAAAGGAAATACCGATGATGACAATCGCGTTGAAACACACGATTCGTTCATTGCCAGAAACAATCTCAGCAGCAGTTCTACGACGGTATACAGGGTTTTTACAGTCGTGTAAACCGCAACGAATCATTCTCCTCAAATGAATTGCCCGCTGTCAGCCCTGCTGTCTCTTCGCCAACCGCTCTCTTCGCAAAATAAATGCGTAAAAACCGGGAAAATCATCGTGAAACACAAGCAATCAGGGAGCCCAAAGACTGAGCCCCACAACTTCAGATTCCACTGTCATTGATGGTTTGGCAATCCACTTTCCGGTCAATTCGTTTCATCAGTGACTTTAACACCTTCCCAGGGCCAATTTCATAAAACTGATCGCATCCCTGTGCGAGAAGCTCCCTGATGCAATCTTCCCAAAGTACTGGCTGAGTCACTTGGCGAATCAGAATCTGTCGGATTTCCTCTGGTGATTGATGCGTCTTGGCGTCAACATTGGACACCACTGGAATCCGTCCTAAATCGAATTGCACGCGGTTTAAAATCTCTCCCAATTCACCGCAGGCAGATTCCATCAAGGGTGTGTGGAACGCACCGGCGACCGCCAATGTTCGGGCACTCCCCCCACCTTGTTCAATCAATTCTCCTGCACGAAGACAAGCCGCCTTTTCTCCTGAAAGAACGATGTTTCCGGGGCAAAGATAGTTTGCAATCCAGATTTTTCCGGCAGCAGCAGCCTCATCACAGATGCTGGCAACCTGAGGGTTCTCCAGCAGCAACGCACTGACCATTCCCGATGGATGGGCATCGGCCGCTTTTTGCATGGCTTCACCACGTCGTTGAACAACTCGCAGTCCATCCTCGAACGACATAACTCCAGCAAAAACGAGCGCGGTGTACTCTCCCAGACTCAACCCCGCAGCCATGCTGCAGCTCTCAATGACGCCAGGGTGATCTGCTCTGAGCAACTCGAGCGCGGCCAAGCTAGTGACGAATAATGCGGGCTGACTGACAACCGTACTGTTGAGACGTTCTGCTGGACCGTCAAAGCAAACCGCAGCCAGATCAAACCCCAAGATTTCCCTTGCCTGATCGTACAGAGATTTGGCCGCAGGAAATCGCATGGCAATGGATTTTCCCATTCCAACGTGTTGAGCCCCCTGCCCCGGAAACAAAAATGCGACTTTTGCCAAGTGATTCTCCAAGTTCTTTCGACTTCCCATCGTCGTAAAAATAAGAATAAGCTGGCAGCCAAAAGCCCAAAAAAAGTTTGCCGTTCTCGTGAAACACGCGTCAGCAGGCTCCCCGCGCTATGCCAATAACTCGCAAGTTAACTGATCGCCGGAATCGGCAGGGAAAGTTCATGAATAATCTGTTCGTTGATCTGCCGGTTTTTCAAGGTTGTTGCCACCCGCAGAGCATTAAAGATCGAACGCGAGTTGCTCGAACCGTGACAGATGATGGCAACTCCATCAACACCCAGTAAAGGGGCTCCTCCCGCCTCATGGTACTCAAAACGCTTGCTGAGCTCGTTCAATGCTTGAACAGCCAGTGGGCGTTCTTTCTCGAGAACTCCAAGAACTTCTGTTGTGACGGTCTGCATAAACATGTCGACCATCCCCTCAGCCGCCTTGAGGAGCACATTTCCGACAAATCCTTCGCAGATGACAACGTCGGCGGTCCCGGAATAAAGATCCCGACCTTCCACATTGCCGATAAAGCGATCTCGAAAAGGGCTCTTTTCAAAGAGAGCAAGCGAGTCCCGAACGTCATCGGTCCCTTTGCCATCCTCACTACCGATATTCATCAAGCCAACCGTCGGCTGCTCAATCCCCAGCATTTCTCTCGCGTAAATTGAGCCCATTGTTCCATATTGAACAAGATGCTCGGGACGCGCACCGGGATTCGCACCCACGTCCATCAGGACGGTTTTTCCCTTAATTGTGGGCAAGGCCACAGCAATCCCAGGCCGCTTGACACCCTTCAAGAAGAGGCGAGTACGTAAACCGGAGGCAACAACAGCACCAGTATGCCCAGCACTGACAACCGCATCCACTGCTTTCGATGCCATCAACTGCCAACAAACAATAATCGAGCAGTTCGGCTTTTTTCGAAGTGCCTCGACAGGCTTTTCGCTCATCTCGACCCAACCCTCGGCTGGGTGAATTTTTAAGCGATCGGCCGGATAACTCGCCTGCATCAAAAGCGGCTGGAGCGATGCTACGTCGCCGACAAGTGTTACATGAAGGCCAGAATCCTCGTTGAGGGCAGCGATTGCTCCGTCAATATTGGGCTGCGGACCGAAGTCACCACCCATGGCGTCCAGTGCAATCCGCATAGAGGACTATTCCTCGATTTCGACGAGTGTCCGCCCCATGTAATCACCACATGTCGGACAAACGACATGAGAAGGGATCTTGGTCTGGCATTTTGGACAGTTATGAAGTTGTACAGGAGTTAACGCGTCGTGACTTCGGCGACGACGTGAACGACCTTTGGACTGACGACGCTTTGGGGCGGCCATGTTGAGTTGTTCCCAACCGATCAAGACTCATTGGATGAAGGCAAAACATCGGATGCACCACACGGCGACCGAATCTGTCTTACCCTGTAAAGAGTCAGATGGTACGCGAAGTGGAAATATGGGTCAAGCAAGTGGATCGTCGGATCATCAAGTTCACTGAGAGAAATTGATTGCAAGGCAGGCCCATCGGCGATTCTGGCCTTTCAACTCAAAGTAATTCCTGAATCACGGCACCAGGTTCCAAGGCGGACGTTGGCCGTCCGCTGTGATTCAGAAAATTCACGTTTGGATCAACACCCAGAACGTGGAACAGAGTGTGATGGATGTCAGCCGGAGTGACGGGGCGGTCCTGCGGAACCTCCCCAAGCCGATTTGTGGAACCAACAATTCGCCCCCCCTGCACTCCTCCGCCACCCATCAGGCAGAACATCGCATTTCCCCAGTGATCCCGCCCTGGCGTACCCATGCTCAGAGGTGGGCCCCCATTTCCCCCATTATTCATGCGAGGGGTTCGGCTAAACTCGCCACACAAAACCACCAACACATCGTTCAGCAGGCCACGCTGAGACAAATCTTCGAAAAGTGCAGACACCGCTGTGTCAACAATCGGAAGATATCGCTCCATTCCCGATTTTAAGTCCCAATGGTGGTCCCAGCCACCAAAATGAACCGTCACAAAGGTTGTTCCCGCTTCGACTAGTCGGCGTGCCAACAGCGTGCTTTGACCCCAACTATGCCGGCCATAACGGTCACGAATTCGAGGGTCTTCTAATCCAATATCAAAGGCCGTTCGAGCAGCTTGGCCGGTCACCAATTCCAACGCTTGTCGATCAAATCGGTCCATCGAATCCAGCATTCCGCGGGTTTCAACATCGCGTCTCATCCGGTCAATATGTCTGGCTAATCCCGCGCGATCATCGAGTCTTTCGACGGACATCCCCGCAGGCATTTGCATATTCTGGACTTTAAATCCCGCCGTATTCGGGTCGCCATCGGTTTCAAACGGATTATGAGAAGCTCCCACATAGTTGGCGCCAAAATATCCCGGCCGCAAGCCGATGCTCATCCCATACGGAACCGCAACATAAGGGGGCATTCCTGCCTGTCGCGGGCCAGTAAGCTTGGTAGCAATTGAGCCGATAAAAGGGGATTTTCCATGGGTATCCTCTCCACTGACACCCCCGCGCCCGGTCAGCATGA
>CAMBQP010000317.1 GCA_945869955.1 Schlesneria paludicola DSM 18645
ACTGACGGTCGCCAGCTGTCGTTCCTGACCGGTTTCAGTCCGGTTGTGGTTATCGACCGATGCCCGCGTACCGTCAAGACCGATTGTCAGCGATCCACTCCCCGTAAACCGATACCCATCCCACCCGCGATCGCTGGAGACGGATGACAAGGAGATCAACTGAGAACCCGTTGCCACGCCGGAGCTGTTGTTGGTTGAGGAACCGTTGTTGGTTGTTGAACCGCTAGCACTGGAGGAATTGTCTCCCAGTGGGGTGACGGCAATCCAGGTAAGTGATTCCGCATCGTCGTAGGTATCACGGCCGCTGGTCTTTCCCAACCAGTCGGCGGTAACGAGCTGGGGCGTGTCGGGATTGCGAGTGAACGTGTCAGCCGACTGGCTGCTCAATTGATCTGATTGGAGCAATGTAGAGGCAGTGGACCATGGGGGGGGCGCGGTTCCCGCGCTGGTCAAACAATCAACGAGGCGTCGGGTTTTCGTCGTCGTCGTCGTTGATTTTTCATCGCATTCTGTCAGAATTTCCGACAGCACAATCATAAACAACGGGTGATTTGTTGCGGGCTGAAGTGATTTACCACCCTCTCGCCCCTCCGTCATCGGCTGCGCATTGTCGGCCAAACACAATGATTCTGGCGTCCCCTGGGGACTTTAGCCTAGCTTGCAGGAGTTTAGACACCGCGATCGCGAAGTTGCTTCTGCAATTGCTCGCACACAGCGGTGAGTTTTTTTAGATCGTAGTCGGCCAATTCTTTCCGCGTGGGGGTCGCGACCGAGAGCAACTCTTGAAGCGTGACAATTCGCCCCAGTAATTCGCCCTCTTGTCGCCCTTTCTCCAGCGCATAGGTAATGGCGGCGCGTTGGTCTTTCAACGCCAGTTCTCTCTTATCGTAAGCCATTTTGTCCCTCGTCTTCTCGGCGATCTCGATCAGTGATCGGGTCGCCTGTTGAAATTCCGCCTCCGGAAACAGCCTCATTAACTCTTCTGGTTCGTAATCCTGCGCTCGCAAGAGCCAGAACAACCACCAATCGCGTTTGCTCGCCCTTGGCAATTGTTCCACTATCTTAGTATATCGCGGAAGCTCCAGAATGTGAATTTCCAAAAGCTCTTCCAGCACACGGCCGGTTGCAGTATCGCTCAGCCGAAAGTGATGATGCAGATTGGTCGCATCCTTGAACAGGATCGCATCCAGCAGGCAAATGGAACAGACCGGCTTGAGTTCCGCATACTCCCCGCCCGCACTCAATTGCGAGGCGAACAGTTCGCAGCCATAAAACACGACGCGTTGGATCAGCCCGTCGACAAAGTTCAACTGCACCTCGATATGGTAAGTCGCGCCCGTAGAATCGACGGCTTTCACGTCGACGATCGACAACTTATCCGTCTCGTAATCCTGATAGTTGAACGGGTCGAGAATCTCAACCTCGATGATCGGATACGCTGGATTCAAAATCGCGTTCAGCAGACCCATCAGGGCCAAGCGATTTTGTTAGGTCGCGAACGTCTTCCGAAATGCGAAATCGTTCAGCGGACGGATATTCAATACCATAACCGATGACTCGCTCGAAGGTGGACGTAGAGGACCTGAGAAAGCAGCATGTTTGTATGTCGCACGGATTCCAACCGCAACGTGAAAACTAGGACGATCCCTTTTTCCTGTGGCCGCGCCCGCACGCAAATCGTCATTGTGTCTTATTTCCGTTATACCACCCAAGTCCCTGGTGCATGCCGCATCCTTTGACATTCCCACGGTCGAAACCTGCGAAAAGCTGTGTCGCGTTGGTTGGGCAGTTTGGGATGATACTGAGGTGGCCCGGCGGTCGTTGTTGATTTATCCCGTGCGGAAGATTGCTTCTTGAACGCGGAAGAACCGGATTCATTGCAACTTGTTGCGATCCAGGATTGCCCCGCAAACTCGAAACCCTTCGCTTTCGTTTGCGGAAGGTTTTTCGACTCGCGTACAAACGCCGTCCCCCAAGGGAGCCATTTTTTGGCCGCAGGACACGATCTTGTCAGGGATCGATCAGATTAGCGCTCCTGAAAAACACCCGAAAGTCTTTCCCCGTAATGTTTTTTGGCTGTGGGTTTGCAGTGGGGGTGGAAAAATGGGATTCTCTGCAGCCTGTTGGAATTGGACCGACACACGTTCCGTTGGAAATCAGCATCCTTCATGACGCCCGAACAAAAAGCCCGAGAGCAAATTGATCGACAGCTGGAATGGGCTGGTTGGCTCGTGCAGGGCTACTCCGCGATGAATATCGCGGCGGGTTTGGGTGTGGCTGTTCGCGAATTCCCGCTTACGACGGGGCATGCGGATTATCTGCTGTACGCGGATTGCGAGGCGATTGGAGTTGTTGAGGCGAAGCCTGTCGGACATACGCTCACCGGCGTCGAAACACAATCCGACAAATACCTGTCGGACTTGCCGAAAGGGTTGCCCAGCGATCGCTTGCCGTTGCCGTTTGCGTACGAGACGACCGGGAAAGAGACCCATTTCACCAATAATCTGGAAGTGCATGCTCGCAGCCGGAAGGTGTTCACGTTCCATCGTCCCGAGGAATTGATCCGACTGGCAAAACTCGACAAGCAGGTTCGTTCCCGGCTGCGAGAATACCCTCCGCTCGATGTGACACGTCTGTGGGGGGGGCGCAGATCGAGAGCATCAATAAACTCGAAAAATCACTTGCTGAGAACAAGCCGCGTGCGTTGATTCAAATGGCGACCGGGAGCGGGAAAACGTTTACTGCGGTGAATATTTGCCATCGACTCATCAAGCATGGTGGCGCGAAACGGATTTGATTTTTGGTGGATCGAAACAATATGGGAATCCAGGCACTGAACGAGCTCGCAATTCATTTTTAAGCTAAAGCTGGGTTCCCAATGTTCCCAGTCCGAAATCGTACCTCCTCGTATTCCTTTTTCAATTTGGCCAGTATTCATACGGATATTCAGTTTCGCCTAAGGACACCCACCGATCGAGCCCGCTGACCTTCGGCTTAGCCTCGCAAAAGGCGAGATTCCTCGGACAACCGAATTTCATCAAGGACAACTTTGACTTTATCGCTTTCGATAGCCTCCTCAAGTGAGTTTAGGGCACGCACGCAATCTTTTTCCCAGTCTTCAATATCGGTGCGATCGTTTGTAAGTCGCTTCAAGATATCGATCCATTTTCTTGCCGTATCAAATTTTCCAAGATAAGCGTTTAATGCAGAAAGGGAATGTGCTTCGTTGACTCGTTCCACCGCATGTTCTTCGCAAAGCTGACAGACTTCGATTGCATTCAAAGGTGAAATAATCGATGGAACGAACTGATCGCGCATCGCGTTAAAAACTTCCTCAAACCTTAGTTGGTGTTCACGTGGAAGTATTTCTCGATGGCGAATATCGAGAAATTTATGTAGCATTACCGCCTTCTTCGCAACCAAAATGGATACCGCAGTAACAGGACGATAAGCACCGGATCGGAGGTTTTCAAACCATACTTGTTGTGCAACAGGTCCCGATATCCTCAAAAAACATTCCCCACGTACCGCAATCCAATTGCTGAAAAACGGATGATATGCTTCGACATACTGACGTAGCTCCGATTTGGTCATTGCCTTAATTCTGACTACCATTATTGTTTTATCTCCGTGATTGGAACTGTGGTCCGGATATTGGCTACATGCCGAAATTTAATAATTATTTTACTTATTAAAGTTGCATTGCCAAATTTATAATCAAACACTGCCGTTGGATTTTCAATAGATCCTTCAACGACATCAAGTCGTATCGACTCCTTTAGAGGGCACCCGGCGTCCAAGGTCGACTGCTAACATAACGAACTTCTGTCGATAGTCCACGATCCCCGAATGTTCGTTGGGATCTCGTCAACAATTGGTTGAATATTACGTTAAAGATTATTCCTCCCGCCGCTGGGCGTGTTGCTCGTGGGATGCCAGCAACGATATTCTAAAAACACGCCCCCTGTATACCATTATATGGACTTATCCCCCTTTCTTTGCCCGACTGGATAGTTGCCCATACAGACGCATCACTCGGCGCCAAGGTGATTGGCTAGATCTTACCTCGTACGAAACTTCGATTCGCTGCCTTCGTCCGGCTTTCACTGGCGCACCCTGACCTCTTTTATTGTCTAGTTCAGCGCAGTGTCCCCATGGGCATGACCTTAAAACCATTCAAAAGCCACGTTCCCGGCAACCGGCAAGTCAGTCGCTACTTTGACCTGATCGTCAACTTGTAAACAAACGAATCGAAATCGGGGGGGGATGCCATTCCATGACTGCAATGGTAGACACGCTCATTCTCGCCAATTACGTCTACCCAAAAGCCAGCGTTCTCCGTCCATTTCTCTTCAACCTTTTGTCCACCGGGATACGTCATTTCATAAACGTTCCACGTCCAGAGAAGGCCGTCCTTGGCAAAGAGCGGATATTCCACCACATCTTCAAACTGTTCATCTTGCCAAGTTCGTAGAAGCGGGACGTGTTCGCCCCCTACCAATTCGATCCATCCATCGACTTTCAAATCCACCCCTTGCCGAATGGCTTGCGACGATGTGAGCAATTCTAGCCGCACGATGCCTTCGCTCGGAACATGAATAAAATCCGACGTCCGGACACGAAGCTTACCCCAAAGAATTGTTTCCGGCCTACTCCTCTTGTCGGGATGCCGCTTCGCATGAGCCACCATCGCCTGTTGGAGGGTGAGCCCACTACCTGCGTAATCAATATCGGTTGCAACCACCATCATTCCTCCTATGGCCTCTTTTTCAACTGCCGGTGCGGGTCAATGGCGGCATGGTCTGCGAGCCAACGGGGAACTACTTCCTTGCCACGATCCCGTAAAGGGATCGGCTCATGGGAAAGCTCCATCGTTTCAAGCTCACCAAATTCATTAAGACGCTGAGGCCCACGCCAGCCACGGGCTTTGATTTCGGCACGTTGTGCTGCCGTCAGCGGCGAATTTGGGTCTTGGGCAAGCTGTTTCCAACAAGCCCGGCGTCGGGCATCCGTCATCACATTCGGCGACGGTGGATTGGCAGGGTCAGAGATGAATCGCCCGGTTTTCGGGTCACGAAGCCGTCCCGTTCCTTGTGGAGCAATACTTTTCTGCAGCTCAGTACGATCAACGATTTTTAGCCCGGGTACACCAGAATTGAGTCGCGAACCATTTTTGATTCCGTTGGGGAGTTGAAATTGGTAGCGTTTGTGGAACTCCCCGGCCACTTTGCCGGCTCCTTTACCGGCGCCGACCATCAGTACTTTTAACAATCCATCTGCGATTGGACCAGCGAGGACTTTCGAGAGTGATGCGGCGGCCGTGTTTAACTCCTGTTCCGTCGTGGCACTGTCGAGGTCCAGGTAGAGTTGCCACAGCACTCCCCCAACTTCGGTGGCACTGCGACCCAGAAAATAGGCATCAAGGATTGCGAGCCCAGGGGCCATTGGTGATGCGTGTGCTGCAGCGTAGGCAGCGATGAACGCGGCCGCCATCTGCAGATTCTCGGGTTTGGCAAGTTCCTTCAGTTTGCTGACGACATCCTCGGAAAGTTGCCCCGAATCGATGGCCTTCCAAATGGCGATGTTCAACTTCGCCAGCAACGATAGATTCGCTACAGGGTCCGAACCATTGGCAATGTTTCCGGTCGGTATCGTATGATTCACGCTCACGATCGCATCTTGCAATTCCGATCTTAATTTGCTGATCGTTCTTTGAATGATCCTCTTGGCATTCTTGGTGTGCCCTGGTTCGAGAAGA
>CAMBQP010000318.1 GCA_945869955.1 Schlesneria paludicola DSM 18645
GTCCGCCGCGACATGGATTGATCCAACGGAAATGAAGTCGTTTATCAATCGGGTCGGTCCACTTTATAGTATCGAAAAAATCAATCAGTTTGCAAATCGACTCCGCGTACATCCGGGAATAATTGTTGGTCAATTACAAGGCCAAGAAGAGCTTCGGTACGGAGCGTTTGGCGATGTATTAGTGAAAATTAGGAGTTATGTGATAGCAGAGTCACTTACGGACGGTTGGGGCCACGAGGTTGGTTTTTAGAGAAAGAATTCAATGCCGAGCAAAGCCAGAGTTAGGGACAAAACGAAAAATGAGAGGCTTCAGGATATCTGCAACCAATACATCGCAGACGGACAGCCTTGGCCAGCCGGCAAAAAGGCAATCGCTGCGTGGGCGATTCGCACAAAGCGGTGGACAGCACCGCAAAAATCGTTAATCGATCAGTGCGCACAGGAATTAGCTGATGCGATGCGCGCGGAAATGGAAACCGACCCGCAAGGCAGGACGGTGCACGCTAAAAGATTTGCTAAGATAAAAGAGGTGGACGAGGATACAGGCAATCTAGTTCAGAAAATGATTTGGTTTGACAGTCATACCCGAACTGGACAACTCATGCGAGTGTCTCAGGCACAATGGCGCAAATCGATTTTGGGAGAATGCAGACAATTCAGAATCGAAGAAGAATCATTCAACGATAACAACACTGAGGGAGCCGTACTGACTTCATCGTTGGATTTTGAAATCGACCTGCATGATGAAAAGCATGGGACAGAATACAACCCTTCGCCACCACAGGACGATCAAGACGATTCCTGATTCGCATTTTCTTCAATCTCGCATAAACGGCTTTTTTAGCGATCTCAGACCGCCTATTACTCGACAGAGTAGACGGGCGTACCTTTCGACCCTTGATACCGCCAAGTCGCACCTTAACGACCTCAACAGGATTTTTCGTTGGGTGGTTGGGTCGGGGGAAACTCTTCATCCGGCGGCGCATTGCCCGTTTCCTGATCGACAATTGGTTTGGCCAATTGGTTCAATCCGGCTGGACCGGTCTTCGTGCGGATGCGTGATCGTTTAGGCATGAAGTTGGGTGTCGTCGCTGCGTCAGATCGGAATGTCAAGATGGCCGATTAAGAGTGTTTTTCGGAATGTTGTGACACCTTTCCAAGTCCGAATCCACCAACCAATCCCGCTAATGTTCCGATGATTGCGTCTAGATGTTCCGTCTGATGAAAGCCAAGAAACAGGCCGCACAACGCAAAAATGAAAACCGCTCCGCCGACCGAATACCATTTATGGTTCCCTATCTTGGCTATTTCCTCGGCATGTTTCCGCTCGTCATTCTTGTCCTTGTTGGCGATGACAGCAGTTACATGTTCTGGCGTCATCTTCTCAACAAACGGATCGCGTCCTGGCCCGACCTGCATCATGGCCGAGAATCGTTCCATTGAACGAACGATTCGAGACCGAGACTCTTCTTTTTCAGGTGCAACCACCGCATCTGCAGCAGGCGCATCAGTATCCGCTCGCAACAAGTTCGTCTGATTGTCCATGGGCTGCCCTGATGGTTGTTCGGTTTGCGACATTCCTCAAAAATCCTGAATAGGAATCAACTGCCGTATGAATCCAATCACGCAATCCGCCGACATCGCCACGCATGCGACCATTGCATTCTTGTAAGACGTATTCGGCGGCGATACGACGTTCCATCGCAGACGAAAAGTCGTCATCTGAGGCTTCCATGATGAACGTAATCGTTTCATGGAGTTCTTCAAGCGTTAATTCTGCGATTTCTTTCTCAAGATGTTTCAATTGTTGGGTTCGCATTTGGTATTCTCCAGACCCGGTTTAGATTGTGGCTGGTATTGGGCAATCTTTTCATGCGAGTTGCAAAAAGTCAAATCAGGCGAATAGATATGAGAATCCGCTGATCTCTGAAAGATCATTTCCATCAAACAATTCGGTTGATTTCATCACCATCCATCATCTCAGTGTGCAACTTGCGTGACACTTTCAACAGATTCACGGTTCGCGAATGCGATTGTCAACAAAATATCACGCAATCACCACGATTCCTTCGAAAAACGCACGAGCCGAATGAATGCAGCGCAAACGACTGTTGCAACGAGTGGATCGGGGAAGGTCGCTTTTCGTCAATGACGACGGCTCACGATCCATCAGCGAAAAGTGCCTGTCAACCGGCAGATTCTGTCACGCCATCGATTTTATCTGCAAACTGACCCACTACGGATTGGAAACGAAGGTGAGTTCCCTGTTGCGATTGTGAATCATCCCGATTTGGCGTACACCTAAACCGAGTGATTTGGTCAGGATTCCTGCTTGGGATTCATGGCCTGGGACTCTGTCTGACTGCAACATCCGCTCAAGCTCTCGCTTTGGTTAAGGAACGTTTGGATGCCCTCTTCAATTCGTCGCCGTGATTTCCTGAAATTGGGTAGTGCCAGCATTGCTCTGTCTTCGGTGGTGGTGACACGACACCGAGCACTGCTGGCCCAGCAACCGGTCACCGAATCGGGATTGATCGTCCGGACCGAGACCCCCTACAACGCCGAAACCGCGTTGGCAAAACTGAATGAACGCTGGCTGACACCGACCTCCTCCTTTTTCGTTCGCAGTCATGGAAACGTCCCGAAACTCGAACAAAAAGGCTTTACACTCACCCTGGAAGGACTCGTCAACCAGCCTCGTCAACTGAGTCTGGCGGAATTGACTGAGCGATTTGAGCTCGCGTCGGTGACCGCCACATTGACCTGCTCGGGAAATCGGCGGACCGAATTCAATCGCGTCAAAAAAGTCCCTGGCGTCCAGTGGGATGCCGGGGCGATTGGCAATGCCGAATGGCGAGGCGTTCGTCTTTCGGAAGTTCTGAAGCGAGTCGGGGTCCAACCTGGCGCCAAACATGTCTGGTTCGAAGGACTCGATCAAATCACCGAAAAAGGGGAAACCTTCCCGTTCGGTGGCTCGATCCCCCTGGAAAAAGCGATGTCAGATACCGCGGCCGCTCCCGGATGCCTGCTCGCCACACTGATGAACGGCAAGCCGCTCACCCCCGAACACGGATTCCCGTTGCGGACGATCGTCCCCGGTTTCATCGGTGCTCGCAGCGTCAAATGGTTGTCCCGGATCACCGTCAGCGATCAACCCTCACCGAATCATTATCTGGCACACGCCTATAAACTGATCACGGAAGATACCCCCCAGGCCGTGCATGATGCCGCTCCGATCTACGAATATTCCCTGAATTCCATCATCTGCTCGCCATCACCCCAGGCCGCAGTCGCCGGGGCCGCGCTCACGGTCAAAGGGATCGCCCTCCCCAGTGGTCGTATCGGCCAGGCGATCAAGCGTGTCGAAGTCTCGACCGATGCGGGCGAGACCTGGCATCCCGCCAAAGTCACCTCGCCAGTGCGCGAGTTCTGCTGGGTTCACTGGGCGGCCGAAGTTCCCCTTACCCCCAAAACCGAAAGCCTGCTGGTGCGTGCCGTCAGTTCGGATGACGAATCGCAACCACGGGAAACCCCATGGAACCTCAAGGGGTATCAGTACAACGGCTGGCATCGAGTTACCGTGAAGCCGGCGAGCTGAGGTAGATCGGATTCGACAGAATCCAGATCCGGTCTTCCCCACCCAGTTTCAACCAAAGCTCTACCCGGTAGTTTCCGGGGATGGTCGCATTGGCGGTGAACGTGGCTCCGTCTGTTTGAAGAATGATTTCTCCGTTCCGAATCAGTCTCCAGCGCGCGGGTAGTGGGGACACACCTGTCAGCGTCAGCCCCTCGTTCCAGGCCAATTGGCTTCCCATCTCGAACCGCGATTCACCCGACCGCAGCGCGTAATCAAAACCAGTAGCGTCGGCCATCCAGTCAAACGCCACGAAGGCCCGACCATGATTCAGGGCATCCCAGACCGCAGGCTGAGAAAGTTCGGTCAATAACAAATGAGTTCCGACGTGCCGCAGACTGTTTTCATAGGGGTCGAGTCGCATCTGAAAGAGTGTCGTGCCGACTTTGGCGTCGGCGGGGATTGGCTGCAGAATCGCGAACGCCTTTTTTTCCAAAAGCAGTAATTGCTCACCCAGCCCATCTTCCACGCGAACTTGATCCTCGTCTGCCAACCGAACGGTCAGACCAATATTCTGATGCGCATCATTTGCGGAAACACCGGTGTGCGGTGCCTGTTGGCATAACTGATCCCAACGCTTGAGATAATCCGCTGGGTAATCCTGCAGCGACGAGAGCGCCTCTTGCGGATATCGCTGATACATCTCTCCCGCTTTCAGCAGCCAGAGCGGGTTTTTCATCGAGCCGAGCAGACGTTTTTCGTCTTTGACATCGGCGTGCGTGTTGTAAATTTCGACACCCGTCAGTCCCTGAATTTCCCAATCCATCCGCTCTTCGAGATGCGACAGAAAAGTGAGTCCCTCGCGGCCACGAACAACCTCTGACAACTCTTGTGCCTTGGCGGTGGTGAACTCTTTGATGCTTTGTCGGGGATAAACCAGCATCCCCGTCGATTCTGCGCCAGGAATCAGCAAAACCCCCTCTTTCAGCCCCTGGTGCCCATCCAGCCACACGTCGTAATGAGCAGCAGGATGTTCCGTGAACATCAAAATGTCGGTTCCCGCCGCTTTGGCGGCTGCCACGATGTCATCGATCTTGCCGCGACTATCATGCGAGAAGGCCGAATGGACATGCAAATTGGCTCGGTATTCACGCAGCGGTCCGGACCGAATGAGTTTCTTTCGTTCCTGCTGAAACCGCAACACATCCTTGTGCGTCGCTTCCAGTCGCTCGGGGGTCAACCGGTCGATCGCATCCAGGGCCTCGGCAATCCCGCAGCCGAATCCCGCGAGCACGACTGCCAGCAGGCAACCCCGCAAAAACCGGCTTCGAGACCAGCGGTCAGCGGCATTCGAAGTCGGAAGACGCGATTGGCGAGAGGGGTTTGGGCAAGTCTGACGGGACAACGGCATCATGGCTCCAGGTGCTGACGGGTGGTCGACGCGATGATTTTGACGAGTGTAGGAACGTATCATGTTGTTGCTTGTGGGCTTTCAAGTTGATCCAGTCGCGATTGCATCAGATCCGCCACAGCCATTGAATCCGGGTGAGCTTGACCTCGCAAGGCCGCAATCACTTTTGTTTGACGCTCAACCGGATGATTCTGACTCATCTTCCACTTCCCCTCAATCCGCTCGATCTCGATCCGAAAACCAACAATCTGCGAGACCATTCGTTCGGCGAACGTGGTAGCGGCATCGAATGACCACGGATCAGGCAGCGACCGTTCATAAGAGTCGGTCATCCGCGACACAATCTGAGCGAGACTGGCGGCGTCATCGATCCGCTGCAGGATTCCCGTCACATGCACCGCGACATAGTTCCAGGTCGGCACGACATGTTCCGCTTCGTACCAACGAGGGGAAATATAAGCATGAGGTCCTGAAAAGATCGCCAGCACCCGTTGGCCGCCTCCGTGATCTGACTGCGGATTGGCCAAGGCGAAATGCCCAATCAGCGTCCCTTGAGGCCCCGAGTCACGATCCAATAACAGTGGTAAATGCGTGGCAAAAGGGGCGTCTGCTCCGGCCGAAACCAGCACTCCAAAACTGTGCTGTTCGATGAAATCGTGTAAGATTTTTAGTTCGGTTTCGTGAAATGCGGCCGGAAGATACATCAGATGGTTTCCTCGCCCCTCGTGAGGGAGCAATCCCGTTTT
>CAMBQP010000319.1 GCA_945869955.1 Schlesneria paludicola DSM 18645
TGACTGATTTTGTTGCGGGTCAACGCGAGCGTGTTGGTGAGTTTTTTTTGGCGAGGTAGCTCAGCTGGTTAGAGCACAGGCTTCATAAGCCTGGGGTCGCGGGTTCAAGTCCCGCCCTCGCTACTGTCGAAAACCCTTGTTTTACAGGGGTTTTCTTCGTTTAACGGGGTGATAATCGTTTCTGGCTTCAACCCGATTGTTCTGGCCAAAACGAGCGGTTTCTGGTCATTTCTAGAACCTTCTGCTGCGCTTTCTGCGACGCGTAGCCTGGCTGGTGCGGATGTCACGGATTCGAGAATTGTAAATCGCGGCTCTCATGCTTGAACGCGGACGCTCCAATCGCAGATATTTTCAGAACTTCTGAAGTCTCACAAAAAATCTCTTCCCATTTACTGTCGCTGAAGTTATCATATAACGTAACATCTGGGTGCCAGTGATGCCTTACTTTGATCTCTTTCTCTGGGAAGAACAAAACGCAGAGCACGTCGCGCACCATGGCGTCACGACTGCGGAATTTGAATATGTTGTTCTGAACGCGAAGAAGGCAGGAACAAGCCGATCGAGTGGTCGACCGATCGTCTTCGGCGTGACCGAAGCGGGACGCAAGCTGGCTTGCGTCTACGAAGTGATCGACGATCTTTACTGCTATCCAATCACTGCTTACGAAGTCGAATGAAAGGTTGTCTGTCATGAGTAATCCGAAGCCCCCTCCGAAATTCGTTCTGACACCCGAACAGCGGAAGGTCGTCGAAGAGGTGCGCCGTCTGGCGGAAATCGAAAAGCCAGAGATTCTCGCCGAAGGCCGTCGAGTCTTCGAAGCCGAGCAATGCATGAACGGACGGCTGCAGGCCGTCATGAGTATCCTCAAGGCTGTCCGCAATTCGCAGAAGGTGACACTCGAAGAACTCGCCTCTCGAACCGGCATGACGAAGCCTTATTTGTCGAAACTGGAAAACGATGCTGAAGCGAACGTGACGATCAACACGCTGTACCGCATTGCCGATGCGCTCGGACACGATCTCCAGGTCTCCGTCATTCCACGTCCGCAGCCAGCGAAGGTCGTCGTTCGCAAACCCCGCGTTCGATTGACCAATCAAGGGTAACTCAGAGCCGATCATGAATCCAATACCCGACCCTGTTATTGATGAACTGCGCGAAGTACGCCACCAGATTTCTGCCAGCTTTGATCATGATGTGGCGAAGCTTGTGGCCTATCTCATGCAGTATCAGAAATAATTCCACGACCGACTACTCTACATCCCCGACGAAATTTCCGGTGAACTAACAACGGCTTCGAATATGGTGCCACCGATAAGCAACGCCGTTACGCCAATGCAGCCTATTCCCGTTTCGTGAATCGTGCGTGCCACATTTGGGCGTTCCCCCGAAGACGGGGTCCGGCTTTCCGTTGCGGATCAGAACCCTCCTCTGCAATCCCTCACGCGGAATGAGCCTACGTTCGGGCGAAGACGGCATAAACAAACCGTCAGACAGCGATACTCGACCAGTTCAATGTTGATGGATTTGCCTCAGGTTTGTTTCGACGGGTCGCACGGCTCCGGCCAAATCCGGCAGCAAATCTGTCCGCTGACGCTCATTACGAATTCCCGCACCTGTATCCGTGACCCTCTTTGTTGCAAAGACGCCTTAATGCCTCGCAATGGATCAAATTGCTTAGCAATCAGCGAATTTCTCTGCCAAAACGAGATTGCTCTTGCGAACCGCTTCCTCTCTGTGCAGACAGGGTTTCGCTACCTGACCCAGATTTGGACCGAATTGCAGGGCTCGCGTCACCATTGCGGTTTTCGCCTTACCAGCTGACGAGTTGTCGAATCCCTTATTCCCCAATGAGTTGATTATCCGTATCAGCCAAGCGTACTGCATACCGCACTCACGTAGAACGATGCTTGTCACCCAGCAGCCGCCACAAGTTGACGAGGTGCCTCAACTCGGGGTTGGTATACTGATTAGACTCATCGAGCTGCGTCCGAGAATTGATTCACCCATCCTGATTCCGCAACTCATTTTCGGGATAACCAGTTACGTCATAGCTTTCGATCTTTGACAAAGGCTTTATCAGCCTGACGTCGCGGGTTTAAGTCCCGCCCTCGCTTCTGCGGCGAGCGAGCGTAAAAGAAGTGGGAAAACGCTGGTTTTACATGGGGTTTTTTCGTTTAACGAAGCGAAAGGGCCACCTTCAGGCAATCGTCGATTTTTTCCATCAGTTCGTCCGAAAGATGGCCAATCACTTGATCGAATCGATCTTCCCTGAGGGTTGCAAGGTTTAGACAGGATACGACCGAGTCGTGCAGCAGGCCAGATTGCCGTCCTTCGAACGTTGTCCGTTCGAGCAACAGATGGGCGGCGTCATTTGCCCTCGTGAGATTGGTCGTGATTTGTGCGACGATCGTATTTTGGATCCGCAGGTTGTAGACATCACTTTGGATGATCAAAACAGGACGCCTGCTGTCGCTCGCTGCAGAGGCAAACGGATAAAAAGCCAGAACGACATCACCTCGTTGAAATTTCATTTTTGGAGAGATTCATAATCATCGTACTCGGCCATCTTCGGATCGTCCCAATCCTCACTCATCACCTTATCGACAGCAGAGTAGGTGTTTCGCGGATCAAGATCTGACACGCGTTTCTTGATCTGCTCGAAGATGTCCGCCCTCAGAATGACGCATTGCATTTGGGACGTGAACTCAGTAACCGCAACAGATTGACCTGACTGCAGGGCTTGCCGATCTTCAAGACTGAGGGTGACTGTTTCGCTCATAAGCTGAGTATCTCGCCGAATTGCGCAAACTGCAAGAAGAAATTTCGGATCGGTTCTTGCAATCCTCCTGACTGGCACGGGCCTGTCGCCAGCGGACCGTGTGACTTTTCTCTCGGGGAACCACAACCGATGATTCACACCTTGCGTTCGCTCGTCCGTTTGTTGAAGATATCTGCACTTGCCGATGAACCCTCCCCTGCCTTCCCCCCAGACGGGATTGAAGTTATGAATTTCAACTCCACCGTTTGCTTTGCCGAGAAACTCATGAAATCGTCACAGCGAAAATCTTCACCGCGAAAATCTTCAAAGCGTAATTCTCTACAGCACTCGATCTTGACCCTGCCTCGCATCCGCTTCCTGGTGGCCCTCCTCTGCGGATTGGGTCACCAGGCGCTGCTGATCGCAGAAGCTCCGCCAACCGAAGCACCTGCCACCCCTCGCGCGGTCTCGTTCGAGGGGGATGTTCGACCGATTTTGAAAGCCTACTGCCTCGATTGTCACGGTGGTGCGGAAAAACTGTCCGGAGGTCTCGATCTGCGGTTACGACGTTTTCTGATGACCGGGGGCGAAAGTGGTACCGCCATTCAACCAGGCCTTCCGGCAGAAAGCTTGCTGCTCAAACGGATGCGCGACGGCGAAATGCCACCGGGTGAGAAAAAAGTCCCCGCCGAAAAGATTCTCGTCATCGAACGCTGGATCGCCGAAGGAGCAATCACCACCAAACCAGAACCGGAAAAGCTCGATCCGGGAATTGGGATCACCGCGGAAGAACGAGCCTACTGGGCGTTTCAGCCGGTTCGGCGACCAGAGACCCCGGTCGTCAAAGCGGCCGAACGGGTCCGCAACCCGATCGATGCCTTTGTGCTCGCCAAACTCGAACCACTCGGACTGACCATCAATCCCGATGCCGACCGATTGACACTGCTCAAGCGGGCCTCGTTCGATCTGACCGGCTTGCCTCCGACTCTCGAAGAAACTCGCCAATTTCTCGCCGACGAATCCCCCAGTGCCTACGACGCGTTGATCGACCGCTTGCTCGAGTCGAAACATTACGGCGAACGCTGGGGACGACACTGGCTGGATATTGCAGGCTATGCCGATTCGGAAGGGGATGGAACCAACGATACCATCCGCCCCTACATCTATAAGTATCGTGACTATGTCATTCGCTCACTTAACGCCGACAAACCACTGAATCAGTTCTTGATCGAACAACTGGCCGGAGATGAATTGCTGCCCCCCCCTTTCAAGAACATGTCCCCCGATACGATTGAAACCCTCGTCGCCACCGGATTCCTGCGGATGGCGGCCGATCCCACCGCCAGTGGTCAGGGAGATCCCGAAACCTCCCGGAATCTCGTCGTGACCGACACGATCAAGATTGTTTCGTCCTCACTGCTGGGACTCAGTGTTGGGTGTGCCCAGTGCCATGACCACCGTTATGACCCGATTCCGCAAGCCGATTACTACCGGCTGAGGGCGGTCTTCGAACCGGGCTTGAACTGGAAGAACTGGGTCATCCCTCGTGACCGCGTGGTCTCCCTGTACACCGATGCCGACCGGACCAAGGCGGGCGAAGTGGAGGCCGAGGCTGGCAAATTGCAGGCGACCTATAACGAAAAACAAGACAAGCTGGTGGCTGAAGCCTTTGACAAGGCGCTCGAAAAATTTCCCGAAGATCAGCGGGAAACTTTGCGAGCGGCCTTTAAAACGCCGGATGACAAGCGTACGGAAGATCAGAAAAAACTGGTCGCCACCAACCCTGGCCTCAACGTCAATCCGGGTGTGCTGTACCAGTTCAACAACGCGGCGGCAGAAGAATTGAAAAAGGATGCCGCCGTTATTCAGACCAAACGAGCGGAAAAACCGATTGAAGACTTTATCAGCATTCTGACCGAGCCGGCAGGAGCCCCCCCGGTCACAACGGTGTTTCATCGAGGCGATCATCGGCAGCCGACGACCCCCGTCAAGCCGGGTGATTTGACTATCGCTGCTGCTGAAGGAGCCCGGTTTGAAATTGCCGAAAAGGACGACGCCCTCCCCACCTCGGGACGGCGACTCGCCTGGGCTCGGCATCTGGTAAATGGCCAGCACCCACTGTTGGGACGAGTCCTCGCCAATCGGGTCTGGCTCCAGCATTTTGGTCGAGGGATTGTCGATACCCCCGGTGAGTTCGGCATTCTTGGGTCTCGCCCGACACACCCCGAACTGCTCGACTGGCTCGGCGACGAACTGGTGCGACAGGGTTGGAGCCTGAAGCGAATGCATAAACTGTTGATGACCTCGTCCGTCTATCGCCAAGCCTCGCAACGCCTTGATCCACAAGCCTCTTCGATCGACACGGATGGAGCGTTGTATTCCCGCTATAGCGTCCGGCGAATGGAGGCGGAAATCATCCGTGATCGCATGCTGGCCACCTGTGGTCGACTCGACAAAACGCAGTTTGGCCCCGCGGTCGAAGTGATCGAAGACTTTGCCGGGCAGATCCACGTCAAAGACGATTCTGCTCGACGCAGCGTCTACATTCAGGCCCGTCGGACGAAACCAGTGTCCCTGTTAACCGCTTTTGATTCCCCCGTCATGTCTATCAACTGCGATCGGCGGATTGCCAGTACTGTCGCTCTGCAATCGTTGATGCTGATGAATGGAGACTTCACACTCAAGCAGGCAGACCATTTCGCAAAACGTCTGCGACTCGAAACCCCCGGTGACCTTGACCGCGAGCTGACGCGGGCTTTTGAAGATCGATTTCCCAGTCGGCAAGCCGCCTGGCAATATGGTCATGGTGCCGTGGTGGAACCGCCTGCAGAGGCCGTTCCGGCACAATTGACGGTTCGGTTCCATCCACTGGGCCATTGGGCTGGTTCCCAATGGCAGGCAGGGGCTGCATTCCCCGACCCAGT
>CAMBQP010000320.1 GCA_945869955.1 Schlesneria paludicola DSM 18645
GGCGGGATAAACCGTTCCGTTAAGCGGAGGCCGAACCCGTCTTTGAGTTCTCGTGCGGCGAGCATGGCCCACGGCGTTCCGGGTGCGTCTCTGAGCACTCGCTGCAAATGTTCTTCGGCGGTTCGGGCCTGCTTTTTCAGGTTCGTCGCATAGTTCAATTCTCGATCCGGCCGTAAAAGAAAATGATTCGCCTTGCGGCTGATGTCGACATCGGTATAGCTGGACTTCAATTGTGCGAGGGCCGAATTGTACTCCAACGTCCGAACACGATGGGCCAGCAGTCGGCCGTAGTTTAAATCAAAGGCGAGTCGCCAGCGGAGGGAGGGTTCGGATTCATATCGTTTTTCGATCTGTGGTGGGAGCTTGGCGAGAATGCTTTCGACAACAAAACTAGTGATGGCGGCCGATTTTTGTGCTTCGGTAAAAACCTGACGAAAATTGTTGGGTTGAACACGAAATTCCAGCTGTGGCGTCCCTTGCGGTTTCACCGCCGCTCCCTGACTGTATTCTGCAGCACCGACAACGGCAGCGCGGAGGGGATGTTTGTTCAGATCTCGCAGGAACTGGGCGGGTGAGCTGTAATGATAATCGGGTTCGAAGGCCTTCATCAGGGCCGGGTCAAATGTTCCGAGTGTGCTGAGTCCTACAGTCGTGGTCATATTGGTCATGAAATAGACTCCGCTGGTCTCTTTCACCCAGCGAGTCAGTGCGTAGGGACCAAATCCCGATGAGAGGTACGTATGCTGTGGGCCATCGTACCAGAAGGGGAGTCGGATGGTTTCCACGACGACCGCCTCGGGGCCCAGGTCGACCGGTAATTCATAGGTGCGGCCATTCTCTTTCGCGGTATAGGGGACATACCCTTTCCGTTGTCCGAAGGGAGCGGCAGGGCCGATGACATAGGCTTTGGCTCCGAAGTGCCGACATTTGGCGATGGCGGTTTCCAGCGGCAGTCCATAATCGTCACCCGCCTCATCGGTAATCGCAATCAGCATCAACCGACGCCCTTGATCCGTATGGAATCGATGCCATCGATCCATCACCTGGCAGACGGCCCCAAAGAGATTCTCGACGCCGGTTCGATCGATGGGAGTGGATTTGAGTGCACTGAGGACCTCGTCAAATTTGTCGGTTGGCTCTTTGGTGATAAAGGTCGTTTGTGCACCGAACGCGACGACTCCACTTAACAGGGGGCGATCGGCTTTTGGCAGTTGTTCGGCCGCTTCGAGTCCCTGGAGTTCGCCATAGATGCGGCGGAATCGCTGTGCGACGATTTCACGTTGTGGAGCGAGGCTTCCCGAGGCATCGATCAACCAAACGACGAGGAGCTTTTTTTCTTGAAGGTTTTTGGCGATTTCCCAGGTGACACGGTCGAGTGCGGTTTCGATCTGCACTAAGCCTTCACCGGTGGTGCCGGGGACCACCATGGTCTTGCTGATTTCGAGTCCTTGCGAGATATCGAAGTGGGGCAATTCGACTTTACGGGGATCCAGTTCAACGCTGGACAAGAACAGGGGTGCGGATTCGGCACGCGGTTGATCGGTCAATTCGAGTCCGACCGATGTTGCGTTGATCGCCTTCTGGACTTCGAGTTCGCGTTCATCCGGGTTGGCGAGTTCAAACTCGCGCACTTCCGGCAGCGGATCAACGACAGGCTTGTCGACGAACCGGGTTTCAATCAGGTCACTGTTTGCGGGGGGGGGCGGGTCTAACACAATTCCCGTCAGGGTCACCACGAGCCACAGGTGGAATAAGAGGCTCAGTCCCGCCCCGATCAAGCCCGTTTTTAATGACGTTGCCGTGGTGGGCTGAGTCACTTGGTCATCTGCCAGCGATAATAAAACTGCGTCCGCATCCTCAGCCGATGTGGGATTTTTTTGCGGGAAAGTTGCTGCAGAAACTTCCCGGAAAACGACTTGCGCTGCAGATTGTTGAGCTGATTCCACAGGATTCATGACAGGACTCTCAAAAAGAAATTCCGCCGTCAGCGCGATTGTATCATCAATCGTGGATCAATTCCCGGAAATTCCGGCAAAACTTGCCGAACATGACGAGTCTTCAAGAGGTTCCCCATTTTTTTTACTCGGAAACCCCACGGATTCGCTCATTATTCCTCTTGGCAGAGATTCGCCTCGTCACTATAAATCCGCCTCGCACGGTTCGGACGTGTGGTCCATCGCGGGAATGGTGGACCACTGACACGTTTGAGCCACACGTCTGTATGCTCTCTCTCCAAAATTACAATTCAATTCGCCTCTCATTGTACGTTGGCCCTCGTGTCCATCGTGCGGCTGATTTCGTCTGGATTCGTCCTGTGTAGGGCGTCCTTCCGGATCATTCGGCTTCGCGTCTGCACGTCGGTACGCTTCACCGAGGAGTTTCCGATGCTTCGTCCTATCCAGGTCTGTTTGTCTGCAGGCCTTATGTTGTTCGCGTTGGTCCCGATGGGATGTCATCACGCACCACCTCGGAATGCACTCCAACAGAGTCAGCTTCGAGCGCAACAGCTTTATCAACAGAACAAATCGCTGGCGATGGAGCGAAACGGGATGGGGGCCACGGCCAGCCAACTGGCTGCCGACAAGGCCGCGCTCGAACAACAGTATATGGCGGCCAAGCAAAGCCTCGACGCTGCGAACGCTCGCCTGGGAAATCTGGCCTCTTCGAACAGTCAGTTAGAAGAGCGGATGAAGACCTTAATGGTGAAGGGGGGGAACAGCCCACTCTCAGCGGATGCCAATCGACGGCTGGAAGAATTGCGGAAGAAATACAAAGACTTTGATTTCGATCCTCAAACCGGAGTTAGCAAATTTTCGACCGACCTGCTGTTCTCTTCGGGTAGCGATGAAGTCCAGCCGCGAGCGAAACAAGTATTGGAAGAGTTTGCCCAGATCATGAATCAGGGAGATGCTCGTGGCCTGAAAGTCCTTGTCTCGGGGCATACTGATGACAAACCGGTTTCACGTAAGGCGGTCGCCGATCGCCATCAGGACAACATGGGTCTGTCAGCCCACCGAGCCCTGTCTGTGATGCGTGCCTTGCGAAAATCAGGAATCAACGAGAATCGGATGGGGATTTCAGGTTACGGCCCGTATCAGCCCGTGGAGCCAAACTCCACCGAGCAAACCCGGCAGAAAAATCGTCGCGTCGAGATTTATGTGCTTGCCCCGGATGCACCCGTGGCGAATGCCTGGGACCCGGAATTGCAGTAACGGGATCTTGATC
The DNA here is from genome assembly GCA_945869955.1 of Schlesneria paludicola DSM 18645. Classification (GTDB taxonomy): domain Bacteria; phylum Planctomycetota; class Planctomycetia; order Planctomycetales; family Planctomycetaceae; genus Schlesneria; species Schlesneria paludicola_B. The sequence continues at coordinate 3,226 of CAMBQP010000320.1, forward strand.
ATCACGAGACAACAACGCAGCCGATTCGATGCTCGTCATCGAATCGGCTGTGGTCGTTTTGCGGGTTTTGTTTTGGCGGAAAACAACTACTTGGGCTGAGGCCGCGACGGGCAACGTGATGCGACCTTACTGGAACGGCTTTTCGGGAAAGAGACGGCGGATTCTGGCCGTCACCTGGTTTTTGGCGATTTGGAAAACGTGTTTCAGACGCTGCGCACGGCGGTGATTGGGGGCCTGCTGGCATCTCAATTGGTGATTCCTCAGAACTTGCTGAATCCGCTCATGATCATTCTCGGGTTGCAGTTCCGCATGGGGTCGGATTGCAATATGTTTTCGTAAAAGATGTTGATACTCGCTTTGTACCGGGATCCGCCATTCGCCAATCCGGGCCGATTGTTGGGCCACATCGAAGCTCAGGATCTGTTGGATTAAGGTGGAAACCGAATTCAGCTGCCCCAGTGATAAGAGGGGGATCTCGTCGGCGACTCCCTTTCGTCGCAAGTCTGACCCCCATTCCAGCAACATCGCGGGAGTGCCGCAGCTCATGGCTCCGAGGCAGCCGTGAATACGAGCCCCGACGACCAAATCGACTTCCTTGAAATAATTTTCATAGTCGGCGGCATCCGACGAAAAACGAACTCGTTCACTACCAAAAATGGCGGATGCTTCGAGAGCCTCGTCAATGTAATGACAAATCACCTGCACCGAAATTTGTTGAGAGAGCTCGTTAATCAATCGAATCAGAAAATCGCGGGTTTTGATGTTGACCGATTGAAAGGGTGTGTAGGTCGACTGATAGATGACCGCAACTTTCTGCAGGTTCAGGCGACGAATCGGACTGACACAGTGAAATAACGCCGGACAAGGCATCAATTGGGCATGGGGAATCGAAAATTTCCCGGTCAGCCTGGAGAAGGTGCTTTGATCCCGGCAGATGATCAAGTCGGTATGATGCTCAAGCACCTGCTTCACGACGGGAATCAAACCAAACTTTTCGCCATGGCTCCCAATCCCAATCAGCGAACAACGGAGTCCGTTTCGCTGAATCAGTTGGTACAGCGGGTCCACTCTCGGACCCAACCATTCCGGGGAGCCGGCGAAAATTACATAATCAATCGACTTGGGGTCATGCCGAAACTCGTCAAAAGAATTGTCCAACGAGGTATGGCCAGGGCGAATCGAGGGATGGCGATTCCAGACGATCGAGTTGAATTGATAGTCAGAAAATCGCAAAAGCTGAACAATCCCGCGATTGATCAGTTCATCACCTGGATTCCAATGGCGTGTCGTCGAAAAGAGGATATTCATTCGCGGTACGTCGCTTTCAGTTTGGGGCACCGATTTGCAGCCAAAGGTCCTTCAGCGACTTTTCGACGGAAACGGATTGGATTTGACGAAGGCAAAGCCGGTCTATCGGGCAAGGGGTCCTGAGCCAGCAGGGGGAACAAGACAAGGGGGTATCGTGGCTGATATTGCCTTCATACAGAGTCGGTCCAGGATGTTCATACCCGCCGTAAATGACCACCGACGGTATCGAGAACGAGGCGGCAATATGAACGGGTCCAGAGATGGGCCCAACGTGGAGATCGGCTGCGGAAATGGTCGCCACCAGTTCATCCAGTGACTGTGTCCCTCTCAAGTCGCAATACCGGGGTGATTCGTGCTTTCGATCGTGAGGATCAATCTCTGCCCCAATCTCGATCACCGTGGACCAGGTGAGCAGTCGTTCGATGAAATCTTCCCAATACTCAAGCGGCCATTGCTTGTTGGGAGTCCAGGGGCCGGCGCGGCGAGAGAGAACGATCCAGGGCTTGGGCAACCGCTGCAATTTCCCTAAAATCTCTGCATAAATCGCGGAGTTTCTCATGCAAGAGGGGCGAATCTCTGTCACGTCGACTCCAATTTCATCACCCATGATCTGCGCTAAAAACCGCGACGGGGGAATGCTTCGTTCGTATCGGAGTTGAATCGCACCGGGAGGAACTTCCTCCATCGTTTTCACGGCATCAATAAAAGGCAAGCCGCTTAGCAGAGAAGGATACTTCGTATAAAATGTAAGATGGCATTGAGGATTTTGTTGTTTCAAACGCCGTAAAGCCGGTGTACACATCAGCACATCGCCCAAGGCCCCTGCCCGCCATAAGTGTAATTTACGGCGGTGATAAGGGGCCCAGCGATCCAGGGGCCACCGCAACCGGCGGGCAAGTTCCCCATGCCGGGCACCAACCCGACTGGCGATCCATCCGACCGTGCCTTGATGGACTCGGGTGGGGATACTCCACAACCAGGGAATGATCTTTGCCGCAAAGGTCATTGCTCGACCTTAGAGACAATCGATGTCGTACTCAGGTTTCCGACGAGTG
>CAMBQP010000321.1 GCA_945869955.1 Schlesneria paludicola DSM 18645
AACGTCGGGGCGATCATGGTTTCCGCCCGCTCGATGCAGGTGATGACCGAGGCCCAATTGGAAATTGATCAGATTCTCTCGGAACGACATCGCATTCAGCCGGGACAAGCGCGCGACTTTGTCGTACAGAACACGACCGAGATCGCCAATATTTTCGGTGCCGTGACCGGAACCTTAACCATGATGCTGGCGAGTATCGCGGCCATTTCGCTCGTGGTCGGTGGTGTCGGAATTATGAATATCATGCTCGTCTCGGTCACCGAGCGAACCCGCGAAATTGGGATTCGCATGGCCGTCGGTGCTCGTGCCACCGATATTTTGCGTCAGTTTCTGGTCGAGGCGGTGCTCTTGTCCTGTGTGGGTGGGATCATTGGATTTTTGCTAGGGGTCGGTGCCTCGGTCGGACTCGTCAATTTGATCAACGCGTTCACCTCCGGAACCAAGTGGACTCATCAAGTCTCGATCACTGCGGGTGTTGTCGCCTTCTTTTTCGCCGCTGCGGTCGGGGTGTTTTTTGGTTATTACCCGGCACGACGCGCCAGCCGACTCGATCCGATCGAGGCGTTGAGGTATGAGTGAGTGGCGGGAAAACGGAGTTTTCAGTTTTCAGCACGCATACCAGAGACATAATCGGGACAAGTCCCCCGCTTCGGCCAGCCACCGCACTCGACTCCGAGCGGCATATTGGGCAAATGCGGGGGAATAGCCATGATTGTGATCTGCCATCGCCAGTGCCGTGGAAAAATCTTCGACCGACAATTGGTCTCGCCCTCCGCTGACGGCAATCCAGCGGGCTAACCATAAGGTCACCGGCAAGATTAACACCAGACTGTGAAAACCTTCCACAAACGGAATGTCATAATAGCCCGAGCCACAAAAGTGCATTCCCTGGATCTTGACGCGAAAGTAGCGAGTGAGGATCGACTCCATTTCCGGCGTGAGGGGGCCAAAAGGGTGCTCCAAGGCCGCAAACGGGACCGGTTTCAGCCCAGTTTGCAGTGGAGGAATCTCACCCTTCCCGCGAGTGAATTGGACGATGGCTCGAAAGAGTCGCCAGCGGCCCCAGAACCCCGACGAGAGATCCGCGACCGTATCTTTACGAGCATATTGGGCCACCAGTGTCCGAAAGTACAAGCGGCTCAGTTGACTTGGTTCATCCACCGCGACGGGCAATGCCGGAACCTCGATCCGCGCGGCTTCCATCAACAGTCCCAGAAATTCACGAATCCGTGGGCCTCGCAGCTTTTCAAACGAGGACTGGCCGACGAGTGTCGTCCAGGTGATGGCCCGCAACAGCTTGACCACCAAGGGTGAGGCCGGATCCGCCAGCGTATGATCCAGGGCTTCGACAAACGGCAGCAGATCACCCCAGTCGAGGCGATCTCGTCGAGTTAAAAGCGGGGGAGCAAGCGTGGAAGTGTCGGGAAGCGCCAATTCCTCCGCCAGGCCGCGCAGTTCACGGGCGCGCTGTGTCGTCGGCTTTCCCTGATTGGCAACGACCGAGGGACAGCTGAACCGGAGACTGACGCGAAACGTTTTTCCTGACGGATGAAAGGCAAACGGATAAATGCGGCAGGGAAGTGGCTTGGCGGCTTCACCAAATTTGGCATGTATCCGGCAGAGTCCTTGATCGTCGAGAAAGACACAACCCCCGTCTGCAGTATGAGTCAAACGATACCGCTTTCGCCAAGGGGGACCGGCATGCCAGGTCATGACCAGCTGATTCACACCGTCGGCGGCGGACCAGTTTTGCGTCAGGATTCGCTGCCGTTCCTTTTCAGTCACCTCGATTAAATGTTGGCGACAGCAGCCGCCACAATTATGGCAACTCCAATTTTGCAGAACAGGCAATTCCAGACGAGCGGGGGCCATTCGGGGTCTTTCAAAAGAAAACGGCGTCAAACTCCATGCTAAACCGTCACGAGTCATTTCCCAAGGGACATTTTCCGGTTCCACCACAAAACCAATACGCAGGAGACAACCACTGTACCCAGGAGCAAGTACGACGCCTTAGGCCCCTCATCACCCCATCTTGTCGGCCATGGTTTTTCGGCCATGACTTGTCGGCCATGACGATCAAACGGCACGGTCTCTCGCGACTTTATCGTCCCCGTCTCACAGCAGCGATCGGGGAAATCCCAGGAATGCCGCAGCCGATTCGCGAATCGGAAGAGAAAAGGATTCGAGATTCTGAAAACTGAAAACTGAAAACTGAAAACTCAGTTTCCTGTCTCACCCAAAAATTGGGCTTTGCAGACTTTACCGATGCTGCGAATCTACGCGCTGATCTGATTTGACCCTTTTAACTTCCTGTTTTTGTTGAGTCTCTCACACCATGTCAAGTGGGCCGAAACGAGCGAAAACAGCGGTAAACGTAAAACCGGCAGTGCAGGTGAAGCCCGCACTGCAGACGAAACCAGCACTGCAGACCAAACCTTTGCAGCAAGCGACAACATCGCCGCAACCGACAACTTCACAGCGCACGAAATCTTCTTCACAGCACGCGAAATCCGCGCGGCACAAAAGTGCGGGGAACGATTTTCACGCCAAGTCGAGCCGTGACTCACAGCCTTGGCTAGTGACGGCGACCGATATTTGCCTCTGGCTGACCATGTTATTCGTCGCGATGGGATTTGGTGGCCGGATGGGTGGGGGCCAGCTGGCGCTGGTGTTAGGAGCCTCAATCACCGCCTGCTGCTGGATCCTCTCACAATGGACATCCTCGGAGAGCCGCTATTCCTGGACGGGAAGTGAATGGTTATGGCTCGCGGGACTTTTAGTTGGCGTCTGCCAGATCGTCCCCCTGCCCACCTCATGGCTCCTGTATTTTTCACCCCAAATCCAATCGATGCTTCCACTCTGGTTTGAACCCGATACCGCAAAAGTATTTGCTGGCGGTTGGCATCAACTTTCGCTGGCCCCCTGGGAGACCACATCAGGGTTGGCGACCTTCACAGCGTATGGTCTGTTGTTCGCTGTCGCCTGCCAACGAACGCGAACGCTGGGCGACATTGAACAAACTCTCTGCCTGGTCGCCCTCGCCTCGATTGGGATGATGGTCTTTGCACAGCTCCAGTTTCTGGCCGGAAACGGCAAATTTTTCTGGACCTATGACCACCCGTTCATGACCACCGACGCCTATCCACTCGGATGTTTTACCAATCGAAATCATCTGGCTCAATTTCTGGCTCTCGGAATGGCGCCGGTGATCTGGTGGTTATTACGTCGCTTCCAGCAACAGCAACAGGATCAGGTTTCTCAGAGTGGTCTGCCCCAGGGAATGCACCTGTTTGTTGTGGCGTTTTTGCTCGCGTCATTGGCGGGACTTGCACTCACGGTCCTGATGACGCTCTCACGGGGTGGGCTGGTGGCGATGAGTCTCACCACATTATTTGCTGTCGGACTGATGTGCCGAATTGGAATCGCCTCGACGAAAGTCAGTCTTGGACTGGTTCTGGTCACGGTAGGGACGGGCCTGTTTTTCTCGTATAGCAAATACGAGTCGATCCTCACCGGACGATTGGAGCAGAATTCGGGACGGAGCGAAATCTGGCAGGCAAACCTCGAGGTTGCCCGCGATTTCCCCTGGCTGGGAACTGGTATTGGAACACATAGCGATGCGTATCAACTCCGCATCGCCCCGCATGGAGACGATGGGCTCGAGTATTCCCATGCCGAATGTGGTTATCTGCAAGTCGCCTCGGAAACGGGGATGGCAGGACTGATTGTTTGTGCCCTGATGATTGGGACCAGTTTCTGGTGGTGCATTTCCGCCATGAGAAATTCCGATCGGGCAGCCAGTTCGGCTGCGGCTACGATTTTATCAGGTCTGATCGCGAACGTTGCTCATGCTGCAGGCGATTTCTTCTGGTATACGCCGTCTGTCATGTTGCTACTGGCCGTACAACTCGCGTGTGCCGCCCGGTTGCATCGAATGGCTCGACAGTCGGCAGGGATCAAACTCACAAGTTTTCAACTCCCTCGACTGGTGACCAGCTTATCGTTGTGCGGAGTTGGCTTGCTCGGCGTCTGGATGTACCAGTTGAAAAACCCGGCCGCAAGGGCCGAACCGCATCACATGGAAGCGATCCGGCTGGCGAAATTGGACGTGAAGGATCTGAGTGAGGAAGAGCAGGAAGAGGTGCAGTCGCAGCGATTGAACGAAGCGATTCTTGCGGCCAAAGCGAATCCGTATGATGCCAAATTGCAAGAGTCTGCTTCTTTTGCCTATCTGCAATTATTCGACTTGCGCCAGCAGCATGCCGAAAACACGATGTCGGTGGGAATGCTCAGGGATGCGGTCAAGGCGTCTGAGTTTAAAACCACCAAAGCGGCGATGGAATGGCTTGACCACGCGATTGGATCCAATCTCAAACTGTTGAAACTCGCCCGACGAGCTGTCCAGCGCTCGCTGATGAATTGCCCGCTTCGATCGAAGTCCTATATCCAACTCGCCGACCTGAACTTTCTCAGCCGTAAAGACAACCCCGAATGGACCCAGCGCTGTTTAACTCAGGCACTCAAGTTACGCCCCGTCGACCCCGACATGATGTATCTTGTCGGCCTTTCCGAACTGCAAGAGGGGCGTATCGAGACCGCGCTGAACTATTGGCGTCCCGCCTTCGAGCAAAGCCTGCGGATGCGCGAACGGATTGCGGGATTTCTTGCCGCGCAGATGACACTCGAATATTTTCAAACGGAATTTCATCCCGATTGGAAGGGGTTGGAAGTGATCGGACGCGCCTTCACCAAGGCGGGCCGCGAGGACGAGGCGCAACAAACCAAGCGACTGTTGGTTACGACCGGCATTGAGCGAGCCCGGTCGCTCGAGTCCGATGACGAATTTGAAGCAATGATCATGGTCATCCGAAATACTTGCCTGGAACTCGGTGACACGGTCACGGCAGTGGAAGTGTTGAATGAGAGTGTTCAGCGAGTCCCCAGCAGCTACACGTTGCGCTATCTGCTGGGGCTGGATTTAATCAGTGTCGACCGCCCCGCCGAAGCCGCAGATCACTTGCAGTGGTGCTCGGCGCGTCAACCGAATGATCCACATCTGCGTAAGTTGATGTCGCAAGCAGTGACCGAGCGACTCAAACAAACCCCTTCAACGGCATTCGACGAATCCGACAGCCGTACCAAAAGGCCCCGGCGCTAGACTTTTCTTCCCTCGTTGACCCCAAAGCCAGCGGCGCCGGCCGATCGGTCTTCTGCCGATCGCTTTGAACGTTGCCGAACTTCGATTCCAATGGCTGATACAGACGGATCGAAAGGGGCAAAGGTCATCGGCAATCGTCAAATGCGCAACGACGCCTCGAGTTGGTCCGCAACGCCGTTTAACTCGCTTCTCTTCGAGACGCGGTAAAATGATAAAGTCAAGGCGCAGTGAGCCAATGAGAAAAACCAGCACCTCTGCTACAATCAAGCCACACATTACGGTTATGGCTCACAAAGACGGCACAACTGTCGGACGAGATTCAAAAACCTGCCAGCCAATCCGAGCATTCGGAATCCGCCGAATCGGTCGAACTCGCTCACCGGATCGCACAGGGGGA
>CAMBQP010000322.1 GCA_945869955.1 Schlesneria paludicola DSM 18645
AGACACGCGTGCCAGTCTGGATCGTCTTCACGACCGTGATTGGCTTCATGACGGTGATTTCCGTCGGCTCATAAACCACCTTGTTCATCGCCACCTTGCGAGTGGTCTGGGTTGGTTCCATGCGCGTTACATTATAAGTGACCTGCTTCATGCCAGGGATCGCGACTTGTTTCGAGTACGGAACCGTACAGGTCATCGTCTGAGGCACGAATTCTCGCGACTGCTTATAATTCGGAGTAAAAGCATTTCGCAGATCGTAGCTCGCCCGGTTCATGGCACCGGCAAAATTCGGCCGATTGTCATACTGACACGACGGGATTTTTCCGGTAGGAACGTTTTTCGTGGTCCAATAGCCAACCTGCTTTTGCACTTGTTTATATTCGGTCACATTTTGATAGTCGACCGTTTGGACATTGACCGTCTTTTGTTCGGTAATCGGCCGCATCTCGGTCACCGTCTGGTCGACGTACTCGGTCCGTACTACCGGCCGGGAAATCTTTTGTTTGACCGGTTGATATTCGGTCACCTGCACATCCTGCATGACTGGATGAACCACCGTCTGCATTCGCTGCACCGCGACGGTTTGCACGACGGGAACGTGAACCATTTGAACTGGCTGTTCGATCTGACACATGGCCGGACCGCTTTGCACACCCTGATTGTAGGCATAAGACGCCGACATCATGGGAGCGGCACCGCAGGCCGAAGCCGATTGCTGCATAATCGGAGGGGGCCCCATATAAGAGGGTGCCGAGCAACCACAGTTGCTATTTCCGCGAAATCCGGAAAACCATTGTGCGGAGGCGGATCCACAAAATGAGAGTACAGTGACACCAGCCAACAACGAGGCTAGTCCGAACGATGATCGGGGCATGGAAACCTTCCTACCTGAAGATTGCGGTCTGAATGCGGTGAATTGAATTGCGGAGATGATTTTGAAGGGGCTTCGGCAGTAACTGCTCATGTTGCAGGACCAACGTGTCGAAGCGAGCGGTCTTTTATGAGAATCTGATTTTTTGGTCAAGACCATGCTGAAGAATGTCGAGAATCGGAAAAAGCGTGCAACGATAAACGAAGTGCGCGGTGGTGAAAAATCAGTTTTCAGTTTTCAGTTTTCAGTCTCTTGAAATTTCGTCGCTTCCTATTCGTGCGATTCGTGTGATTCTTGGTTCACAGTCTTCGCATTTCTTGAACAGGGTCTGATCCACGAGTCGACGGCCGGATTCAAGAGATTTGCCTGAACGCTCTGTGAGCAGTTGACCACGAAGCTGGTCGAGACCGAACAGTCCGATCGTCATGACTGTCAAAGTGGACGTATCAGGGAGCGAAGTCGTTCTGTTTGCTGCTCGTCCTGTTTGCTGCTCGTCCTATTTGCTGCTCGTCCTATTTGCTACTCGTCCTATTTGCTACTGAGTTAAGTATTTGTACTTCGCGCAGTGGATTCGTGGTGGAATCGAAAAAATGCCCGATTGAGCCCCTCCTTGTGGATCGGCAATTCTCGCCAATCAAGAATGGAAGCGACAGTCAAAGCCAAGGAACAAAGGCAACTCATCCAACTCATCGAAATCACTCACGGCATCCACGATTGAATTTGTACGATCGGCAACTGAAGCAAATCGCGATCAGAATACTCAAGTAATGTCCCCCAACATCGAGACCCGAGCATCGGCCCCCCCCTTTCCCCTTCTTCCTTCCCCTTCTTCCTTCGTTATCTTCCTTCGTTATCTTCGTTACCTTCTGTTCAAACTCTTCTCTTCAATCTTTCTCCGAGAAACCCTGCTAAAACTCTGTCGCTTCCGGGTTTCCATTCCGTTGACAATGATCGGTATCCGGCACAGGCTGCCCGACGAAGCGGGAGCCCCAGCTATCGAAAAAAAAGCCTTCCCCCGGCAACCGCCAATACCAGCGGGTTTCACCCCCCGGCTCCTGTTCTTTGTTCGTCTTACATCCCAAACTCCGAAACGCGCGTCTGAGCGAGGCGTCACGGATTTCGTGCTCGGCCGCCTCGGCCTGAATTTCAAGAGACGAAACGCTGCCGTTGTGGAGTCGATCATAGAGCCATTGCGTCACGCGATTGTGTTCGTATTGATGTTCCCGTGCCAGCGGCGGGGGCGGGGTCAATATCGCCTCCCTTAAAAAATCCTCCCCCTCGATCCCGATCGGCTCGTCATCCCAGATCACTTTGCCCTCATGCAGAAAAAACGCAAACCCATTCCGATTCATGCTGCAATTCTTTTTGATGGGGAGCAGCATCCGTCCGCTGGTGGAATCGAGATCGCGCACGACCATCCAGACCGTTCGCGCGACCGTCGACAGTGATTGAATCCCCGCCATTCCCCGCGGTCGATTCGATCGCAGCATGGCAGCGGGCGACACATTGGCCGCCAGGACAATTGCCACCTTGAACTTTCTCGCCAACTCGGCCAGTTTCTCGACCTCCGCAGCATTGAGGGATCGCCGCCGGGGGGCATCGACAAAGCCATCGACCGAATCAATCACCATCAGGGAAACCTCGACCCCGCCGGCCCGCAACCGTTGGAGTTCCGCTTCGAGCACCGGCAAATCGCGATGCCATTGAAACATCCGCGGCCGCATACTCGGATCGCCAGCAACCGAATTCGTGTCGACAGCGTTTTTATCAGACTCGACATTCCCGCCAGCAGCAACATTCCCAACATCGGGTCCGCCGCCAGGACGCGACGCATCTTCGAGTTGGCCCCGGTCTTCAAGTTGACCCCGGTCTTCGAATTGACAGAGTGCATACACCTTCCCCAGATCAGCCCCTGCCTCGATCAATCGCGGCCGAACGGAATCGGCCAGCATGTTGGCGGTGGAAAAAATCACCACCGCCGCCGGCGTGGGTTCGAATGGTGTAGGTTCTGCCGAAGTGCTGTCTACCAAGCCGCGGCCTGCAGCGTTGAACAAGCGACTCTGAACTGTATCGTGCGGGCGAGTTCCCTCGCTCTCGACCGCAGATCTGCCAGCCGATGTTTTACCCCGTTTTTCGCCGAGGCCCGCCTGAGAAACATTCCCCTCCCCGGCCCGAACTGGATCCGGATGAGGTGCCGGATCTGGTGCTCGGAGCGCATCATCCTGCCGAAGCGCACCACGAGGCCCCGGCGTTCCCCGCGTCACATTGGCGATCAGTCCTGCGAGAAAATCACTTTTCCCGACCCCCGCTTCCCCGGTAATCAGCGTCAGCTCCCCCCGCGGAATCACCCCGTCGACGACCCATTCCAGCGGTTTATCGATGATCTCGGTCAAACAGAACAGTGCAGCCGGGGGATCGTTTGCGACCTCGGGACGGGACGCCCCCTTGGCATTCGTCGAGCCGCCCGGTTTGTTCGACATTCCCTTGTCGTTCAACTTGTGCCTGTTGGTCGAGTCTCCCCCGTTGTTCAACGCTGTGCAGTTCTTCGAGTCTCCCATGTTGGACGCCCCCTTGTTGGTCGAGCCTCCCCCGTCAATCGATCCGCCACCTTTTTCAACGGGAGCACGTGCGGCCGCCGCGGGAATCGACGCCGTTTTCGAGCCTGCCGACCCGTCGACATCCCACCCCTTGGACGCTGGATTGTCCGCGTACTGGGGATCAGGAAACGCCCAGGCGGGGGGCGTACTTAAACATTTCTTACGCATCAGTCAGCTCCTGTCGCATACGGAGATCTACGAAAAAATCCCTGAGCAATTCCAAGAAAATGGGCGCAACCGCGCCGAAACAGGCCCGTCGCAGCCCACGCCTATCATCCGCTCTACGGCCGCGAAAACCGCGACCACTGACGGCCAGCACGCGGACCACCAAACCATCTTCTCACAACAAAACTTGTGCGAAATTATAAATTTAAAATTTTTAAATGTCAATCGTTTTTTGTGCGATTATCAAATTTTTTCAAAAAATTTGGAAACAGCATTTCTCCCGGTGACCAGCGTGCGGTTTTCCAAACCGGAAATTTGCAGCGGCCAACAGGAAACCCGAACGAAACAGACGAAGAGCGCCACTCCTGCGCAGACTCCGAAGCAGCGGCGGGGTATTGCGAAGTCGATTCTTCGACTTCATGCCACTGTTTGTCCCCCCTGTGTATCGACTGGACACAGAGGTAACACTTGGACATACCCTAAACACCCCAAGTCGGTGGAAGCAACGACTGGCAAGCTAAAGACCACAGCCTCACTACCGACTCTGAATCAAGCTTCGCCCGCCCCACCTGTTTGACGATGTCGTGTCTACAGACAATCCATCACAGTGGAAGAGCATTGCTTCTGCGAAGACTTCTAAGCAATGCCGTCCCCCTGAGCGATTTCACCGACGCGGCTCCACAGGTGATCATGCCCACCACCGTCCTTGTACTCTGCTCGTCCTTCCATTGTGCGACCGTCTTGAGAGATTCGTCCAGAGAATTTCTGAAACCGATATTCGCGATCGCCCGAAGGATATTCGAGATGACCCGTGATTTGACCGTCATTCCAAACTTGAGCTTTCAAAATCCAACGAGTTTCCCTTTCCGCAGAATCGTGCAGAAAGCAATTGGCCGTGATAACATCTCCTGTTTGCACGACGGTCAACATTTCTTTACGCTCCGTTTTCGCACCAATCCACCACGTCCCACGAACCTCGGGGCAAGTTCCGCGAATGAGTTCCGTGAGTCGATAAACGCCGGTAGTCGGATTGCGCCCATCGTCATCGATCTGCGCCGCAATCTTGTCCAGTGTTCTGGCTCGGCTTGCCCCCTGCTCATAACCTCCCGCATACAGATCAAAGTCCACGTGCTTGTCGTACCCTGGGTCATATTTTTTGAGAAACGACTTTATCGTATCACGATGGTGTGATCCGGGGTCGTCTCGGAAATGCAGTAATAGCCAGAGTTCGAAACTTGGATTCGAGATCGCCGTTTCGAAACCGTTCGCCGCTGCCATTTCCCGTGCTTCCGTAAGATGGGGATGATCGTCCACATCGTACACGCACCAAACCGAATCGAACTTGAGGTTGTCATCGTCTTCATTTTGTGCACGCTGTATCGCCTTATCGCTCTCTTCCTTCGCAACTTCGACGACCGTTTTTGTAACGCAGCGTTCCCCTACGACCTTGATAGTGACTCTTTGATTGTGAGACGCTTTCCAAAAAGCGTCGAGATACTCTTTCTCAGTCAATCCCTCGGAGACAACCAAAATCGTCGGCTCTTGACGACGAAACGGTGGCCTTCGACCCGTTTGCTTCTGCCGATCACGGCGTGGTTGAGTCATCGATGCCTACTCCATCACAAATGAGAGGTCGCCAAGGTACGGAATCGCTCCGTATCGTCCTTGAATGTAACCACGTTCGAGATTCTCGGATTTTCGCGGCTGATATTCGGTTAACGGATAAAGCACTGTGATACCATGCTCATCTTTTTCCGTCAGCCAAACTTGATCTCTTCTGAGTGCGGGTTCGCCAACCGTGGTTCCTAACAAGTTGGTATCGTGTGTCGTAAAAATCAGTTGTGCGCCGTTGGGATTTGTATTCGGATCATTGAATTGG